>DATGIA010000014.1:0-40908 GCA_035307465.1 Steroidobacteraceae bacterium
TGCGGGATTCGAGGTCGGGTTGCACACCTTCGATCACGTGCGCTGGCAGGACGGGGTGGCGCAGGCCGATGCGCAGTGGACGCGTCGCGAGCTCGAGCGCGGTCTTGAAGCCTTCGAGCGCATCTTCGGTGCGCCGCCCGCCTCGCACGCAGCCGCGGGCTGGCAAGTGAATCCGCACGCGCTCGAGCTCGAGCAGGCGCTGGGTCTCGTGTATGCCAGCGATACGCGCGGGCGCACGCCCTTTCGGCCCGCCCTCGCCGGGGGTCCGAGCCGCTGCCCCCAGATACCGACGACGCTGCCGACCTTCGATGAGCTCCTGGGGCGCGAGGGTGTCGGCGAGGACGGCCTCGCGGAGGCCGTGTACCGGCACTCGGCGGCGCCCGGGGCGCCGCGCCTGCAGGTCTTCACGCTGCATGCCGAGCTCGAGGGTGGGGCGCTGTGCGGCGCCTTCGGCATGCTCCTCGAGCGCTGGCGTGCGGCCGGCGCGCGGCTCGGCCGGATGGCCTCGATTCTCGAGCGGGCGCTCGAGAGCGAGCTGCCCACCCGCACCATTGGACGCGGCAGCGTGCCGGGGCGCTCCGGCCTGCTCGCGGTCGAGGCATGACCGCAAGCGAGCGCTGGACGGGTCTCGCGCTCTCGCTCCTCGTGCTCATCGTCTGGTTCGCGGTGCTGGCCGAGCGCCCGCTGTTCGAGCCGGACGAGGGACGCTACGCGGAGATCCCGCGCGAGATGCTGGCAAGCGGCGAGTTTCTCGTGCCCCACCTCGATGGGCTGGTTTACCTCGAGAAGCCTCCGCTCCAGTACTGGGCGACCGCCCTGAGCTTGAAGATCCTCGGGCGCACCGAGCTCGCCGCGCGGCTCTACACGACCCTGTGCGCGCTCGGCACCTTGGGCGCCGTCGCGCTCATCGCGGTGCGGATCTTCGGTGCGGCCGCGGCGGTGCGGGCGACCGCCGTGCTCGCCAGCATGCTGCTCTTCGTGATCCTCGGGCAGCTGCTCACACTCGACATGAGCCTCACCTGCTGCCTCACGTGGTCGCTCGCCGGATTCCTGCGGGCGCAGCACGCCCCGCCCGCCGCCGCGCGCCGCTGGATGCTCCTCGCCTGGGCAGCCGCCGCGCTCGGGGTGCTCACCAAGGGCATCGAGGCCGCAGCGATCCCGGCGGCCGTGCTCGTGCTGCATACGCTGATCACACGTGACACGCGCCCCTGGCGCCGGCTCGAGGCCCCGGCCGGACTTGCGCTCTTCGTGCTGATCGCGGTGCCCTGGTTCTGGCTCGTGGCGCATCGGGTGCCGGATTTTCTCGAGTTCTTCTTCGTTCACGAGCATGTGTCGCGCTACCTCACGCCGAGCGCGGACCGGCAGGAGCCGGTGTGGTTCTTCGCGCTCGTGTTTCTGTGGGGGACGCTGCCCTGGACGCTGCCGGCGGTGCGGGTCGTGTTCATGGGAGCGGCCCGCACCCGCAGCGGCTCGCCGCCCGCCGAATTCGACGCGCGGCGCTTTCTTTGGCTGTGGGTGCTGTTCGTCGCGGTGTTCTTTTCTTTTTCAGACTCGAAGTTGATTCCCTACCTGCTGCCGGCACTGCCGCCGCTCGCGCTCCTGATCGGCGCGTTGCCCGAGGAGCGGCTGCGCACCGACCTCACCCGCACCGCCCTCCTGATGCTCGGCGCAGCGGTGCTGTGCGCGCTGCTCGGGCTCTTCGGCCCTTCGCACCTTGCGCCGAGCGAGCGCAACGCGTGCTTCGCCGCCCTCGGGCCGGCGCTGTTGCGCATCGCACCGCTGCTCGGCGTGACCGCGCTGTACGCGCTCACGCAGCGGCGGCGCGGCCCGCTGCGCGCCGCGCTGTTTCTGGCGGCCGGCTGGTGTCTGGCGGCTCTCTGGCTCGGGCAAGCGGCGAGCGCGGTGGCCCCGATCTATTCCGGAATCGGCATCGTGCGCGCGTTGCCCTCCGTGCCGCCCGGGGTTCCGGTGTACAGTGTCGCCACCTATGACCAGACCCTCCCGTTTTACTGGAACCGCACCGTCGCGCTCGTGCAGTATCGGGGCGAGCTCGATTACGGACTCAAGCGGGATCCGGGCGCCATGATGGCGCTCGCGGAGTTCGAGATACGCTGGCAGGCGGCGCCCAGCGCCTATGCCGTTATGGACCGCGGCACCTTCGAGTCGCTCGGCCTTCAAGGCCTGCCGATGCGCGAGCTCACGCACACCGTGCGGCGCGTGCTGGTCGCGCGCCGATGACCCACGTCTCGACGAGTTCCATCACCTCGAGGAGTCCCCGCGTGAGCGATTTTCTGCCCTTCACCCGCCCCTCGATCGACGAGGCGAGCATCGCCGCCGTGGCCGAGGTGTTCCGCTCCGGTCAGCTCGCGAGCGGTCCGAAGGTGCGCGCGTTCGAGGCGGCGCTCGCGGCGTATCTGGGCGGTCAGCGGCACCTGCGGGTCATGACCTCGGCCACGGCGGGCTTGCAGATCGCGCTCGAGGTCGCAGGTGTCGGGCCGGGCGATGAGGTGATCGTCCCGGCGATGAGCTTTGCGGCCAGCGCCAACGTCGTCGTCCTCGTGGGAGCCCGTCCCGTGTTCGTCGATATCGAGCTCAGCTCGCGCAATCTTGACCTCGATCGCCTCGAGGCGGCGATCGGCCCGCGCACGCGCGCGATCATGCCGGTGCACTTCTCGGGATGGCCGGTCGACATGGAGCGGCTCTACGAGCTCGCGCGGCGCCATTCGCTGCGCGTCGTCGAGGATGCGGCGCATGCCATCGGCTCGCGCCACGGCGGGCGACCGATCGGCAGCTTCGGTGATCTCGTGGTGTTCAGCTTCCACCCGAACAAGAACATGACCTGCATCGAGGGCGGCGCGATCTCGACCGCGAGCCCCCAGGAGGCGCAACTCATTGAGCAGTTGCGATTTCACGGCATCGCGCGCAACGCCGAGGGCGAGATCGACGTGAAGCGTGCCTCGGGAAAGAGCAACTTGAGCGACGTCGCCGCCCAGGTCGGCATCGACCAGCTGAAGCGTCTCGATGGGTTCAATGAGCGCCGCCGCTCGCTCGCTGCTCGCTACTTCGCGGCGCTCGCCGGCCTGCAAGAGATCGTGTTGCCGGCCCGCGGCGATGAGGGCCACAGCTGGCACATGTTCACGGTGCTGATCGACTTTGCGGCGCGCGGCATGACGCGCCCGGAATTCCAGCGCAGCATGGCCGAGCGCGGCATCGGGGTCGGAGTGCATTACCCTTGCATTCCCGCGCACACCTACTACCGCGAGCAGGGCTACCGTCCGGAAGACACGCCGGTCGCGGCCCGTGTCGGACGCGAGACCGTGACCTTGCCGCTCTTTCCGCAGATGCACGATGCGGACGTCGCCCGGGTCGTCTCGGCATTGCGCGCGGTTCTACAGTAGACTGGCCTTTCAACATCGAGGGGGGAGCCCACATGAACCGTATCGTCTCTGCTGCCGCGCTCATTACCGCACTGGTTGCCACGCCGCTCTACGCCGCGCTTCAGCCCGGGGCGCAGGCGCCCGACTTCAACACCGAAGCCACGCTCGCCGGCAAGCCCTTCAAGTTCTCGCTCGCCGATGCGCTCAAGCAGGGGCCGGTGGTGCTGTATTTCTACCCGGCCGCGTTCACGCACGGCTGCACGATCGAGGCGCACGAGTTCGCCGAGGCGACCGATCAGTTCAAGGCCCTGGGAGCGACCGTCATCGGCGTGTCACACGATCCCATCGACAAGCTCAACAAGTTCTCGGTGAGCGAGTGCCGCAACAAATTTGCGGTCGCCTCCGATGCGGACGGTCACATCATGAAGGCCTACGATGCGGTGCTGAAGGGCTTTCCCCAGTACGCGGATCGCACCTCGTACGTGATCGCGACCAACGGCAAGATCGTCTATTCGTACACCGCCATGGATCCGGACGGCCACGTCGGCAACACGATGGCGGCGGTCAAGAAGCTGCAGGCGGAGACGAAGAAGCCTTCCTGAGGCCTCCGGGCGCCCGTGAGCTCGGCTCCCGGACGCGATCGGACAGTGATGACTCAGGAGAGTCCATCGCTGATTCGCAGCGACGTCGCCTGCAAGAGCAGTCCACGAACATGACTCTTATGAGCAAGATGGATGCACTGCTTGCGACCTGGCTGCCGATGACCGAGCGCAAGTTCCTGCTCGTCGGACTCGCCGCCCTCGTTGTCATCCGTCTGGCCGTCATTTTCGCTACGCCGCGAACCGCTGATTTCAATGACCCGCGCATCTATCAAGGCGTCGGGCAGACGGTGCTGGCCGGGGTCAATCCGTACGACTATGCAGATCAGCCGGCACTGCGCGCGAAGTTGCGAGCCCAGATGGCTTCCGGAAGGGCGGATGACGAGTTCACCCGGACGCAGGCGTCGTGGGACTACTACGTTTCCGGTAATCTTCCCGCATCGACCGCTCTTTATGCGGCTTTCGAAGCGATCGCGCACGGCTCCCGCTTCGTGTGGAGATTGCTGTTCATCCTGGGCGATGCGGCCCTCTTTCTCGCTGCCTTTGCCCTGGTGAGGACCTTGCATGGCCGCGTCGATAGCGGAGCCGATCAGGCGGCCTTGATCTGTCTTGCGGTCATCAATCCGGTGTTGATCGTTTCGGGGTGTGCTATTCCCGAAGACAAGCAGTTCCAGACGGCGCTGATGCTGTGGGCGTCGGCACTGTTGCTGGCGCGCGGCCCCAGCACAGTGAAGCGCGCAGCAGGTGTCGGTCTCGTCCTCTCGCTATCGGTGATGTTCAAGCTGCTCGGCGTTTTCCTGCTACCGCTCTGGGTGGCAGACGTCAGAAAAGTAGGCCGGCGGTTCGCCCTGTGGAGCGTGTTGGCAGGCCTCGTGCCTGTCGCCCTTTCATTTGCGTTTTTCGGGCACTACTTCGTCAATGCCATGCTGGCGCGCGGGGTCAGTAACAGCGTGGACTACCCGGAGCACGCATCGCCGTGGGTGCTGCTGCCCAACATCGAAAGCGTTCCGTACCTCCCCTTGAGAATCGCGGTGGAGGCGGCATTCTGCGGAGTGCTCGTGGCGCTCTTGTGGAGGCGCCGCATCGATCTGCTCAATTTCTGCGCAGGCCTCTGCGTCGCCTTCACGTGTATCTGGTTGGACAGGGGAGCGATGAACCGGATGAACATGGCCATCATACTGGCCGTCGCATCTCTGGCCGCTCTGTCCAGAACGCTGTTCCTGCGGTTTTGCGTGGCGATGGTGCTGATCAGTGCGGCCGCTTATCTTCTGGGAGTCGGTTTGCTCAAAGTCCGCCTCGAGCTTATCGATGCGGTCCTCATATCCCTGTTTCTGGTGGCTTATTTGATCTGTCTTGCGCGATATCGACGCGATCAGAGCCTCGCTGGGACGATCCCTTGGTCACGCGAGTAGGCATCGTAGGGTGCGGATACGGCGCGCAGGTGCTGGTGCCGGCGTTCCGTGCCGACCGGCGGACCGAGGTGGTTGCGATCGCCGCCAAAGATCGGGCGCGTGCGGAAGCGGTCGCGCGGACCCTGGGAATTCCCATGAGCGTGAATGAGTGGCGCCGTCTGCTCGACCCGGGGGTCCTCGATGCCCTGGCGATCGCCGCGCCGCCGGACGTCCAACCGGAGATCGCGAATGCGGCGCTCGAATGCGGTCTTCACGTATTTGCCGAGAAGCCGCTCGCCTTGAGCCTCGACGCCGCCCGCAACCTCGCAAGAGTCGCCATGAGATCCGGCCGCGCGCATGCCATTGATTTCAATTTTCGCGAAATCGCAGCCATGCGAAAGGCGCGCGAGTTGCTGCACTCCGGCGCGCTTGCTTCCCTGCGACACGTCACGGTGGTCTGGCAGGTGGAAAGCTTCGCCAATCAAGCCCGGATCGAAAGCTGGAAGACCGACCAGCGGGCGGGCGGCGGTGCGCTCTCGAACTTCGTCTCCCATGCGCTCGACTATCTTGAATGGCTCGTCGGGCCGATCGTCGGCCTGTCCGCCAGACTGGCGGGCATGCCGGGCGACTCTCGTCGCAACGACACGTTCGTTTCAATGACCTTCCAGTTTGCGAGCGGCGCGGCGGGCAGCTTGGTGATGAGTGCCGCCGCGTATCGCGGCTCCGGACACAGCATCTGTTTCTATGCAGACAACGGCTCGCTCGTGCTGGAGAATCCGGGACCGGACTACATGCGCGGCTTCGAGCTCCGATGGGCAGTGAGGCCGCTTGATTTTGCGGGCATCGATCTCGGCCGGAATGACGACGACGTCTGGACGGACGGCCGCGTGCTTCCCTCGTCGCGAATCGTCAACCGCTTTCTGAATTGGATACACGACGGGGAGCCGGCGGAGCCGAATTTTACCAACGGATTAAGGGTACAGTGCCTGCTGGAGGACGCACGTCGCTCACATGAGACCGGTCGCTGGGTGCAGGTTGCTGCCACCGATCTCACGGCGCCCTGGTAGTTCTTACAAACGTCTCGAACATCGAACGATGAAATGACGGCCAAACGATATCTCGTCACGGGCGGAACCGGTTTCATAGGGTCCGCTCTCGTATCGCGATTGCTGGAGCGCGGGCACCGCGTGCGGGTGCTCGACAATAATTCGCGCGGATCGGAGCGGCGTTTGGGCAAGGTCATCGGCGATGTGGAGTTGATGATCGGAGATATACGCTCAGGCGATTTCGTCGAGAAGGCCGTGGAAGGCGTCGATGCCGTGCATCATCTCGCCTTCGTCAACGGCACCGAAAACTTCTACAACCACCCCGAGCTCGTACTCGAGGTCGGCGCCAAAGGCATGATCAACGTCGTCGACGCCTGCATCAAGCATGGCGTTCGTGAGCTCATCCTGGCATCGAGCTCGGAAGTGTATCAATCACCCCCGCAGGTCCCGACCGATGAGAGGGTGCCTTTGGTCGTGCCCGATCTGATGAACCCGCGCTACTCGTATGGCGGGGGCAAGCTGTTCAGCGAGCTTTACGCCATCAATGTGGCGGCACGGCGCCTCGACAGGGTCGTCATTTACCGGCCGCACAATGTCTACGGGCCGGATATGGGCTGGGAGCATGTCATCCCGCAGTTTGCAACGCGCATGGTCCGCCTCGCCCTGCAGGCGCCTTCCGCAGAGATCGATTTCCAGATCCAGGGCAGCGGGCGTGAAACTCGAAGCTTCTGCTTCATCGATGATTTCGTCGATGGCCTCGAGCTGGTTCAGGAACGAGGGACAACCGCCAACGTCTATCATATCGGCACGACCGAGGAAGTCACGATGGCTGATCTTGCGCAACGGATCGCTGGCCAGCTCGGGCGTAAAGTCAAAATATTGCCGGGGCCCATCCAGGCCGGCAGCACGCTACGGCGCTGCCCCTCCATCGACAAGCTCGCCGGGCTTGGCTACCGACAGCGGATCCCGCTTGACCAGGGATTGGCGATAACATGTCAGTGGTATTTTGAAAACCAGAGGACTTGCGACTAATGTCCGCGCATAGCAACGTCGTGAACGGGAAGACCATTCCGCTGCAGACCGCTTTTGGCAGCGGATCCAGCGTCGTGATCGATTCCTGCCAGGTTTGTGGCAACCCCCGGCTGCAGCAAGTTGTATTCCTCGGCTATCTGCCTCCGGTGAACGAGATGCAGTCGGTCGGAACGGTGCCGCACGAATTGCCGTCCTATCCGGTGAATCTGCTGTACTGCCGGAACTGTGAGCTGGTGCAGCTCGGCCTGTCCATCGACCCGAAGGTGCTGTTCCCGCCCAGCTATCCTTACACCAGTGGCACCACCCGGATCCTGCGCGATAACTTTGCAGCGCTGTACCGCGAGTCTCGCGAAATAGCAGGCCTCGGGCCGAACGACCTCATCGTCGATATCGGCTCGAACGATGGCACGCTGCTGTCGAACTTCGCAGCGCAACACCGCGTGCTCGGCATTGAGCCCACCGACGTCGGTGCGATCGCATCAGGCCGCGGAATCCCGACGCTTCGGCGCTACTTCGGCAAGGATACCGCGCTGCAGGTGTGCAAGGAGCATGGCCAGGCCAAGATCATCACGGCGGCCAACTGCTTTGCGCATATCGAGGATGTGCATTCGGTCGTCGACGGGGTTCTCGCGCTGCTTGCAGCGGACGGCTTGTTCATCTCCGAAAATCACTATTTCATCGGCGTGCTCGATCGTCTGCAGTACGACACGGTCTACCACGAGCATCTGCGTTACTACTCCTTGCGCAGCATCAAATATCTGCTCGAGATGCATGGCCTCGAGGTCGTGCATGCGGTGCGCATCCCCACGCACGGCGGATCGATCCGGGTGTACGCCGCTCGACGAGGGACCCGGCCGGTCCGCGATTCCGTGGCGCAGATGATTGCCGCAGAGCCGGAAGGTGAGGCCATGATCGAGCGACTGGCGCGCTTTCGTCACGAGGTATTGCTTTCCAAGCTTCGCCTGATGGCCATCTTGCGCGACATCAAGGAAGCAGGCGGCCGCATTTGCGGCATCAGCGCGCCGTCCCGCGCTTCGACACTCATCTGTTATAGCGGCCTCGATGACGGCACCCTGGATTATGTGGCGGAGGTCAAGGGTTCCTTGAAGATCGGCAAATACATGCCGGGGACCATCATTCCCGTGGTCGAGGAGGGGAAACTATTCGAGGATCAGCCCGAATACGCGTTGATCCTGTCCTGGCATATCGCGGAAGAGCTCATGCCGAAGCTGCGCGAAAAAGGCTATCGCGGCCGATTCATCGTGCCCTTGCCGGTGCCTCGACTGGTTTGAGTGTCATCGGTAAATGCAGGACAAGAGGAATGAGATTGCGTTTTTCAATGCGCACGCGGCTTCTGACGACTACAACGTTTTCAGTGAAAGCGCCAATGCGCGGCTCATCGATAGTTTCGTCCGGCTGACCCGTCTCGATCCTGGCGCGCGCGTCATCGACCTGGGCTGTGGGTCGGGTATCTTCACCTATCTCCTCAGCCGGCGCGGCTATCGGGTTTCGGGGCTCGACATCAGCCCGAAACTCCTGGAGCTCGCCCGAGCCAAGTATCCGGGGCTGCAATTCGATGAAGGCGATGTGGAAGCGCTGCCCTACGAGGACGCCTCGGTGGACGGGGTTTTGTTGAGCGGCATCGTGCATCATCTGCCCGATGTCAAGCCGTGCGCCACGGAGGTCATGCGCGTGCTGAAACCGAAAGGTCGATTCGTTGCCTTTGATCCCAATCGGGCGAATCCGTTTATGTACCTTTACCGGGACCCAAGCTCGCCCTTCTATAGTTCGGTCGGAGTCACCGTGAACGAGCGGCCGATCTGCGCGCGCGCGGCCGCCGCGGCGTTCCGCGCGGCGGGTCTCGAAGTCGGCACCGATTATCTCTCCAGGCTGCCTTACCGCTACGTTGCCTCGCCGATTGCGCGTGTCGGCCTTTCAATCTACAACTTCATCGACAATTGGATGTTCAGGCCGGGATTTATGAAGCCGCACAGCGCATTCGTCCTGACCTATGGCGAGAAACCATGACTTATACCCAGCCTGACTATGACGACGTTGACCTCACCGTGGTGGGTGGGGCGGGCCATGTGGGCATACCGCTGGTCCTCTGTTTCGCGGATAGCGGCCTGCGGGTGCTGATCAATGACCTGAACGAGGCAGCTATGAAGAAGCTGCGCGAGGGGGTGTTGCCGTTCATCGAGTACGATGCGCAGCCGATACTCGATCGAGTTTTGAAGAAAGGCACCGTGCAATTCAGCGCTCGGCCGTGCGACATTGGCCAAAACGGCGCCGTGATCGTCACGATCGGCACGCCGGTCGATGAGTTCTTGAATCCCGTGCTGGGCCAGATCAAAAAATGTCTGGATGGCATTCTGCCCCACATCGCCGACGGCCAATTGCTCATACTCCGCTCCACCATCTATCCGGGCACGACCGAATGGATCGAGCGATACCTTCATGGGTTGGGCCGAAAAATCCTGGTCGCCTATTGCCCTGAACGAATTGTGCAAGGCTACGGGATAGCCGAGCTCAGGAGTCTGCCGCAGATCGTCAGCGGCACGACGCCCGAGGCGGAGGAGCGGGCTGCTGCTTTGTTCAGACGCATCGCTCCGGACATCGTGCACTGCAAGCCGCTGGAGGCGGAGTTTGCGAAGCTCTTCACGAACGTCCACCGGTATATCGAATTCGCAACGACGAACCAGTTCTACATGATCGCGGAATCCGCAGGAGCAGATTATTACGCGATCCTGGAGGCCATGAAGCGCAACTACCCGCGGTCGTCCCGGATTCCAGGCCCGGGGTTTTCTGCAGGCCCGTGCCTGTTCAAGGATACGATGCAGCTCGCGGCGTTCTCGAGGAACCACTTCGCCTTGGGTCATGCGGCGATGCTGGTCAACGAGGGCCTGGTTCTGCACGTCATAGATCGTCTGCGCGATACCTACGATCTGGCGAATGCGACGGTGGGCCTTCTCGGAATGGCGTTCAAGCCGGAAATTGACGACGTTCGTTCCTCGCTCAGCTATAAGCTCAAACATGGGCTTTTGCATCACGCAAAACGCGTCATCACCACCGATCCTTGGGTGAAAACGGACCCAGATCTGCTGCCGCTCGATGAATTGATCGCACAAAGCGACATCATGGTTCTGTGCACGCCGCACAAGCTGTACAAGAATCTCGACGCCCGCGGTAAGCCGGTCGTCGATGTTTGGAATTTCATCGAGCCGATCGATGCCCCCTGACGAGCCCCTCGCCGCCCCCCCTGCCGGGGGGGACCCCACGGCAAAGGACCTCGTACTCGACATCGTCATCCCGGTCTATAACGAAGGATCCAATATCCTGAAAGTGTTGAAGGCGCTGGATGCGGCGGTCCAAACGCCGGCTCGCGTACTGATTTGCTACGACCGGGACGACGACGATACGCTCAGCACGATCGCCGAGCACTGGACTCGAGGACGGTTGCCGATCGTACTCGTGCGCAACCGGGGCAGCGGCGCACATGGCGCCGTGATGACCGGACTTCTCTTCGGCTCGGCTCCCTACGCCTTGATGTATCCAGGGGATGATGATTACAACGCCGGCATCCTGGATTCGATGGTCGCCAAGGCGCGTGAGGGCAATGACATCGTCTGCGCCAGCCGTTTCATTCCCAGCGGATCGATGGTGGGTTGTCCGTTGCTGAAGGCATGTCTGGTCCGTGCAGCCGCAACCATTCTGTTTCATTTCGCCGGCGTGGCGACACGCGATCCGACGAACGGCTTTCGGCTCTTCTCGCGTCGCGTCCTCGAGCAGATCAAGGTGGAATCGACCCAGGGCTTCACCTATAGCCTGGAGCTGCTTGTCAAGACACAGCGGTTGGGGTGGGGCATTGCTGAAGTTCCGGCGCAATGGTTCGAGCGTAGCGCCGGACAGAGCCGCTTTCGTGTTCTGCGCTGGATTCCTGCCTATCTGAGATGGGTGTTCTATGCCTTCGGCACAGCTTACGGCCGCCGTCCTCCCGCGAGCGTCGCGCTGAACCGGAAGGTGCCGTGATCAGTGCTGTTCCATCGAAACCCAAACGCTCGACAGCCGCATCCGCGACCCGTCTGCTCATCAAGGTCGTCGTCACAGCAGGATTGCTGGGCGCGCTTGCGAGAAAGGTGAAGCTGTCGGACGTCGCAGACAGAATCGGTGCAATCGGGTGGGCCTCATGTGCCCTCTGCATTCTCACCCTGCTGGTTCTTACGGTACTGGTCGCGTGGCGCTGGCGGATGATACTCGCGACCATGCGGGCTCCAGTGAGATTCGGCGAGAGCTGGCGACTCGTGATGATAGGGCTTTTCTTCAATCAGATCCTGCCCTCTGGGATCGGCGGTGATGCTGTACGGGTGTGGCTGCTGGCGCGGGGAGGCACCCGGCTGCGTGTAGCCTTCTTCAGCGTCGGCGCCGATCGTATTTTCGCCCTGGTCGCCGTCATCCTGTGCATGGCCGGCTTCCTGCCGTTGCTTTTTGATGGCGCCGCAAAGTGGCCTGTCATCCTTTTGACCCTCGCTGGGTGCTTGGGTATCGCCGCGGTCTTCGTGTTGCCGCGCGCGCTCGGCGGTCTCACTCGAGTCTTCCCGGGTCGGTTGACTCGCCTCAACGGAACGCTGATTGACCGCGGGCTCACGCTTCTGCGCGAGTTCTCCGCCGTGCTTGTCCGGACGCTGAAGGCGCGGCCGCAAGGGCCCGCCGTCATCGGCATCTCCGTCTTGAATCAACTCGTGCTTGGATGGATCGTCTATTTCATCGCCCGACGTCTCAATGTCGAGATCGGATTGCTTACCGCCGTTGCCTTGTTTTCGCCGGCGATGCTGCTGAGCATGCTGCCGATCTCGCTCGGGGGATGGGGTGTCCGCGAGGCGGCACTGGTGTGGTTTCTCGGCACCGCCCAGGTTCCGCAGGACGCCTCCCTGGCGATTTCTGTTCTGTTTGGAGTCATCACGACCGTGGCCGGTCTCGCCGGGGGCGTGCTGTGGCTTTTCGAGCCGCGTGCCGATCCGCACGCTGCAGATCCGGCATCACCGAGGACGGCCGCCCTCCCAGTGCCCACCATCGTTCAGCGAAGTCTCACCGTACTTTCTCCCTGGGTCAAAATCATGGCCCGCACGGTCGACTTCGGCGGCGGAAGAGTCGAGCTATATCACGCCATTGATCAAGCGGACTACATCGCCATCCTCGCAGTTACGCCGGATTTCCGGATCCCGATCGTGCGGCAGTACCGGCCGGCTCTGGAGCGCTTCACGTGTGAGCTGCCGGCCGGCATGGTGAATCCCGGAGAAAGTCCCGCCGCAACCTGTGCACGCGAGCTTCTGGAGGAAACCGGCCTCCGGGCCCGCCGCGTTCATGCGCTCGGCATTCATGCCGCGGATTCCGCGAGGCTCGGCAATGCGATTCACTCGTTTTTGGTGGAGACCGAAAGTGCTGAAGCGGCTGCCGCTCCTGAGCCGGGAATCGAGGTTGAATTCGTAAGCTTTGAGAACCTGCGCACGCTCATCCTGACGGGCGAGTTCGACCTGCAGTTCCACGTGGCGACGGTGGGATTGGCGTTGATGCGGCCGGAGTTTGCGCGGCTGCTCGGCGCCACGCACTCCGCTACCTCATCCCGCTAGGGATGCTGGTCGCGCAGCCGTCCGCCCAGAGCGGCCGAGACGCTCGCAATGAAGGCGCCGATGAGCATGGCGAGCGCGGTGAAGATCGCGGTCTCCGCGGCGCTCTTGCGGGCCGCATCGGCCGCTGCGCGCGCCTTGTTGTCGGCCTCCACGGCCTGCGCAATGAAATCGTCCACCCGGCGCTGCGCCTCCGCGCCCGAGGCGCCCGTATGCGCCGCCACGAGATCCGCGAGATAGGCGCGGTCGGCTTCGGGCACCTTGCCGCCGTTGGCGAGTGCGTTGGCGATGATGTGCGAGGCCTCGAAGCGCGGATCGAGATCGACGAGCGCCTCGGGGCCGCCGCTCGCGGGGCCGCTCGTGCCGCTCGCCGGGCGAAACAGTCGATCCATGCCATAGAGCAGGGCCGGGGAGGGGCTTCCGCCCGCAAGCGCCGCCGGAGCGCTCGCCGCGCCGCTCGCGGCGGCGTCGGCCGCGACGCGCGCCCCGCCGCTCAGCGCCGCGCCGAGCGAGCTCGTGAGCGCGAAGGCGACCACCACGGTCGCGACCGACCAGGTGATGAGCCCGTGGGCGGTGTCGCGGAAGAAGACCTCGTGGGTGTGCGTGCCGACCCAGCGCGTGCGCAGCCTCCCGGCGACATAGCCGCCGAGGGCCGCGGAGAGCCATTGCGTGACGATCAGCCAGATGGCGGCGCTCACCGTGAAGGCGGCGGGCGAGACTCCGCGATTGTGCCAGGGTGAGATCGCCGCAAAGCCGAGTCCGGTCCCGAGCGCGACCAGGATGAGCGTCGCCGAGATCGCAACGACGGCGCCGGCGAAGATCGCGGGCCAGGAGGCGGCGGAGCGTCCGTGCGCCACGGCCGCGCTCGTATCGGCCACGCGGTCGTCAATCGTCCGTCCCGCCGGCGCATCCAGCGGATGGCTTCCGAAGGTGGTGCTCGACATTGCGGCGTCCTCAGTGATGCGAGCACATGGCGAGGAGCAGTATGACCGGCAAGGGCACACCGAGCAGCCAGAGCAGAATTCCACGGCCCATTGTTCGATTCCTTGTGCTTGAGTGGAAGGTGCGGGAAGTCTGCACCGGGCGCCCCGCGGCCTTAAGCCGCATTGCTCGTTAACATGCGTCAGCCTGCGCAGCAACACGCGTCAGCTCTTTCTCACGCGGCCTGCCGGGGCCGGGCAAATTCGCTACCATCGCCCAGGAATGCTCCCCGCCCTTCATCCCGCCGTGCGCGTGCGCCCTCCTGCCGTGCGGGCGTCGGCGCGCGTCTGCCGCTGGGCGCTGCCGATGGCGCTGCTCGCGGGCTGCTTCGGAGAGCGCGAGCCGGCCCCTGCACCGACCCGGCAGCCCGCCGATGCGCATGCCGTCATCGAGGCGGCGCTGCCGGCCCGGGTCTCCCACCGCGACGCCTGGGCGAGCGACATCGAGGCGGTGCTGAAGGCGTTGAAGCTCACCGCGAGCCCGGAGCACGTGTGCGCGATCGTGGCGGTGATCGAGCAGGAGTCCTCCTTTCAGGTCGATCCGGTGGTGCCGGGTCTTTCGGCGATTGCCTGGCGCGAGATCGACCGGCGGGCCGAGCAGCACGGCGTTCCGCCGACGGTGCTGCACCAGGTGCTCAAGCTCCACTCCTCCGACGGCCGCAGCTACGCCGAGCGCATCGATGCGGCCCGCACCGAGAAGGACCTGAGCGACATCTTCGAGGACTTCATCGGCTCGGTGCCGCTGGGCCGCACGCTGTTCGAGAGCGCAAATCCGATTCGCACGCGCGGTCCGATGCAGGTGAACGTCGCCTTCGCGGAGCGTTTTGCGAAGACCAGCCCGTACCCGTTCCCCCACGAGAGGAGCCTCGAGGACGAGCTCTTCACGCGTCGCGGCAGCCTCTACTTCGGCATTGCGCACCTCCTCGCCTATCCGGCCGACTACGATCGATACCTGTACCGGTTCGCCGATTACAACGCCGGCCAGTACGCGAGCCGCAACGCCGCCTTCCAGCGGGCGCTCGCCGCCTTGTCGGGGGTCGAGATCACCCCGGACGGGGCGCTGCAGAGCCCAGGCGAGGGCGCTGACCACGAGGCGGGGGAGACCGAGCGAGCCGCACTCGCGATCGCGGCACGGCTCGATCTCAATGCAGCCGATATTCGCGAGGCGCTCGCGCAGGGCCGCACGAGCGCTTTCGAGGCGACGCGCCTGTATCAGCGCGTCATGGCGCGGGCGCGCGCCTCAGGTCGGGCGGCGCCGTATGCCGTGATTCCGAGCATCCGGCTGCAAGGACCCAAGCTCCACAGCCGCCTCACCACCGAGTGGTATGCGCACCGCGTGGATGAGCGCTACCAGCGTTGCCTTCAGCGCAGCTGACTGTCCTTGCTGCCGCGGCGGTTGTAGCCGGCAAAGTCTGCGGCCTCCTGGTCGCGAGCGCTCTGACAGCTGACGCAGAGCCTCACGCCGGGCAAGGCGCGGCGGCGCGCCTCCGGGATCTCGGCGCCGCATTCGGCGCAGTGCGTGAGCGAAGGCCCTTGCGGCAGCCGGTTTTGCACGCGGCTCACGCCATCCTTCACCGTCGCATCGATCTGATCCTGCACCGCTCCATCACCGGCCCAGCCCGTCGCCATGTACCTCTCCACTGATCGTCAGTGACTGCTCGCGGCGCCGCAGGGTGCGGGCCGCGCCAGAAGCCCCTCGGACAGGCTCCCGTCCTTTATGGTTCCACGCCCGGGCGAATGCAAGCAACCCGCCGGCGGTCCTGAGCGCCCGCGGCCGCGGGCAGGCCCGCCGGAATGTTGCTTTGCGACAACGGACGCCGCGAGCATGTTATGCAGTGTCGATCTCGGTGCCGACGCGCAGCTTCTTGAGATAGGAAGCGTACGCGAACCTCCGGTCCCGCTGTCTGCCCGTGGTCTCGGTGAGCACACCCAGTTTCTGCAGGATCTCAACAGCCTTGCCGGCGGTGGGCTTGGTTGTCTTCAGGAGCCTGATCACGGCTGGGACGGTCAGGATGGGGTGTAGCGGCAGCTGCTCCATCAAGCGGATGGCCATGACCGAGGCGCGGGGAGCGGCAACCAGGCGTTGGCGATCCGCGGTGACCAGGGTGAAGACATCGCGGGCGGCGGCGACGGCCTCATCAGCGATCGTTGCAACGCCTTCCAGGAAGAAGCAGGTCCAGCCCTCCCAGTCGCCGCTGCTGCGAACTTCACCGAGCAGCCGATAGTACTCAGCCCGGTGTCGTTTGAAGTGAAGACTCAGGTACAGGAGGGGTGCGGGCAGCATCTTGAAGTGCTCGAGCAGCAGTGAAACGAGCAGTCGGCCGATGCGGCCATTGCCATCGAGGTAGGGATGTATCGTCTCGAACTGGACGTGCACGAGCCCTATGCGTATGAGGGGCGGCAACCCGTTGGGAGCGTGCAAATACTTCTCGAGGTCCGAAAGGAGTGCGGGCAACGCCTGCGGCGGAGCGGGAACGAAAGCGGCATTGCCGGGGCGTGTGCCGCCAATCCAATTTTGAGTGCGACGAATTTCCCCTGGTTGCTTATGAGCGCCCCGCACTCCACGCATCAGGCGACGATGCGCCTCGTTCATCAGGCGCATGGACAGCGGCAACCCGTGGACGCTACGCAATTGCCCCCGGGCGTACTTGATCGCATCCAGGTAGTTGCAGACCTCCTGCACGGCCGCGCCAAGCCCGGGATCTTGCTCGGCCTCGTACTCGAGCAGATCGATCAGAGTCGCCTGCGTACCTTCAATCTGCGAGGAGACGACCGCCTCCTTGCGCACGAAGGCATAGATGAACCAGTCGAGTGATGGCACCATCTCGCCGGCCACATCGAGACGCGAAAGTGAGCGCTCGGCACGTGCGAGCAGCCCAGCCAGTTTGCTGTCCACTTCAAGCGGCGGATGGCTGGGCGGGAGGGGGTCGGGAACAAATGCGGCGACCTCTTCGCCCGCGACAGCTACTTTCAGGATTCGACCGGTGACGCGCATGCCCATCCTCTAGGAAAGGATTCTTTACCAAAATCGTCCTTTAGTAAAGGATGCTTTACCAGAGTGCGGCGCTGGTAAAGCCCTCACACGTGCTTGCGCGGGATGCTCGAGCGCCATTCCTTGCGCAGCACGGAGCGCTCGCCTTCAAAGGCCTCGACCCAGGCCTCGAGCTCGAAGCTCGCGGGGGTCGAGGTCATCTGCGCGCTCGTCTCGATCCTCACCTGCCAGTCGCCGCGCCCCATCTCGTAGCTTTGACGCATGAGCGCGAGCGCCGAGTTGGGATCCTCGGGCTTGATGCGATAGATGCGCTCCGAGACGTGGGCCAGGTCGAGGCCGATGTCCTCGAGTCGAAGCTTGCCGCAATCGCCGAACACGCCGCCATCGATGAAGAGCCGATGGGTCACCTCGCCGCTGATCTCATCGCGCGTCACGCTACGCTCGAGTCGCCCGGGACGCAGCGTCGTGACTGCTCCCTGCGGGGCGGCGGTGGGCTCGAGATAGGGGTGCCAGGGGGCGGCCGCGTGCGCCGCTGCATGCGCCGGCCGCTCCGGCGAGCGCACGGGCTGCTCCGGTGAGCGCACCGGCAGCTTGAGCTCGCAGGCGCCGGTGAAGAGCGTCAGGGTGGCGACGGACGGTGAGGGCCACACGATCGGCCAGTAGGCATTGGAGAGCGCGATGCGGATGCGATGGCCGGCCGCAAAGGCATACGCGGTGCCGGTGAGCTCGATGCTCACGCGGTAGCGCCGGCCGGGCACGAGCGCCGCCGGCTGCTCGTCGCTGTCGCGATGCGTGAGATTCTTGAGGCCGCGCGCCACGCAGCTCGCGCGGCGGTCGGGCGCGACGTCGATGAGGCGCACGGCCACCAGCGCGTCGGGCCGGTCGGCGGCGAGCTCGAGGATCACCTGGGCATTGCCGAGGATCTCGAGTCGCTCCTCGAGCGGCGGAAGATCGAATTCGAGCGAGCCTGCGGCATCGAGCGATTGCTCGCCGGGCAGGTCGCCCGCGATCGCGAAGCTCCCCCAGTCGCCGGCCGCCAGTCCGGTGGTCTGCGGCGAACAGAGCGTGAGCGCCTGCTCGGGCGCGGCCGTGCTTCGCAGGCCCTCGGCATTGATCGCGAAGCGGCGCATCTCGACGCGCGCGCTCGGCCAGGTCTGCTCGCTCACCCAGCGACCCGGTCGCTCGGCATGAAAGGGCCGCGGCTCGACACCCTCCATCATGTAGAAATGCAACGGCGGCTCGCGCAGCACGCCGCGGTCCTCGCCCTTCAACCAGTGATCCCACCACGCGAGCGCCGCTTGCAAGAATCCCACGGCCGGCTCGGGCAGTCCCTCGTGCGGATAGAGGTGTCCCCAGGGGCCGACCGTCACCCGGTGCGGCGCGCGCAGATGCTGCGCCAGGCGCAGCGGGGTGTCGCGATACAGATCCGCCCATCCGCCCCAGATCCAGGTCGGCGCCTCGACGGAGGCGTAGTCGAAGCGGATGGAGCCGTGCTTCCAGTACTCATCGAGCGTTGGGTGCTCGAGCCAGATCTCGGGCCAGAAGCGCTCGGCGTCGAGCCGCTCGCGCCACAGCTCGCGCCAGCGCTCGCCGACGATGAGCGGATCGGGCGGGCGGGCGTTAAACACCTGCATGATGCAGCCCCACCAGAAGTTGTCGTTGAGCAGGCATCCGCCCGAGTAATGGATGTCCTCGCGATAGCGGTCATCGGTTCCCATGACGGCGATCAGGGCCTTCAACGCCGGAGGCCGGTGGGCGGCGACCTGAAGCGAGTTGAACGCGCCCCAGGACTTGCCCATCATGCCGACGGGCCCGGAGCACCAGGGCTGCCGCGAGAGCCAGTCGATCACCTCGATCGCGTCGCTGTGCTCGAGCGCGAGGTACTCATCGTGCAACAGCCCCTCGGACTCGCCGGAGCCGCGCATGTCGACGCGCACCGAGGCATAGCCATGCGCGGCGAACCAGCGGTGCATGCCCTCATCGCGCCGCCTCGTGAAATCCCGCTTGCGGTACGGGAGGTATTCGAGGATCGCCGGCACGGGCTTCGACTCGGCGTCGGCCGGCATGAACAGGCGCGCGGCGAGCCGACACCCATCGGCGAGCGTGATCCAGAGGTTCTCGATCTCGCGGATCGGGGCGGATGCGGGGGTTGTGGCCATGAACGGTTTCGCTGTTGAGCAGGCGTACGATAACGCTGAGCAGGCGCACGATAACGCGCGGGACTGCTCCTGGCCATACGGTGCGCGCCCCGAGCCGGGAAATCGTCCTCAGGATCGGCTATAAGCTCGTCAGGCGGTGGATGAATCAGGGCTGGATGAAGGTGTGAAGCGCATGAGTGAAGGCGAAGGGCTGTGCCGCGGAGCGCTCGAGCGCGTGCTGCGCCCGATCGCGCAGGCCGCGGGCCTGCCGAACGAGGTCTACACGAGCGAGGCGCATTTTCGGCGTGAGCGCGATACGGTGATCGGGCGCACCTGGGCGGGCTTGGCCTTCCTCGATGCGATCCCGCAGCGGCCCTGTGCGCAGCCGGTCGAGTTCATGGGCCTGCCGCTGCTCATCACTCGCGATCGACACGGCGCCGTGCGCGTCTTTCACAACGTGTGCAGCCATCGCGGCATGAAGCTCGTCGCCGAGCCGACCGAGGTGCAGGGGCTGATCACCTGCCGCTATCACTGCTGGGCCTATGCCTTGAACGGCGAGCTCAAGGCGACACCCCATCTGGGCGGCGTCGGGCAGCACACGAGCGCGGGGTTCGAGAATGCAGCCCACGGGCTCAAGCGCGTGCGCAGCGCCGAGTTCCTCGGCGTGCTGTTCATCAATCTGAGCGGCGATGCACCCGAGTTCGAGCGGCACATCGCAGCGCTGCGGGCGCGCATGAGCACCTTGATGGGCGAGGGGGGCTGGTCGGCCCTCAAGCCCGGGGTCAGCGATTCGAGCCTCACCCTCGAGGTGCGCTGCAACTGGAAGCTCGCGGTCGAGAACTATTGCGAGTCCTATCACCTGCCGTGGGTGCATCCCGCGCTCAACAGCTACTCGAGGCTCGAGGACCATTATCATTTTCTGAATGCGCCGGAGTTCTCCGGTCAGGGCTCGCTCGCCTATCGATTGAGCGATGTCGCCGGATCGAGCCTGCCGCGCTTCCCCGCGTGGCCCGCCGATCGGATGCACGTCGCCGAATATCCCTCCCTGTACCCGAACGTGCTGCTCGGCTTTCATGCCGATCATGCCTTCGCCATCATCCTCACGCCGCTCTCGGCCGATGCGACTCGTGAGGAGCTGCGCATCTTCTACCTGGGGGAGGGAGCCCTCGCCGAGGCCTACGAGGCCTGCCGGGCCGCCACGCACGGCTCCTGGCGCGGGGTCTTCGCGGAGGACGTGTTCGCCGTCGAGGGCATGCAGCAGGGCCGCGCCTCGCCCGGCTATCAGGGCGGCGTGTTCTCGCCCGTGATGGACGAGCCGACGCATCACTTTCATCGCTGGATCGCGGAGCGCCTCCTCATCGCACCCCGCCCATCAGGCGCTTGAGCAGAGGGTTCAGCAACAGCATCCCGACCGCCCCGAGCGCACCCCAGGCGAACATCCGCAGGAAATAGCTCGGCAGCGATGCGACGCTCGTCGCCTCGCTCCCCGAGGCAAAGAGGCCCGCGAGGTTGTTGCCGAGCGAGAGCGACAGAAACCACAGGCCCATGACCTGGCCGACGAAGCGCGGCGCGGCGAGCTTGGTCATCGAGGAAAGCCCCACGGGCCCGAGGCACAGATCGCCGCACATCTGCACGAAGTAGCAGAGCAGCAGCCAGGTCGGCAGCACCTGGTGTCCGGCGAGCACCTGGGTCGAGGCCAGGTACATCACCCAAAAACCACCGCCCATCAGCCCGAGTCCAACCGCAAATTTCACCGAGGTCGAAAGATCCCGGCCGCGGCGCTCGAGAGCGATCCACAAGGCGCTGAACAGGGGCGCGAGCAGCAGGATGTACACCGAGCTCACGCTCTGAAACATGCCGGCCGGGATGCTCCAGCCGAGGACGGTGCGATCCGTGTAACGCTCGGCGAAGAGCGTGAGCGAGGTCCCGGTCTGCTCCTGGCCTGCGTAGTACATGGTCCCGGCGATGAACAGCGCGATCATCACATAGACCCGGCGGCGCTCGGCTCGATCGAGCCCGGCGAAATACAGCAGGTACACGAAGTAGGCAGCGGCGAGCAGGCCGATCAGCCAGGAGCTTGCGAGCGCGAGCGCCTGCGGATGGAGGCTGATCAGCCCCGAGAGCGTGAGAGCGCCGATGAGCGCGATGGCTGCGAGGAGCGCGAGCAGGGGGAGCCACGCCTTGAGGTCGGTGTTGAGCGGTGTCTCGAGGTCGGCCGCGCTCAAGGTGCGGCGGGTGAGCAGGAACTGCGTGACGCCGAGGAGCATGCCGAGGGCGGGCAGGGCAAAGCCCGTGTGCCAGCCGTAGCGCGCGGCGGTGAGCGACACCAGGATCGGGCCGAGCAGCGCGCCCACGTTGATTCCCATGTAGAACAGCGAGAAGCCGGCATCGCGTCGCGAGCCGCCTTCCGGATACAGATGACCCACCAGGGCGCTGATGTTGGGCTTCAGGAGCCCGACCCCGAACGCAATCGAGGTGAGCCCGAGAAAGAAAATGTGCAAGCTGCCCGAGGCGAGCAGCGCGTTGCCGAGCATGATCAACCCACCGCCGCACACCACGGCGCGCTGCGCGCCGATCAGGCGGTCGGCAATCCAACCGCCGACGAGCGAGAGCAGGTAGGAGGAGGCGACGAACAGACCGTAGATCGAGTTGGCGGCGCCATCCGAGAGGCCGAGGCCGCCGGCCGAGACCGCGCTGACCATGAAGAGCACGAGGATCGCCCGCATCCCGTAATGGGAGAAGCGCTCCCACATCTCGGTGAGGAACAGCGTGGCGAGACCGCGCGGGTGCCCGAACAGAGTGGCCGTCGGCCCGACCTTGCCGGAGGCGGCCCGCTCAGCGGGGCGAATGATGCGCAATCCAGTGCCGGGCGATGGCCGCGCGAGGGCAGATCCAGACCGCCTCGTGACGCTGGATGTGCTCGAGCAGACGCTCGAGCGCGCCGATCCGTCCGGGGCGACCGATGATCCGGCCATGCAGGCCGATGCTCATCATGCGCGGCCGCCCCTCGCTCCCCGCACGGTACAGCCAGTCGAAGGCATCGCGGCAGTAGCAGAAAAATTGCTCGCCCGTGCTGAAGTCGCCGCCGCGCTGCAAGCGGCTGTCGTTGGTATCGAAGCTGTAAGGGACGATGAGATGCCGCCGGCCCGCGACCTCCGTCCAGTACGGCAGGTCATCGTTGCAGGCATCGCTGTCGTAGAGAAAGCCGCCGATCTCCACGACCAGGCGCCGGGTGTTCGGTCCCGGCCGGCCGGTGTACCAGCCGAGCGGCCGGCGGCCGATCATGCGGGTGATGGTCTCGATGTTGCGCAGCATGTGCGCGCGCTCGATCTCCTCGGCGATGAACTGATAGTCGATCCAGCGCTCGCCGTGGCAGGCCACCTCGAAGCCACTGCGAGCAATTTCCGTTGCGGCCTCGGCGTTGCGCTCGAGCGCCATGCCGACGGCATACACCGTCGCCTCAAGGCCGCGCGCGCGCAGCAGTCGCATGATCTCCCAGAAGCCGACGCGGCTGCCGTACTCGAAGTTGGACTCGACATTGAGGTTGCGGGCGTTGGGCAGGGCGGGGACATCCCCGAGATCCGCCAGCACCGACTCCGAGTACGCATCGCCGTGCAGGATGCAGTGCTCGCCGCCCTCCTCGTAGTTCAGCACCAGCGAGACCGCGATGCGCGCATCGTGCGGCCAGCGCGGGTGCGGCGCGCGGCCGGCATAGCCGATCAGGTCGCGAGGATAGGGTTCACCGGGGTGCATCGTGGGGTCCGCGGGTCGGAGGGTTGCTGGCCGTCAGGTGCTGTTGCTCAGGTGCTGTTGCTCAGGTGCTCTGGCGGCGCTCGGCCGCAATCCAATCCATGTACGCATGCAACGCCTCGCGCGTGGGGCGCGGCTTCCAGCCCGTCTCCGCGCCGATGCGCGAGATGTCATAGGCGCCCCACATGCCGTCCTTGAGCGCGGGGTCCTGCAGGAGGTCGGCGCGCTCGGGCGGGGTCACCTCGGCATGAAAGCCCGGCACCTTCTCCGCAGCCCACTCGACGAGCTCGCCGATGCTCGCCGTCTCGCCGCAGGCCACGTTGTAGGCACTGTAGCGCAAGCGCGGCGCACGCAGCAGCGCGAGGATCGCGCGCGCCACGTCCTCGACGTGGATGTAGTCGCCGACCGCCTCGAGCGTGTTGACCCGCACACACTTCACGCCGTCCAGGGCCATGTGGGCGATGCGGTTCGGCACGTGGCGAAAGTTGCGGCTCGCGGTCACCCGGTCCATGGTGCCGTAGACCGAGGAGGGGCGCACCGAGGCGGTCGAGAGGCCAAAAAGATCGCCGTACCGCTCCGCGATGAGCTCCGAGGCGAGCTTCGAGATTCCGTAGAGCCGGCGCGGCATGACGTAGCCATCCTCGGGGAGCGGCTCACCCGGGCGGTCCGGGCCGTGATGCTTGTAGACGGCGCCCGAGCTCACGTAAATGAAGCGCTCGAGCTGCGGCAGCGAGCGCGCCCAGTCGAGCAGCGTCACCGTGCCCATCACGTTGACGTCGATGATGCGCGCGGGATTTTCCGCCTCGGGCTCCCGTTTCGCCTCCGCGACGGTGCCGCGCGATAACGGGGTGATGGTCGCGCCGTGCACGATGTGCGTGATCGCATGACGCGCGAGCGCCGGGCGCCAATCGTCGGGGCGCGTGATGTCCGCAACGACGAGGCTCATTCGATCCGAGACGCTCGCGAAGTAGCGCAGCGCCGCGGCATCGAGCGGCGCCGAGTCGAGCACCACGAGCCGCGCCGTGGGATCGTCCGCCAGCCACTGGCGGGCGAGGACGCTCATCACGAAGCCCGTCGCTCCGGTGACGAGGAGAGTCATCGCGGAAACTCTTCGAGCAGCCCGAGAAGTGCCCGGGTCCCGACCGCAAAGTCCTGAAGCGACATGGCCTCCTCCGGATTGTGGCTGCCGTGCTCGTTGCGCACGAAGATCATGGCGCTCGGAATGCCGAGCTTGGCGAACACCGCGGCGTCGTGACCCGCGCCGCTCGCCATCTCGAAGGGCTGCTCGAGCCGGCGCAGGAGCGCCGCACGCAATCTCTCATCCATCACCGCCGGTGGAGAGTCGCTGGTGCCGCCGAGCTCGATGCTCACGCGGTACTCATCGCCGATCCGCGCCGCCGCGGCGCGCGCCTCGAGCGCGACCGAGTCCATCGTCTCCTGGGAGAGGCTGCGCAGATCGAGCACGAAGCGCGTCTCGCCCGCGATCTTGCTCGGGCCGTGCAAGGTGGGATCGGTGAACAGCTCGCCCGAGGTGAGCACGAGATCGGCGCCGGCCGCCTCCTGGCGAAGCCACTCGCCCTCCAGGTGATGCAGCAGGGCGACGGTGGCGGCGACCGCGTCGTGTCGATAAGGGCGGGCCACCGCGCCCGAATGCGCATATTCACCGAGAACGCGCGCATTGCGAAAGCGCTTGCATCCGCGAATGCCCGTGACGATCGCCGCCGGCAATCCCTTCGCGACGAGCGTCGGGCCCTGCTCGATGTGCAGCTCCAGGTAAGCGCGGATCTGCGCCGGGTCGAGAAGGGCGCGGCGCTCGCGGATCGGCTCAGGATCGAAGCCGCGCTCCCGCAGCGCCGATTCCAGGGTCCGGCCATCGTCGGAGCGGCGGATCGAGAGGCACGCCGGATCGAGCAATCCGAAGGCGCCGCCGCTTCCCACGTAGGCGACGTCGAACCAGGCGGATTCCTCGGCCCGGATCGCCATCACCGTGAGATCGCACTCGGGCAGGACGCGTTCGCGGCGCAGCGCCGAGAGCGCGCTCAGGCCGGCGACCACGCCGGCCGCTCCGTCGAAGTTGCCGCCCTGGGGCACGCTGTCGAGGTGCGAGCCCATGATGATGCGCGGCGCGCTGCGATCCCGTCCCGGCAGCGTCATCAGCAAATTGCCGATCGCATCGACGCTGATCTCAAGCCCGAGGGCTTGCGCGGCGGTGCGCATGAGGTCATGTGCGAACTGCTCACCGTCACCATAGCTGTCGCGCACGATACCGCGGCCGCGACGCGTGGCGCGATCAAGGGTCTCGAACAGCGAGGCGGCCAGACTCAGATCCGGTTGGATCGCATCGATCATCGGCATATCCTTCGAAGGAGCTCGCTCGAGCGATCGGGTGGCCTTTTTTTGAAGGGAGAGCTTGATCCATGCCGAGTGTACTCGCGGGAAAGATTGCTGTCGTTACCGGAGCAAGCTCGGGGATCGGCCGCGCGATCGCGCTCGCCTTCGCCCAGGAGGGAGCCCGGGTCGTCATCGCCGACCTCACCCCCGAGCCGCTCGAGGGCGGGGCGCCGACGCTCGATCTCATCAGCCGCGCGGGGGGCAGCGCGTCCTATGAGAAGACCGACGTCGGGCGCTGGGCGGACGTCGATGCGCTCATCGGCCGCACGGTCTCGCGGCACGGTCGGCTCGACATCCTGGTGAACAACGCCGCCACCTACTCCGGCACCGCCTTGCTCGACACCGACCCTGCGCAGTGGGACGAGGTGCTGCGCGTCAATCTCACGGGCATGTTTTACGGCTGCAAGCGCGCCCTCCAGCAGATGATCACGCAGGAGCCGCATCATGAGGTGAGAGGGCGCGTGATCAACCTGGGGTCCCAGCAGGGGATCGTCACCTGTCCTAAAGACCTGCCCTATGGCGTGAGCAAGGCCGGCGCCATCTACCTCACGCGACAAATTGCCGTCGATTATGCGAAGGATCTCATCGTCTGCAACTGCATCTCGCCCGGCAAGATCGTCACCGGCGCGCCCGGCCTCGCGAAGGACCCCGCGCGTCTCGAGAATGCGCGAAGGCGCACGCCGTGGCCGCGCTTCGGCCGCCCCGAGGACATCGCACAGGCCGCCGTCTTTCTGGCGAGTGATCAATCGAGCTTCACCACGGGGAGCAATCTCGTCGTCGACGGAGGCTGGCTCGCCGGCTGAGTGCGGGGCGCGGCTCCGGCGGCCCTGGGGCATCAGCGGGCGGGAATCGAGTACACCTTGCCGCGATAAGGCGACTGGTCGAGCTGATCGAGCGCCATCACGTAGAGGGTCTTCTCATCGGGGCTGAAGGCGAAGTTCGGTACGCCCGGCGAGGGCAGCTTGAGCGTTCGCAGCAACTTCCCCTGCGCGTCGACCACGAAGATCGTCCCCGCCAGCGGCGCATGCACATCGCGCGGGTTCTGGCCGATGTAGAGCTCGCCCTGCGCGTCGATCTTGACGCCGTCCGGGTAGAGGTGGGTGACGTTGTGGGTGAGATCATCGAGGTTCAAGAAGAGGCGGCGCTGCGACAGGGAGCCGTCCGGCCCGATGTCGAACTGGATCAAGCGGTGATCCTCCGTCTCGATGGCGTACAGGATCTTGCCGTCGTTCGAGACCACGATCCCGTTGGCGCTTTCGACATCGCTCGCCTTCTGCGTGATGGTGCCGTTCGCCGCGATGTAGAAGATCTTGCCGTCGATCAACTTGCCCGGATGCCCGGAGGCCGTGAAATACAGTCCGCCGTGCCGGTCGGGCGCGAAATCATTGGGGCCGATGAAGGGGTTCCCACCCTGGTCGTGGGTGAGAGGCGCGAGGTCCTTGCCGTCGGCGGAGATGTGCCCGAGGGAGTTGCTGTCATAGCAGGTCGTCAGAAACTCGCCCTGCGCGGTTGGAATGACGGCCGAGGGTCCGCAGCCCTTCTTCTCCCAGAACACCGCGTTCTTGCGGCCGTCCCAGGTCATCACGGCGCTGCGGTCATATTCGACGTAGTAGAGCTTGCCGTGATACCAGATGGGGCCCTCCGCAAAATGCGCATCGGAGTTCAGGACCTTCACACCCTCGGCATGCCCAAGGCCCGGCAGGCTCGCAACGACCCACAGAGCCAGCAACGCAGTTCGCATCATCGCTCCTCCCGCCTTCGCGTCACGCCGTTCGCGTCACGCCGTTCGCGTCATGTCGCAGCCGCTTCGGCGGGCGTATAGCCGATGGCGCGGCTCATGTCCGCCGTAACCGTGCGGATCGCCCGGAAGAAATGCCAGCTCGCCCAGAAACCGGTCGGCGCGAGCACGAGCAACGCCAGGCGCAGCGATGCGGCATTCGCGCCCGCGGGCCCGCCAAACCAGTCGCTCAAGAGCCCGACCACCTGCGGTGCGACGATGAGGTTGAACACATTGCCGACGAGCACCGACCAGGCCGTGAAGATCGAGCGCATGTGGCTCGGCGCGAGGTTCAGCACGAGCGCCATGCAGGGGCCGATGAAGAAATAGATGGCGGGTATGTACAGCCAGAACATCAGCTGCGCCGTCCACAAGGAGTGCGTCGCGTATGCCAGGATGGAGGGAATCGTCGTGAGGCCGATCACGCCCCCGAGCGTCCAGAGGGCGCGGCGCGGGTCGCTCATCGAGGGTCGCGCCATCAGCCAGGCGGCCGCGGCGGTCGCGGCAATGCCGGCGATGAGATGAATGTGGCCGGTCACGGCACCCGCCTGGGCGACGTTCAGGTCGTAGGTGCGCATCAGAAAGGTCGGCGTCCAGTAGGCGAGCCCCCAACCCCATAGCGAGCACACGCCGCTTCCCATGATGACGTGGAAGGCGGCTCGCTGGCGCCACAGGAACTGGAGCGACTCGCTCAACGAGGCCTTGTCGCCGGCCTCGAGCGCATCGAGGCGTCCCCGCTTGGGCTCGCGGATCGTCAGGAAGACGAGCAGCCCCAGGAGCACCCCGGGCACCCCGAGTGCGAAGAAGGCGGCGCGCCAGCCGTAGGCGTCGGCCACCGCACCCGCCCGATCAGCCCCCAGCCACGCGCCGATCGGTGCGCCGAGCGCGAGCACGCTCAAGGCCATCAGGCGCCGCTCGGCGGGAAAGTAGTCCGAGACGATCGAGCCCGATGAGGGTGTCGCCCCGGCCTCGCCGACGCCCACGCCCATCCGGGCGAGGAGGAGTTGCAGGTAGGAGTGCGACAGACCGCAGAGCGCCGTGAACCCGGACCAGGCGATGAGGGACAGGGCGACGATGTTGCGCCGATTGGAGCGATCGGCCAGCCAGGCCATCGGGATGCCGCACGAGACATAGAAGAGCGCGAGCGGCACCCCGGTGAGGAACGCAGCGCCCGCGTCGGTGAGTACCAGCTCGAGCCGGATCGGTTCAAATACGGTGGTGACCACGTAACGCGCGGCGATGTTGAGCGCGTACACCAAGCACATCACGAGGAGGACGTACCAGCGCTCGAGGGCGGCGCCCATGCGGGCGGGCGGAATCGCCAGGGCCTCGGTGCTCAAGCTATGCAATCTCGTTGCGCGAATACCACGCGCGACTGTTGACCGACCCATGCGTCGATGTGATAGTAGTCATCAGTATGCAAAAACATTTACTCCGGCGCAATGCGCGGAGCAGCCGCTCGAACGGGGATCGGTTCGCGAACAGCTAAAGTTTTCTGCATGAGACGCCCGAAGTGGCGTTGCGCACCATAGGTGCCCCCAAGGGGCGGCGACCTTCTTAGAACATTGGGATGCTTGTCATGAATGCACATCAGACTTGCGCTCGCGCGATTGCTGCAATTTTGGGTGTCAACGCCGCGGCCGCGGCCCATGCCACGACCGCCGTCGATCAGACGGCCAGCGAAAGCACGGGCGGCCTCGAGGAGATCGTCGTCACCGCGCAGCGACGCAGCGAGAACATACAGAACGTACCAATCGCCATTCAGGCGTTCACCAGCGAGACCCTCTCGCAACTGAACGTCACCAATTTCGATGACCTCATCAAGTACCTGCCGAACGTCACGGCCTCCTCCGCAGGCCCCGGTCAATCGGCGATCTACATGCGGGGCTTGAGCGTCGGCGATCAGGGAACTCAATCGGGAGGCTCGATCAACGGCTTCCCGAACGTCGCGATCTATCTCGACGACCAGTCGGGCCAGCTCCCGGGACGCAACCTCGATGTGTATGCAGCCGACCTCGAGCGCGTCGAGGTGCTCGAGGGCCCGCAGGGCACCTTGTTCGGAGCGGGCGCCCAGGCGGGTGTCATTCGCTACATCACGAACAAGCCGAAGATGAACGTGACCGAAGGCAGCGTGACCGGCGCCTACGGGGTGACCGCGGGAGGCGATCCCAATGCCGACGTGACGGGCGTCATCAACCTGCCGCTGATTCCGGACACCCTGGCGATACGCGGGGTCGTCTACGACGACCACCATGGCGGTTACATCAACAACGTGCCGGGAACCTTCACGCGCAAGGCGAGCGATCTCGGCATCCACTATGGCAACTATCCGACCGGTTGCACGCCCGAGCGCTTCGCCACGCCGGGGCAGACCGTGTGCCAGGTACCGCCGGGCTCACCGGTGATCAACAACTACAATCTGGCGGCCAACGGCATCAACCCGGTGACCTACGAGGGCATCCGCGTTTCGGCTCTGTGGGACATCAACAGCGACTGGAATGCGCTGCTCACACAGAGCTACCAGAGCATCGATGCGGAGGGCGTCTTCTATCAGATGCCCTTGAGCTCGGATGGTGCGCCGCTGCCCAGGCAGTCGGTCACGCTGTTCAACAACTCCTTCGACAAGGATAAATTCGAGAACACCGCCTGGACGGTGAATGGTCGAATTTCGGACCTCAAGCTCGTCTACACCGGTGCCTATCTCGTGCGCAACATCAGCCAGGTGCAGGACTACACCAACTACGCGCGCGGCTTGTATGCGGATTATTACCAGTGTCACGGCGCCGAGCCCGCGAATGGCCTCGCGGCGACGTGCTACTCGCCTGCAACCACCTGGAACGAGACCGAGCGCAACACCCATCAAAGTCACGAGATTCGCCTGAGCACGCCCGATGATTGGCGCCTGCGCGGCATTCTCGGCGCCTTCTGGGAGGAGTTGCGGGTGGATGACCAGCTCAACTGGCTCTACAAGACCCTGCCCGCGTGCACCACCACCGTGACCGTGGGGTGCTTGACCGATATCAGCACGGAGCCGGGCTCGAGCGTCAACAGCCCCGGCACGCGCAACGACAACGTGGCGTTTTTCAACGACGTGCAGCGCGGCTATCGGCAAACGGCGTTCTTCACCTCGCTCGATTTCGATCTCGTGCCCAAGGTGCTCACCGTAACGGCGGGGACCCGCTATTACCGCTTCGTCAATGACGAGCGGGGCACCGTCGCCGGGAGCTTTTTTTGCTACGAGGCGGGTCCGGCTCCGTGCCCGATTCCGCGTCCCTCCTCGACCAATATCGACGCCGAGAACCTGCACACAAAATACACGGGCTTCAAGAGCCGCGCGAACGTGACCTGGCACATCACGCCGGATGTGCTCGCCTACTACACGTGGTCACAGGGCTTTCGTCCGGGCGCTTTCAACCGCAACAACGGCTGCTACGTTCCGGGTATTGGCGGTGTCGCCCAGTACTGCTCGCCGCTCGCGTTCGCCTCCGACAACCTCACCAATAACGAGTTCGGCTGGAAGACGGAGTTTTTCGATCATCGCGTGCAGTGGAACGGCGCCGTGTACCAGGAGAACTGGAACAACGTGCAGGTCGCCTTCTTCGATCCGGGCTATCTCGGGAACATCGGCTTCGGCGTGAACGGACCCGATTATCGGATTCGCGGCGTCGAGACCTCGCTGATCGCGGTGATCATCCCGGGGCTCACGGCGCAGGGCTCCGCCTCGTGGAACAGCAGCGAACAGACCAATTCACCCTACCTGGTCGCGAACAATCCCGCCTTGCTGACCAATCCGGCGACCAAAGGGGAATATGGCCAGCCGATCCTCGCGGTCAATAATCCGTACGGACCGATCGGCGGACCGAGCGCCAACTCACCGCCGATGCAGTTCAACCTGCGCGTGCGCTATCAGTGGACGATGAATTCCTATAACGCCTTCACGCAGGTGGGCGCGACGCACACCGCGCACTCCTTCACGCAGTCGAGCGCCAATCCTTCGCTATCGACGGGAGGCAACGTGAGCACCACGCTGCTGCGCTTCGAGAATCCCCCCTATACACAGTATGACGCCTCGGTCGGGGTCGCGAAGGATGCGTGGACGGCCGAGCTGTACTGTCAGAATTGCACGGACGTGAACAAGAGCACGTTCACGTCGACGAACCAGTTCGTGATCGCGGAGACGATCCTCCGGCCGCGCGTCATCGAGCTGCGGCTCGGCTATAAATTCTAGGTGCGACGCGAACCGAACCTGATGGCGTAGCCGCGCTAGACGCGCCAGCGGCGCTGCTCCTCGGCCGGCAGATCGTAGCTCGCGAGCCGGGCCGCGAGCGTTGCCGTCTCGTGCTCGACGCCGCGGTCCGGGCGGATCAGGTGGCGGGGCGGCAGCGCGACCCCCCGGTGCCGTAACAGCGGCGCCACACGGCGCCAGTGAAGGCCGTCCGCGGCCTCCGCCCGGACCCCGATCGCGAGAAGCGCATAACCATGGTGAGCGTACTCCGCGAGCTGATCTGCGATCACTGCGAGCAGTCGGGGATGCTGGCCGGGCGGGGGCAGCTGCACGATGCCATAGCCGCTCGCCTCGAGCATCCCGAGCACGTCGGGCAGCGCCGAGCGATGTTCTTGCGGCGGATTGATCAGTGAGTCGGGCAGGATCGCCACCCGCCAGCCTCGTGCATCGCGGCTCACGGCGTGGACGGGTCCCCGCCGCGGGCCTGCGCGCTCGTTCGCTCGTCCAGGAACTCCTCGAGATCGCGGCGTGAGCCCGCCTCATCGAAGCGTCCCATGTCGAGCGCCCAGCCGGTGGCCGGTACGGGCGGCAGCCCCCGGCGCGCGAGCTCGGCTTCCAGCTCCTCGATCCAAACCCCGCGGCGGGGGACGATGGCCCAGTCATCGTCGGGTCGATTTGGTCGGCCGCCCCAGTCGGGCTGGCTCGAGGTGAAGCGCACGCCCGTCGAGGGGCTCCCATCGAGGCCGATCAGGATCACCTCGGCGCCCTCGCGCAGAGGCCGCTCGATGAGCGGCGCGATCGCCTGCGCGAGACGACGGCAGTGAGCGCGGTAGGCGGGGGTGTCGTATTGCTCGTAGACGGCCCACCACCGTCGCGCACCGGCGAAGGCGAGCTCGGGACAGGGTAGCTGCAACAGGCTGTAGCCGCGGCTGCGCAGCGCTTCGACGACCGGGCTCACGACACCGCGGTAGCGGGCGCCCTCGCAGACCTTCGCATTCTGGTTCATCAGGCAATGGGCGACGAGCGCGACTTTGCGCGGGGGATGGGGCGGGAGGTGCGGCGGGGGATCCGGCTCCACGGGCATCAGCTTTTCGGCGTGCGGGACGCCCGCGCACGCGGCTTCGCCTTCGGCGCTGTCGCCGCCCCGGGCGCGTCCGGCCCCGCCGCAGCTTTTCTGGCAGGGCGCTGCGACCTCGCGCGCTCGAGCACGACCCAGGCGCGCAGAATCTCCGCAACTCCCCAGGCTTGCGCAAAGCAGCCGCGCGGCTCGTGGGGCGCATCACCCTCGAAGATCTCGGAGACCTGGCCGATGCACGCATCGCTCAGGTGCTCCGCGATCGGCTCGAGAAAAGACTGGGCGGCGGCCGCATCGCCGTACACCCGGTAATGAGCGAGGGCAAACGGCCCGAGGAGCCAGCTCCAGGCGGTTCCCTGATGATACGCCGCATCCCGCTCCCAGGCGTTGCCCCGGTACTGACCGCGGTACCCGGGATCCGAGGGGCTCAAGCTGCGCAAGCCATAGCTCGTGAGCAATTCGCGCGCGCAACTCTCGACGACCGCACGTTGCGCCTCCCGCGCCAGCGGCGAGTAGGGCAGCGCGACGGCGAAGATCTGGTTGGGGCGGATGCGCGCATCCGCCTCGGCACCGTCGGCGGCATCGAGCACGTCGTAGAGCGCATTGGAGCCCGCATTCCAGAAGCGCTGAAAGCCCGTGCTCGCGCGCTCGAGCCACTCGGCGCACAGACGCTCCTCTGCAGCGTGGCGCAGGCTGCGGGTCAATCGCCGCGTGACGTCCAGCGCGTTCAGCCACAGCGCGTTGATCTCCACGGGCTTGCCGATGCGCGGCGTGAAGACGTGATCGCCCTGCTTCGCATCCATCCAGGTGACCTGGGTCCCGGGCTCGCCCGCGTGCAACAGGCCATCGGCGGGATCGACGTGGATCCCGTAGCGCGTGCCCTCGTGGTGTGCACGCAGGATGCTCATGAGCTTGGGCTCGAGCTCTCGCGCCAGATCGGGATCGCGCTCGGCCTCGAGATGCGCATCGAGTGCGCGAAAGAACCACAGGGTCGCATCGGCCGTGTTGTACTCGGGCGGCGCCCCCTCATCCGGAAAGCGATTGGGCAGCATGCCGCGATCGAGATAGCCCGCGTAGGTCCTAAGCGCGCTGCGGGTCACATCGTGGCGCCCGAGCAGAGTCGCAAGCCCGGGCAGCGCGATCATCGTGTCACGACCCCAGTCGGCAAACCAGGGAAAGCCCGCAATCACGGTGGCCGGCGCGCCGCTCGCGCCGGGCGCAGCGCCGGCGCCGGCGCGATGCGCGATGAAGGTGTCGGTGGCGGTCGCGAGCATCGCCACCCAGTCGGGCACGGCCGGAGGCAGCGCGGCGCGTCGCTGCATTGAGCGCGCCTCGAGGATTCCGCGCACCTCGGCCGCGGCCGGCGGGGGACCCGGCTCGGTGCTCGCCGTCAGCACGGCCGGGCGGCCCGCCTCGAGGGGCCCCTCGAAGCGCCCGGGCGCGTACAGATCCTCGAGCGCATCGAGACCGCGGGCGTACTCCTCGCGATGCAGGAAATTCCAGTACCACTCATCGAGCGGCGTGAAGCGCGCGCCCTCCACCCTGAGATGGCACGCCGGCTCCGGGGCGGCGCGCACCGCGAGGTGCGCCCCGCTCAGCTGCATCTCGAGCGGCTGCTGGCCGCGCGACTGAGCGTGATGATCGCGGTGGGTGAGCAAAGGCTTGAGCTCACAGCGCAGAGGCGCCGCGGCACGCTTGACCTCGAGGGTCAGGTAGCTCGTCTGCGCATCCGGCGCCATGAAGATGCATTGCTCGATGAGCGCATCGGCGAGCGCATAGCGCCAGCGCGGAATGCCGTGCTCGAGCGAGAAAGACTCGATGTGGATGAAGCCCCGCGGATCGACCGCGCCCCCTGCAAATTCGTTGACCCCGAGGTGATAGAGCTGCCCCAGGTATTCGAGAGTGACCTCCACCTTGGCGACGAGGAGCGTGCGCCCGACGGGCGGTGTGCGGCTCGCGATGAGAAATCCATGGTAGCGGCGGGTATTCGCTCCGCCCACCGTGCCGCAGGCGTAACCGCCGAGCCCGTTCGAGACCAGCCATTCGCGCCGGCATGCCGTCTCGAAGGTGCTGAAGTGCGAGCGCCCGAGGATCACATCGAGGCCTGCTGAGGGTTGAGTCGAGCGAGCATTCTTTCGGTGACCGTGGAGCGATGCGCGGGGAATGGGTCGAAGGTCACCGCGGCGCTCCGGGACGGAGGAGCCCGGCGCGCCGGCGGCGAGAAAGCCTATCATCAGCCGCGCCGGAAAGAACAGCTCCGCGACCCGACCCGCTTGTGCAGGGGCAGCAAAAAAATGTTCGCGCGGAGCTCACCAGCCCCGGTCCGTCACTGCGTGGGCTGCCTCGAGGAGCGTCTGTACGGTGAGATCGGGTGCCGGGTCCTCGGCGGCGTCCGGCGAAGCGAGGGTGCCCGCTGCGGCGATTCGGATCGTGCGCGCGCCGACGCGTCGCCCGAGCTCGATGTCGGAGGCCTTGTCGCCAATCACCACGCAACGGCGTGCGTCGAAGAGGTGCTCGCGGGCCGCTTGCTCGAGCAGGCTCACCTGGGGCTTGCGGCAGAGGCAGCCGTCCTCCGGGCGGTGCGTGCAGACATAGAGGCCGGTGAGCCGCGCACCGGCCGCCGCCATCATGGCCTCGAGGCGAGTGTGCACGGCCGCCAAGCGCTCGAGAGTGAACAGACCGCGGCCCACCCCGGACTGATTGGTGATGACGATCAAGCGGTAGTCGTGCTCGTGCCACCAGCGCACGGCCTCGGCGGCTCCGGGGGTCCACGCGAGTCCTGCCGGATCATCGAGATAACCGCGATCGATGACCAGCGTGCCGTCGCGGTCGAGCACGATCACCCGATCGGAGCCGCGAGTCGCACTCCGCACCGAAGTCACCGGACCGAGGAGCGCCCGATGCGCCGCACCGTATCGGTGGTGCTGTGGCCGCTGAGGATCGCAGCCCGGACGACCCGGCCACCGCGTCCGAGGACGAAATCAGCCCCCACGATGGAATCGATGCTGTAGTCGGCTCCCTTGACGAGCACATCGGGCTCGAGCAGCTTGATGAGCTCCAGAGGCGTGTCCTCGCTGAATATCACGACGGCGTCCACGGACTTCAGGGCGGCGAGCACGGTGGCTCGCGCGACCTCCCCCTGTACGGGCCGACTCTCACCTTTGAGCCGAGCGACCGAGATATCGGCGTTGATGCCGACGACCAGCCGATCCGCGCTCAGCCGCGCCTGCTCGAGGAGGGAGACATGCCCCGGATGAAGGAGATCGAAGCAGCCATTGGTGAAGGCCACCTTGAGCCCCCGCTCGCGCCACGCCTGGACCCGCTCCTTCACGCGATCGATCGAGAATATCTTGGATGGATCGGTCCGGTCGTCGGCCGGCATCAGAGAGCCCATGATCTCGCCGGTCGTGACGGTCGCGGTGCCGCGCTTGGCCACGACGAGACCCGCGGCCGTGTTCGCGAGGTAAGCGGCCTCGGCCACCTCGCCGCCCGCGATCAGTCCGAGGGCGAGCGTCGCGACGACGGTGTCGCCGGCGCCGCAGACGTCGAAGACTTGCCGAGCCGCGGTCGGGAGGTGCAGCGCCGTGTCGCGTCCGATCACGGCCATGCCGTCCTTGCCGAGCGTGACGACGAGACACTCGCACAGCGCATCGTCGATGAGCGATCTCGAAGCCGCATAGACCTCCTCGAGGCTTGCGCAGTCACGACCGCTCGCCTGCTGCAGCTCGAGGCGATTCGGGGTGATGAGGGTGGCGCCCCGATACTTCGCGAAGCTGCGCGATTTCGGATCGACGATGATCCGCTTGCCTGCGGCGCGCGCGGCGTCGAGCGCGCGGCGGGTCACCTCATCGGAGAGCACCCCCTTCGCGTAATCGGACAGAACGACGAGGTCATGGCCGGAGATCGCCGGCTCGAGCGATTCGCAGAGAAGCCGCGCCGTCGGCGCCTCGAGGGGTGCGCAGCTCTCGCGGTCGGCCCGCATCACCTGCTGTCCGTCGGCGACGTAGCGGGTCTTCACGGAGGTCGGTCGCGAGGGATCGGCGATGAGATGGCCTCGATGGTCGGCGAATCGGCGATGCGTGCACGCAGATCCGCAGCGCTTTGATCCTCGCCGACCACCCCGAGAAGCGTAACCCGCGCTCCCAGGTCGGCGAGATTGCGCGCGACGTTCGCGGCGCCGCCGGGCATGTCGGCGGAGCGGTCGACGCGCACCACCGGAATCGGCGCCTCGGGCGAGATGCGCTCGACGCCGCCGTACACGAACCGATCGAGCATGAGGTCGCCGACCACGAGCACGCGTGCGCCGTGAAACTTCTCGAGGAGACGCATCGAGGCCGTGTATTGCATGAGCGCTAGACCATCCCGAGCCGCTCCTCGAGGAGCTTGCACCAGATGTGACCGATCAGGGCGTGCATCTCCTGGATGCGGGCGGTCACCGTCGAGGGCACGGTGAGCAGCACATCGCAGAGGGCGCCCATCTCGCCTCCGCTCGCCCCGGTGAGGCCGATCGTGGCGAGGCCCATCGCACGCGCCTGTCGCAGTCCGCGCAGTACATTGGGGCTTCGACCCGAGGTCGAGAGACCGATGACCACATCGGGTGCGCGTGCGAGACCCGCGACCTGCCGCTCGAAGATGGCCTCGAATCCCATATCGTTCCCCGCCGCGGTCAAGGCCGAGGTATCGGTCGTGAGCGCGAGCGCAGCGATCGGTGCCCGATCGCTCTTGTAGCGGATGATCAGCTCGGCGGCAATGTGCTGCGCATCGGCGGCGCTGCCGCCATTACCGAACAGGAGCAGCTTGCCACCGCCCCGAACGGCGCTCTCGATGAGGTCGAGCGCATTGAGAAATGTGGGAGCCAGCACGGCAACCGTCGCCTCGAAGACGGCCCGATGCTCGCGCAGCTCCTGCTCGAGCCGGCTCTCGACGTCGCGATGAGCGCTCATCGGTAGGGGTCGCTCCGGGTCAGGAATTGGCGGACGTACTGTGATACACCGGATTCGAGCGGCGTGAACGGCCGATCGTAGCCGGCCGCACGCAAGCGTGCGATCGGCGCCTCGGTGAAGTACTGATAGTGCTCGATCAGCTCGGCCGGCATGTCGATGAAGCGGATCTGCGGCTCACGCTCGAGCGCATCAAAGAGCGCTTCGGCGAGCTCGAGCCAGCTCCTGGCCGCGCCCGAGCCGACGTTGAACAGGCCGCTCACCGTGGGGTGCGCCAGCAACCAAAGGACGACGTCGATGCAATCGTCGACGAAGATGAAGTCGCGGCGCTGCGCACCGTCGGCGCAGTCCGCACGGTAGCTGCGAAAAAGCGCGAGCGGCTCGCCGCGCGCGAGGCTCGCGCAGCTCTTCGCGATCAGGCTGCGCATCGAGCCCTTGTGATACTCGTTGGGGCCATAGACGTTGAACAGCTTCAGTCCGACCCACTGCGGTGGCAGGCGCGCGCCGCGCTCGAGGTCGCGGGCGATGCGCCGATCCACCAGATGCTTGCTCCAGCCATAGGCGTTGCGGGGCCGAAGCTTCGCAAGCGCGCTCTCGCTGCAGACATCCTCGAACCCGGCCTCGCCGTCGCCGTAGGTCGCCGCGGAGGAGGCGTAGATGAGCCGCACGCCCGATGCGGCACACCACTCGAGAAGATCGATCGAGGGGCGCACGTTGCGGGCGATGAGCAGGTCGACGTCGGTTTCGTGGGTCGAGCTCACCGCGCCGAAGTGCAGCACGGCCTCGATGGCATCGCCGTTTCGCGCGAGCCAGGGCATCAGCGATTCCGGGGCGATGACATCGCGGACCGCGTGCTTCGCCAGGTTGCGCCAGCGCTCATCGCGACCCAGCCAGTCGCAGACGACCACCTCCTCCCCGCGGGCGGCCAGCGAGGCCACGAGGTTGGAGCCGATGAAGCCTGCGCCGCCAGTGACCACGTACATGCAATCGCCGTCTTGAGCGGGCGGTGACCCGCGGCGCTCATTTTATCCCGGCGGCGGTCCAGTTACCGGCTCCTTATGACATCTGGGAAACGGTCATCCCCTCATGGCCGGCCCCGGCGGCGGGGTCTTCCAGGTAAGATGCGCTTTTCAGCAGGGTGATCGATGGTTGATGCAGCACCGCCGGCGCGCCGGCGAGACAAGAGTGCGTTGATCTGCGGCTCGGTCGCTTTTGACACGATTCTGGTCTTTCCGGATCACTTCAAGTCGCACATTCTTCCCGAGCGCCTGCACATCCTGAACGTCTCCTTCCTCGTCCCGGAGATGCGACGTGAATTCGGCGGCTGCGCCGCCAATATTGCCTATGGTCTCAAGCTCCTCGGCGACCGCGGTGTGCCGATGGCGACGGCAGGGCGGGATTTCGAGCCTTATCGACTGCGCCTGGCGGAGCTCGGCATCCCCCTGGATCACATCAAGGTGGTGGATGAGACCTACACCGCTCAAGCATTCATCACCACGGACCTGGACGACAATCAGATCACCGCCTTTCATCCGGGCGCCATGCAGCTCGCGCATCTGAACCGCATCAGCGACGCGCATCGCTTCGAGGTCGCGCTCGGCATCATTGCGCCCGACGGGCGGCAGGCGATGCTCGAGCATGCCGCGCAGTTTACCGCAGAGAACATCCCCTTCATCTTCGATCCCGGCCAGGGGCTGCCGATGTTCGACGGCCCGGAGCTCGAGGGCTTCATTGCGCGGGCGCGCTGGGTGACGGTGAACGACTACGAGTGGAGCCTGCTCTCGCAGAGAACCGGCCTGTCGGTCGATGAGGTGGCGGCGCGGGTGGAGGCGCTGATCATCACCCGCGGCGCCGCAGGATCCGTCATCCGCGCGGCCGGACAGGTTTTCGAGATTCCCGCGGTGAAGCCCAAGGCCGTGATCGACCCCACGGGTTGCGGGGATGCCTATCGGGCTGGTCTAATTCACGGTCTGCTGCACGGTCTCGACTGGCCGACCGCGGGCCGCCTGGCCTCGCTCCTGGGGTCGATCAAGGCCGAGTGCCGTGGACCGCAGAATCACTCATTCACGCCCGCCGAACTCCGGCAGCGCTATCGACAGAATTTTGGCACCGCACCCGATGGGGTATGACTCATGAGCAAACATTTCTCCTTCACCTCCGAATCGGTCTCCGAGGGCCACCCGGACAAGGTGGCCGATCAGATCTCCGATGCGGTGCTGGATGCCATCCTGGCCGCCGATCCGCGCGGGCGCGTCGCCTGCGAGACCCTCGTGAAGACCGGCGTCGTGATCGTCGCCGGCGAGATCACCACGAGCGCCTGGGTGGACGTCGAAGCGCTGGTGCGCAAGACCGTGCTCGACATCGGCTACGATCATTCGGACATGGGTTTCGACGGTGCAAGCTGCGGCGTCATCAACATCATCGGCAAGCAATCCCCGGACATCGCGCAGGGTGTCGACCGCAAGGATGAGCGCAAGCAAGGCGCGGGCGACCAGGGCCTGATGTTCGGCTACGCGACCAATGAGACCGATGTCCTCATGCCCGCAGCCATCACTCTGGCGCACCGCCTGGTGAAGCGCCAGGCGCAGGTGCGAAAGCAGGGCAAGCTGTCCTGGCTGCGCCCCGATGCCAAGAGTCAGGTGACGCTGCGCTACGAGGACGACCGGCCCGTGGGTCTCGATGCCGTGGTGCTCTCCACCCAGCATTCCGATGACATCAGCACCAAGCATTTGCGCGAGGCCGTGATGGAGGAAATCCTCAAGCCCGTGCTCCCCGCCAAGTGGGTCGACAAGCGCACCAAGTACCATATCAATCCCACGGGGCGTTTCGTCATCGGCGGGCCGGTCGGGGATTGCGGGCTCACGGGACGCAAGATCATCGTCGACACCTACGGCGGATTTGCCCGGCACGGGGGAGGCGCCTTCTCCGGGAAGGATCCGACCAAGGTCGATCGCTCGGCCGCCTACGCAGCGCGCTATGTTGCGAAGAACATCGTGGCGGCGGAGCTCGCCGAGCGCTGCGAGGTGCAGTTGTCTTATGCCATCGGCGTCGCCGAGCCCACCTCGATCATGGTGGAGACGTTCGGGACCGGCAAAGTGCCCGATGCGCGGCTGACCGAGATCGTCCGCGCTCACTTCGATCTGACGCCGTACGGCCTGCGGGAGATGCTCGACCTGTCGCGCCCGATCTATCAGAAGACCGCTTCCTACGGTCACTTTGGCCGCAAGGAGGAGGAGTTCACGTGGGAGCGTATCGACCGCGCGGAGGCTCTCGCCGCGGAGCTCAAGAGCACGCGCGCCGCGTGAGACGCGCCGCACAACCCAATTGTCTGTGAGGAGAATGCAATGAGTGCAGCCATGAAGGTTCGATCCGATCACGTCGTGAAGGATCTCGCTCTGGCCGAGTGGGGAAAGAAGGAGATCAAGATCGCCGAGACCGAGATGCCGGGTCTCATGGCGATTCGCGAGGAGTATGCGACCGGTCAGCCGTTGCGCGGAGCGCGCATCGCCGGATCGCTCCACATGACGATTCAGACGGCCGTTCTCATCGAGACGCTGCAGGCCCTCGGCGC
>DATGIA010000015.1:0-22710 GCA_035307465.1 Steroidobacteraceae bacterium
GGTGGGCGATGAGCTGCTCGGACGCGTTCTCGATGGCGCGGGCCGTCCGCTCGATGGCTTCGGCGAGCTGCGCTGTCGCGATCGTGTCTCGCTCACCGGCGAGCCCTTGAATCCGCTGATGCGCCGCGCGATCCGCGACCCGCTCGACGTCGGGGTGCGCTCGATCAACTCGCTCCTCTCGGTCGGCGGCGGGCAGCGCATCGGACTCTTTGCGGGCTCCGGCGTCGGCAAGTCGGTGCTGCTCGGCATGATGACGCGCTACACGCGCGCCGACGTGACCGTCGTCGGCCTGATCGGTGAGCGCGGCCGCGAGGTGCAGGATTTCGTGAGCAACACCCTGGGGCCCGACGGCATGCGCCGCGCCGTCGTGGTGGCCACTCCGGCGGACAATCCGCCGCTGATGCGCCTGCACGGCGCGTGGCTCGCGACCGCCATCGCGGAGTATTTCCGGGACCGCGGATTGAAGGTGCTGTTGCTGCTCGACTCCCTCACGCGCTTCGCCCAGGCGCAGCGTGAGATCGCGCTTGCGATCGGCGAGCCGCCGGCGACCAAGGGCTATCCACCCTCGGTGTTTGCACGGTTGCCGCAGCTCGTCGAGCGCGCCGGCAACAGCGATCGCGGCGTGGGCTCGATCACCGCCTTCTACACCGTGCTCGCGGAGGGCGACGATCATAACGACCCCATCGCCGATGCGGCGCGCGCCATCCTCGACGGCCACATCGTGCTCTCGCGGCGCCTCGCGGAGAGCGGCCTGTACCCGGCGGTCGACGTCGAGGCCTCGATCAGCCGCGCGATGCATCAGATCGCGACCCGCGAGCAGCTCGATTACGCCACCCGCTTCCGTCAGGTGTACACGACTTACCAGCAGAACCGCGATCTCATCAGCGTCGGCGCATACCGGCGCGGGAGCGATCCGCGCATCGACCTCGCGGTCGAGCAATGGCCGAAGATCCTCGAGTTCCTGCGCCAGGACATGTACGAGCCGGTCAATCTCGAGCGCAGCTACGCCGACTTGAGGCAACTCGTGACGCAGTTCTCGGCGCAACCGCCCCCGGCAGGCCGATAGTGCGCCGGCATGCTCACAGGCCCTGATCCATGATGCGCTCCAAGCGATTCGAGCCGATCCAGGAAATCGCCGCGCAAGGCGCGAACGAGCTCAGCCGCTCCATGAGCGAGGCGGCGCAGCGAGTGGCCGATCTCGAGCGTCAGTTCGACAAGCTCAAGCGCTATCGGGACGAATACGCGCAGAAGTCGCTGGCCGCCGGCGCGAGCGTCGATGCGGTCAAGCTGCAAAACTACCGCTCATTTCTCGACCGGCTGGGCGAGGCGCTCAGGCAGAGCGCGGCGACGCTCGAGACGGCGCGCGCCGAGCTCGAGCAGCGACGCGCGCAATGGAGCGAGAAGCGCATCGAGGCGGAGTCCTTGACGCGGGTGGTGGAGCGTTACCGCACCGAGGAGCGCCGCGCGCAAGATGCGCGCGAGCAACGCGAGAACGACGAGACTGCGCGGCGAGTCATGCGGCGCGCCGCCGACGAGCGCGGCTCCTAGCATTTCGCGCCGGCGCGTGCACCGCGCGGCGAATTTGTTATCGTGAAGGGTATGCTCATCGCCGGCCATGTCGCGGCCTTCGATCCCGGCGGGCGCCTCAGGCCCTGGACCTCATGGAACGATGCGCTCGCGCGCGAGATGCGCTTCTACCAGGACTGCCCGCAGGATCACGGTTACCCGCGCTTCGTGCACACGACGTTTCTCGACGCCAACTGGGCACCGACGGATCGCACCGACACCATTCCAGCCATGCAGAACGGCATGGGCATCCTGTCCTATCTCAAGTACCAGGCGCTGCACGGCCAGGCGGTGGGCTGCCTGCCGGTCGCGCGCGCGATGGCGGACTACCTCATCAACGAGGCTGCTACGCCCGCCGAGGGCGCCTATCCGCGCTTCACGCGCTCGACGGGGCGACGCGGCTATTTTCCGCAGCCGCCCGATGCGGGCTCGCAAAGCGACCGGCCCTGGGAGGTGCAGCCGGACAAAGCGGGCATTGCGGCGTTTGCGCTCATGCAACTGTTCGAGTCGTGCGGCGAGCGTCGTTATCTCGCACAGGCGCTGCACAACGCCACGGTGCTCGCGGCCCATCAGCGGGCGGGCGATGCGCGGCAGTCACCGTGGCCGTTCCGGGTCGATTACCGGAGCGGCGAGGGACGCGGGCCCGTGTCGGGCAACATGACCTACATCCTGCGTCTCTATGAGGCGCTGCTCCTCCATGGCTTCGAGGAGTTTCGCGCGCCGCGCAGAGCACTCTGGCACTGGATCGAGCATTACCAGATTCCGAGCGCAGCGAGCGACGGCGCACTGTTCGCACAGTTCTTCGAGGACCACGATACGCCCACCAATCGCACGGCGTGGGCACCGCTCAATCTCGCGCGCTACCTCATCGAGCGGCGCGACTCGCTCGAGACCCGCTGGCGCGAGCATGCCGCCTCGCTCATCGAGTTCGTGCGCCGCTCGTTCACCCACCGCGAGCTCGGGGTGACCGTCTGTCACGAACAGGACGAGGACCCCCAGGCCTGGGGCGGCATCAACTCAACCTTCGGCGCCGTGCTCGCGCTCCATGCGCAGGCGACGGGCTCCGAGTCGCTGGCCATCGAGGCGCGAGAGGCGCTCGATTTCACGCTGTACTCGATCGATGAGCTTGGACGACCGCGCGATCTGCACCTGAGCGCCGCTCCCGGGGGCTGGCAGCAGGATGCGCATACCGACGTGATCCATAACTACATGGACGCGCTCGGCGCTTTTCCCGAGTGGGGCGGGCTAGGGTCGCCGCCCTAGCGTTAACGGGCCCTGGGCGCCTGGGGGCCCGGGGTTGGCACACGAATTGCTCATGTCGTGAGGCATGAGCCCTTCGATGCAGATCCGACCGGCGGTGAGCGCTCCCTTGCCGCCAGGCCCGGGCGCCAGCGCCGGCGGGGATTCCCCCTCGACCGGCGCGCGCGATTTCGCCGCAACACTGAATTCGGCCGCGGGCGCACAGCGCGCCGCGGTGGCCCACCCGCAGGCCGCTTCCTCGGGCCCGTCCCCGCAGCACCCCGATCCAGGGGCCGCGGCCGGCCATCGCGGCGAGCGGCCGCCGGCTGCGCCTCGGTCCGGCAACGCGTCGCCGAGCGGCGGGGCCTTGCCGCCCGGCGGCGAGCGGGCGCCGCCTGCGTCATCCGCGGACGGCTCCTCGGCCAGCGCCGTGAGCGGCAGCAGCGCGAGCGGGAGGGGGACGAGCGGCAAGGGGGCGGGCGGCAGCGGGGCGACCCAGTCGGCGTCCGCCGGCGCGGGCGAACCCGGGGCGACCCTCGCCGCGGTGGCCGGCGCGCCGACAAGCAGCCCGAATCCTCCAGTGCTCGTTCCCGACAGCGCCGCGGGCGCTGCCTACGCACTGAGTGGGCCGAGCGCGACGAGTGGGCCGAGCGGGACCAGCACCGCGGCCCCGATCGCGACGAACGGCACGAGCACCGCCGCCCCGGGCGCGACGAGCGATGCCGGCGCCGCAACCCTGGCGCGCGATGCGGCTGTTGCGAGCGGTGGTCCGGACGTGGCGACGGGGCCGAGCGCAGCGAGCGCGTCGCCCTCCGCTTCGGCTGCCCTGAATGCGAACGCCTTGAAGGCGAACGCCCTGAACGCGAACCCCGCCGCCGCCGCCCTCGCGTCGGCGCCCTCCCTCGAAGCGGGCGCCGCGAGCTCCGGCGCAGCGACTTCGCCGCTCGTCGGCGCGATGCGCCTCGCGCTCACGGCCAGCGCCGATGGCGTTGAGCAGAGCGTGACGGCCCTCCCGCCGCCCCAGGTCGTCGACGCATCGCGCATCGCGGATGCGGCCGCGGGCACGAGCACGCAAGCTCAACCCACCTCGCTCGCCGCGAGATTCCTGGGCCAGTTCGACAGCGTGCTCGAGAGTCCCGCGCCCGCGCCGAGCCGCCCGAGTGACACCTCCGCGCCCACCCCGACGGTCAACCCGGTGCTCATCGCCGGTTCGCCGCCCGCAGTGACGGGCGCCTCGAGCCTCATCGCTCTCGGTGCGGCATCACCGCTCGCGGTCGTCGCGGCGGCGTCCGGCGGTGGTGAGACCGAGCCGCAGTTTTCGAGCGATCGCCGTGGACATGCAACGCTCGCCGGCCCCGATCTCGGCGCCGACGGGGTGCTCCCCGCGATCGGCAACAGCACCGCCCCGAGCGACAGCGGTGCACCGACAATCAAGCTCGACAGCACCCTCGACAGCCCGAGCTTCCCCGCGGAGCTCGCCGGTCGCGTCGCCTACCTCATCGGCAACAACCTGGGCTCGGCCAAGCTGCAAGTGACCCCGCCGCAGCTCGGCCCGATCGACTTGCAGATCTCCGTGCAGGGCAACAGCGCGCAGATCGTCATGAGCACGCACAGTGCCCTCACCCACGCGGCCCTCGAGTCGAGCGCTCCCGCCTTGCGCGAGTTGCTCGGATCGCAGGGTTTTGCGCAGGTGAGCGTCGACATCTCGCAGCGCTCCTTCCAGGAGCAGCCCACCTTCACGCAGCCGGAGTCGACCTTCGCTCCGCGAGAGAGTGTTGCGGCGGAGCCGATCGCAGCGGTGCGCAGCGCCCGCTCGCTGCTCGACGCCTACGCCTGAGGCTGGGTGCCGAGCTCTCGTGCCCGATGTCAGGCAAGGCCGCCGCTCACCGAGATGATCTGTCCGGTGAGATAGCCGGCTTCTTCCGAGACGAGGTACCCGACCAGGCTCGCGACCTCCTCGACGCTGCCGGCCCGCTGCATCGGCACCAGCTTGCGCACGGTCGGCGCATCGAACGCGCCCGCCCCCATGCCGCTCGCGAGAATGCCCGGGGCGACCGCGTTGACCGTGATGCCGCGACTGGCCACCTCGAGCGCGAGCGCGCGCGTGGCGGCATTCAACGCGCCCTTGGCGGCCGCATAGTTCACCTGGCCGCGATTGCCGAGCAGTGCGCTCACCGAGGAGATGTTGACGATGCGTCCCCAGCGGGTGCGGATCATCGGCAGGATGAGTGGCTGAGTGACGTTGTAGAAGCCGTCCACGGAGACCGCGATCACGCGCTGCCACTGCTCCGGGGCCATGCCGGGGAAGACGGCGTCATCGTGCACGCCGGCATTGTTGACGAGAATCTGGATCGGGGCGGGGGCCGTCTCGAGAAGCGCCTCCAGCACCGTGCGGCTGCGGGCGCCCTCGGTCACATCGAATATGAGCGGCTCGGCGGCACCGCCCGCCGCGCGGATCAGGGCGACGATGCGCTCGGCGGCCGCGATCTGGCGGTGCGCGTGGACATACACGAAATGACCCTCGCGGGCGAGGCGCAGACACAGCGCCGCGCCGAGCGCGCCGCTGCCGCCGGTGACGAGCGCGCGGCGTTGCTCGGCCATCAGCGATACGCTCCGGCGGCATCCGCATCAAGCACCACGGTCGCACGGCCGGCGAGCAGGCGCCGCTCGGCGGCGCCGACCGAGAACTCGTAGAGCGCCGTGCGGTCATCGCTCGCCAGGCGGCGGGCACTGCAGATGAGGTCGTCGGCGATGTCATCGAGCCGCACGACCTCGAACTTGACCGAGCGCAGACTCGCGAGCAGGCCAAAACGTGCCCGGGCCTCGCTCCTCGAGGTGGTGAGCGCCCCATGGGCGGCCATGGCCTGCGAGGCGAGCTCGATGCCCGCGGCGATGCCGAGACGGCCCTCCCAGCGCAACGGATGTGCGAGATCGCGATGGCCGGTGCACAGGCAACGGATGTGCTCCGCGTCCCAATCGAGCACGCACTCGAGCAGACACATGCGGCCCTGATGCGGCAGGTGAGTCGTCAGCCAGTCAGCCCCTAGTGACATGGAGAGATGCGCACCTCGAGGTTCTGCGGGGCGAGGTACTCGATGCGCACGGCGCGCGCTGCGCGCTGTGCCAGCGCCGCGAGCAGCGGCAGGCTGCGCGCCGCCGGGATGGCGCCGCGCAGTTGCTCGAGCGTCCCGCTCTCGGTGAACGGCTCGAATGCAGCGGCGGTCAATGCGACCTCGATGTGCGCCAGGGAGCTCGCGGAGCGCTCCGGCGTGAGCACGAGAGCCACACCGAAGGCGTCTGGAATCGGACGCTTCGAGCGCAGCGGCTCCGGATACTCGGTGTCGTAGGCGAGGAGCAGCAGCGGCGTGCGCTCGAGCGCGACCTGCGCCAGAGCCTCGAGCAGTCCGGCCCCGAAGCTTGCGTCGAACGCGCCGAGCACGGTCGACTCACGCTCGGCCCGGGTCGCGATGCTCCAGTAGCCGGCGGGCGCATTGTGCACCGAGTTCGTGAAGCGCGTCGGCGAGACCTCGGGCACGGTTGCCGCGAGCGATTCGCACAGCTCATGACAGTTGTAGCCGTCGGCTCCGGAGGAAGCGAATACGCTCGGTAGCTGCTGCGCCTCGACCCCCGCGGATGTCGTGGCCTCCTCGGCGATCGCCAGCACCAGCTTGACCACACGGCCGCTGCGGCGCCGCTCTGCGGGGGGCAGCAGCGAGGGCGCGGGCAATACGGTGGGGCGCGGCTCGTAGGCGCTCTCGCCCACGAGGATCGCACGTGCCTGCGGCCAGCCCTCGAGACCCGGCCCCAGCAATCCGATGCCCGACACATGGGCCGCGAGCCTCATCCCGCACGCCCCAGCACCAGACTGCAGTTCATGCCGCCGAAGCCGAACGAGTTGCTCAGCACCTTCCCGAGCGGCGCGCGCCGGTTCTCCTTGAGGTAGTGCGCGGTGAGCGTCGCATCGACCTCCTGGGTGTGCACGCCGCCCGGGATCAACTGCTCCTCGAGGGCGAGCGCGCAGATCAGCGCTTCCAGAGCGCCGGCCGCGCCCAGCGTGTGCCCGGTCGCGCCCTTCGTCGAGCTGCACGGTGTGGTGGGTCCGAACAGGCTCGTGACGGCCTGACTCTCGGCGCGGTCGTTGCTCAAGGTCGCGGTGCCGTGCAGGTTGATGTAGTCGATCGCCTCGGGCGCGAGGCCGGCGGCGGCGAGGGCACCTTCCATGGCACGGCGCGCGCCCCGTCCCTCGGGCTGCGGCGCGGACATGTGGTAAGCGTCGCTTGACTCGCCGACGCCGAGCAGCAGCACCTCATCTGCATCGAGCGAGTCGGGCACGCGTTCCAGGAGCGCGAGGGCCGCCGCCTCGCCGATCGAGATGCCATCGCGCAGGCGATCGAAGGGACGGCACGGCGTGCGTGAGCACAACTGCAGCGAGTTGAATCCGTAGAGCGTGGTGCGGCACAGGGAGTCGACGCCTCCCACGAGCGCTGCATCGATGAGACCGGCCGCGATGAGCCGGTGCGCCGAGGCAAAGACCTTGGCGCTCGAGGCGCACGCACCCGAGACCGCGGCCGCCGGTCCCGCGAGCGCCAGTCGCCGGCGCAGGTACTCGACCGTCGCGAACGAGTTGTGCGTGCCGGCATAGTCGAGATCGGGCGGCAGCGCGCCGCTCCGCGGATCGCGGTACCGATAGGCCTGCTCGGTCTCGAGAATTCCGGAGGTACTGGTGCCGATGAAGACGCCGACGCGCAATGGCCCGTAGCGTCCGGCGGCCTCGCGCACCGATTCCAGGAGCCCATCCTGGGCGAGAGCCAGCTCGGCGAGCCGGCTGTTGCGGCAGTCGAAGCGCGCAAGCGCCGGCGGCGCGCGCACCGAATCGAGGCCTGCGACCTCGCCGATGCAGGTCATGAGCTCGATCGACTGGAAATCGCAAGGCTTGAGTCCACTGCGCCGCTCGGCCAGCGCGCGCTGCGTCTCTGCGCGCCCGCGACCGATGCACGACACGGCGGTCGAGGCGCGCAGTAGGAGCGGACTCATCACCGATGCGGCCTCCGCGTTCCTCATGCGAGTGCCGCCCGCAGCGTCACCGGGCGCAGCCGCGCAGCCCGCAGCGTCTCGAGCAGGCGCGGCAGCGTCTCGAGAATCACGGGAGCCCCGCCCGCGGTGCGCGCGGCGTGCCCATCGTGCAGCAGCAGGATGTCGCCGGCGCAAAGCGAGCGCGTCAGACGGCGCAGCACGGCGGCCGGATCGCGGTTCACCGTGTCGAAGCCGCGGCGTGTCCAGCTCGTGAGCTGCAATCCCAGGCTGCGCAGCACGGGCTCGAGAAACGGATTGCGCAGTCCCGCGGGGGCGCGAAAGAACAGTGCGCTCGAGCCCGTCACCCGCGCGATCGATTGCTGCGCGCCCTCGATCTCGGCGCGCAGTCCCCGCGGTCCGAGCAGCGAGAAGCTGTGACGGTGTCGCTGCGTATGGTTCTCGATTCGGTGCCCGCCGGCCAGGATGGCGCGCGCCAGCTCCGGGTGGCGCTCCACGCGCTCACCGACGCAAAAGAAGGTCGCGCTCGCCTCGAAACGCGCGAGCTGCTCGAGGACCTGGGGCGTGATCTCCGGATCGGGACCGTCGTCGATCGTGACCGCCACCTCACCCCGTGCGGCGCTGGCCTGCGGCAGACGCACCCAGTTGGGTCCGAGCAGCCGGCTGCGCGGCCACAATCCCGCGCCGATCAGCAGGCCGTGATCGAGCACGACGGCCGCGAGCGCCCACGGCCAGAGGCGAGCTCGTCCCACGACCGCTGCAAGGGCCGCGACGTGCAAGACGGCCGAGGCGCCCACCAGGGGCGAGATCGCACGCTGCGGGGCGCAGCTCCGGCGTTGCAACATCAGCGAAACCTCGAGTCGAGCAGCAGCTCCCAGAGCCTCCTCCACGTGGCCCAGTCGTGGCCCCCGGCGATGACCTGCACCGCTTCGGCCGGCAGCGTTGCCGCGAGCAGTCGATGGCCGGCCGCGTACCGGTCCTCGCTGCCGAATCCGAGCAGGCAGCGCTTCGCGAGGCCCCCGGCCTGCACGAACCGCCATATTCCCCGTTCCTCATCGGCTTGTGCAAGGGACCCGCATGACCATTGCTCGAGCCGCCCCGCCGATGCGATCTCGGCGATCAGGCTGCGCTGCCCGAGATAGGGCGCCAGCAGGCACAGTCCATCGCATGCACGCGGGTTGGCGACGATCGTCTCGAGCGCGATGTAGCCGCCGAGCGAGATGCCCGCGAGCCACAGGCACCTCGCGCCACGCGCCCGGGCCGGGGCCAGCACGGCCGACTCGAGCCGCTCGAGCGCGGTGCGGTCATTGAGATGCTCAGGCTCGAGATCGACGAACTCCAGATCGAGCGGCAGGCGGCGCTCGCGGACCGCCGTATCGAATCCCGCCTCGAGAAAATCCTCGAGCGCCTGGTAGGCGCCGGGCAGCCACACCATGCACTGCGCGGCACTGCGGCCGGGATCCGCCGGACGGGCGATTCTACGCATCGTTCCCCTCCTGCCGGTTAAGCCCCTCCTGATGCGCAAGCTTCCGCTGATGCGCAGGCGCAGGCCGTCGATCGAGGAGCAACGCGCTCAAGAGGAGCGCGAGCAGCGTTCCCGGCGCGACCGTGGTGCCGAGCGCCGTGAGCACCGGCACGTGCGACAACATCAGCAAACCGAACCCCAGCACCGTGCTCACGTTCGCCACCCCGAGGGAGGCGAGCGTCAGTGGCGCCGGGCCGCGATGCGCATCGGTAAAAAAGAGCGCGTAGTTCGAGCCGACGGCGACGATCAGCAGCAAGCCCACCAGGTGCATGAGCGTCAGCTGCGTGCCCGAGAGCGTGAGCGCCGCGGCCACCAGCAGCACCGCGAGCACCAGGGGCGCGAGTACCCGCAACGCGCCCACGAGCGAGCGGCGCGCGAGCGCGATCAGCACAACGATGGCCCCCAGGCCGAAGGCGGCGCCGCGCAGCGCAGCCGCCCGATAGCTCTCGTAGAGCGCGTCGGATTCAGCCTTGAGGTCGAGCAAATGCACCTCGCTGCCGGACCGATCGGCGGGCAGCTGCGCGAGCGCCGCCCGTACGAGCGCGCCGTCGATGGCCGGATGCAGCGGATCGGGCGCATGCAGCGCAAGCAGCGCGGTCCAGTGATCCGAGGTCTCGAGCACGAGCGCCTTGAAACCCGCCTCGAGCGAGGTGCCGCGCAAGCTCGCGGGCGTGAGGAGCGGGGCGGTGCGCGCCGCGTCCACGTCCTTGACGAATGCATCGAGCTGCTCGACCGCGAGCGGCAGGCCTTCTCCCGCGACCTGCAGCCGCTCGCGAAGGGTGGCGGCGTCGGGCAGGCTCGAGCGGCGCGCGCCCTGGGTGTCCAGACTCGGTAGATAGGCGGCCGGATCATCGAGGCCCCCCACGCGGTGCGCTTCGATGAGCGGCTCGAGCGCGCGGTGGGCCCGCTCGGCTGCACGCAGCACGCTCTGCAAGTCAGGTCCATGCACCACGATCAGCTGCGCCACATCGGCGGCGCCGAGATCGGCGCGCAGCTCCGCATCGAGCCGCTGCGCGGCGGGCGCAATGGGGCTCAAGCTCGAGAGCTCGTGACTCCAGAGTCGATGACGCTCGAGCAGCAGCACGCCGAGCGCTGCGACGCCGAGCAGGAGGGCGCCGCCCGCGAGCACACGCCGCGCCCGGTGGGCGCGCCCGAGCAGCGCGGCGGTGCGCGCGCCGAGCGGCGTGAGGTCGCGCAGCGCGAGCCGCCTCGGACGCAATGCCGGCAAGACGAAGCGCGTGACCGCCGCGGCCGCGAGCAGGCCGCCGATCGAGTACACCCCGAGCTGCGCAAGTCCCGGGAATCCGGCCGGCACGAGCGATGCGAAGCCGCACACCGACACCAGCATGCCGAGGCGTACGGTCGGCCAGAGCCGCGCGCGCCACCAGTCCGCGCCGAGCGCGCTCGCGCCGATGAAGAAGTAGATCGAGTAGTCGACCGACTCGCCGATCAAGGTGCTGCCGAAGCCCAGGGTGGTTCCCTGGACGACGCCGAAGCTGAGCGCCACCGCGGCGATCCCGACGAGAGCACCGCTCGCGACCGGCGCGAGGCCGAGCACCACGGCGCCGAGCGAGCGATAAACGCTGAGCAGCACGCCGAGCACGAGCACACCCCCGGCAATCGAGAGCCGCACGGCGGCCCGCTCGATCTGTGCCCGCGAGGCGACGGCGAACACCGGCGGCCCGCTCGCGAGCAGGCGCACCTCGCGCGCGCCCTGCGCCCGCGCGGCCGACTCGAAGGCGGCGCGGGTCGCAGCCAGCGCGGCACTCGCGGCATCGAGGTCCGAGCCCGATGCGGCAATCTGCGCGACCAGCAACGTGCGCCTTCCATCGGCGGACACCCACACCCCGTCACGAGTGCGGGGCGCCCGCTCGGCACCCAGCGCATCGATGATCGCGAGAGTCTCGCCCGTCGGATCGTGGGGAACGAGATCCTTGATCCATTCGCCGCTCGGCTCGGCCAGCGCATCGCTCGTCTCCGCGAGCGCACGGTGCAGACCCTGCGCGCCGAAGCGCTCCGCGTCGACCGCCGGGCTGAGCAGGTAGCGATGCTCGAAGAGGAAGCGTCGGTCCGCCTCGGCCGCGGCGCGATCCCCATTGGCGATGCTGGCGAAGCGCGGATCGGCGCGCAGCGCGGCCGCCATCGAGCGCGAGATCGCGGCGCGTTGCGCGAAGTCGCCACCCTCGAGCGCGATCATGATCGTGCGCGCGGCGGCACCCTCGCGCAGCTGCTCGACCAGCAGCCGCTGCATCGCCGTGGGGCGGGCCGGCAGAAAGCCCGACATGTCGGCGACGTAGTGCGCGCGCAGCACCGCGATGAGCGCGAGCGCGAGCGTGGCCAGCCAGATCGAGACGATCGCGGCCCGCGTCCTCATGGGGCGGGGTGCTCGCGCAGCGTCAGCAGCGAGCGGTCCCCGCTGCGTTCGCGCACCTCCACCATGAGCAGCTCATCGCGCGCGCCTTCGATCTGGACCTGGGTGACGCGGGAATCCGCATCGCGAGGAACGAGCAGCAGGCTCCAGCGCTCGAGATCGCCGAAGAAATGCACCTCGAACACCTGCTCGAGCGCGGCACGATCGCCGGCGAGCGTCGCGCGAATGCTCTCGATGAGAGGCCGGATGCGCGGGTAGTCCGCGAGGCTCGCAGTGCGAGTCCGGCCGTGCCGGGTGACGCGCAGCTCCTCACCCTCGAGCACCAGATCCTCGGGCTGCGGCTCGAGCGTGCGCTTCTCGAGCCGATCGGGCGCATCGAAGCGCAGCTCGCCCATCGATTCGACCGGCCGCTTCAGAAGCCGCATGAAATGCTGCTCGACGAAGCTGGCCTCGCCGTGACGGTGCCGGGCCAGTCGCTGCATCAGCGTGTCGAGATCGTCGCTGCGCGCCGGCAGGCCGATGAGCAACGCGAGCAGACCGAGCGCCCGGTGGCGCCGTATCCAGCGGGGCGGGTCGCCTCCCCGGGGTGAGCGCATGCGGCTCACCGCGCGCCCCGCTCGTGCCAGAAATCGTAGAAGTTGAACCAGTTGTAGGGGTCCGTGCGGCAGTGGCGCTCGATGAGCGCCGCATAGCGCGCGACGGCCGCGGGCACCGCCTCCTGGCGCGCGGCGGGCTCGAGCCCGTGGAATTCCGCGAGCGGCGCGAACACCACGTGATAGCGATTGGCGCCGCGGTACAGGCCCAGCATGAAGATCACCGAGCAGCCGAGCAGCGCGGCGGCCCGCATCGGGCCGGTCGGCAACGAGGCGCGGTCGCCGAGCAGCTCCACGGGCAGCACCGGCTCATCGCCGAGCGTACGATCGCCGAGCATGCCGACCCACGCGCCGCGCTCGATGCGCTCGCGGATCTCGAGCATTGCATCGAGGCGGCCGAGGGTGATGATGTGCGGGGCGCGGGGCGGCGCCAGCGCCGCGATCATGGAGGCGATCTTGCGCGCGTTCTGCTCATACATCGCCATCGACACCTCGAGCGAATGACGCAGCCCGACGCTGCGCATCAGCTCGAAGCTGCCCATGTGGGCGCCGAGGAGCAGGGCGCCGCGGCCGCTCGCGAGCTGCGCGCGCATGAGCGCCTCGCCCTCCACCGAGATCTCGAATCGATCGAATTGATCGTGCAGCAGGTACACCCGGTCATGGATGCAGCTCGCGAAGTAGAGCAGCTGACGAAAGCGATCGAGGGCCCGCGGCGCGCGCCCGAGCGCACGGCGCAGATAATCGAGTGAGTGGCGGCGGGCGCGCGGCCCGAAGACGAAGAAGTAAGCGACGATCGGATACAGGACGAGGCGGCTCACGCGGCGGCCGGTGCGCAGCGAGAACCGGGCCATGAAGCGCAACAAGCGCGCGCTGCCGCGCTCGCGTTGCCGGATCCACGCGGCGCTCGCCAGCAGCGGCGGACGCTCGAGGCTCATGCGCCGCTCTCGCGGGCGAGCGCACCGCTGAGGACGGCAACGCCGTCTTGTGCGACTGTATATCGCACCCGGTTGCCCGCCTGCTCGAACTCGAGGGTGAGCTCGGCACCGGGTTGCACCGGATGCAGGAATTTGGCGTGACCAAGCTGCCAATCTCGAAAATCGAGTGCGAGCTCGGCCTCGAGCGCGTGCAATACCTGATCGAGCAGCAGCGCGCCCGGCCATATCGGATGGCCGGGAAAATGTCCGTCGAAGGCCGGATGCTGCGGCGGAACGCTGAGGCGGCGGCGGTGCATGGGACCCTTCAGGACGAGGGCCTCAGGAGTCCGTCAAGTCCCGCGCGCCACGGCACGCGCCGTTGCCGCGAGCGATCGCAGCGCGTGCTGCGGCAGCTTGCCCGTCGCGTTTCGCGGCAGCCTCTCCACCCGCAGCAGCGGCCGCGGCAGGAATACCGGATCGATGCGCTCGCGCAGCGCATCGAGGAGCTGCGCGGCGCTCAAGCCCGGCGCGACGACCGCCGCCGCCAGACGCGCGACACCGGTCAACCCCTCCTCGGGCTCCTCCGGCCAGAAGAACGCGCCGTCGAGCACACCCTCGATGGTGTTGAGCTGCGCGTTGAGGTAGGCGAGCGAGCTGCGCTTGCCGGCGACGTTGACCAGATCCTCGGTGCGACCGTGCAGGAGGAAGTGCTCGGCGTCGAGCGGCTCGATCACATCGCACAGCTGCGTCCACTGCTCGATGTGACCGCCCTCGGCATGGGCAACGCCATTCATGACGCGTAGGCGCACGCCGGGCCACAAATGCCAGGCGTTGGTCTCGGTGGTGCGCCGGGTGGCGATCTGGCCGGTCTCGGTCGAGCCATAGATCTCGAGCAACCGCGTGCCGAAGCGTTGCTCCGCCTCCCGCGCGAGCGTCTCCGGCAGGGGCGCCGTCGCGGATACGAGGAGATCGAGAACGGGCAGCTCGAGCCCCGAGGCGATGAGCGTGCGCAGGTGAATGGGCGTGGTGATCAGGGCCCGCGGCCGTGCCGCCGCGCCGAGGGCGGCGACGATGTCGGCGGGGTAGAACGGCCGCTCGGCGATGAGCGAGTGGCCGCCGAGCAGCGCCAGCAGCACGCTCGATTCGAAGCCGTACATGTGCTGCGGCGGAACGGTGCCGATGAGCGTCCAGCGCCGCCCGCCGAGCGCAAGACGCGCCGCCGCCGCACGCACGCACTGCGACAGCCGGCCCCACGTCTTGCGATAGGGGAGCGGTGCGCCCGTCGAGCCGGACGTGAAGACGATCGCGACCAGCTGCTCGTTCGCAATCTCGGGAATGCGCTCGAGGGGTGAGACCGCCGCGTCCGCCGCCTCCTGCCAGGGGCAGCGTTGCAGGTCGATGTCGCACTCGGCCTGGTCCGTGAGGCACACCACGTCGGGTGCGAATGCGCGCAGGCGGCGGATCATGTCGGGGGTATGCGTCGAGGGCAGCAGGCTCACGCGTCCGGTGAGCAGGCAGGCGCCGAGCCCGACCGCGAATCGGTATCGATCGCTGCACACGTTGAGCACGTGCCGGGCGCGGGGCAGCTGGGTGCTCAGTGCCGAGACATCGTGCAGGAATCGACGCACGTCGATCGCCCGGCCGTTGCGCCAGGCTAGCGGGGCGTCGAGCGACTCGTGCGCGAGGAGCGCGGTGCGGTCCATGCCGCAGCTACCGCGGGCTCGCGCGCCACTGCCGCACGCTCTCGAGCAGCACCGCCGACTTCAGCGCCCCCGCCGTGCGCATGTCATTTGCTTCGATGCTGCGAGATGTATTGCGACAGTTCCCGGAGCGAGCGGAAGATCCGTTGATTCTCCTGACTGTCGGCCCGCAGCTGCACGCCGTAGCGCTTCGAGACCACGAGCGCGACCTCCAGGATGTCGATCGAGTCGAGCCCGAGACCCTCGCCGTAGAGCGGGGCCTGCGGATCGATGTCCTCGGGTGCGATTTCCAGAGAGAGGGATTGCACGAACAGCGCCGCGAGCTCGCGCTCGAGATCATCGGCCCCTGCCGACGGTTGCACTGGCGATGCTTTGTCGGGCATAGGCGGCACTTGCGTGATCGGTTCGACAGTCATCGGAGGCATCCAGGCGCGATGCCCGCGTTCATTGTGCGCTCATTATATAGGCGCCTTCCGGCGCGGCAACCCGCCGCTCAATGGCGGTGTGCGATGAGCCCGGGCAGGCGGCGCAGGAAGCCGAGAAACAGCCGCAGGTGCATCCAGGTGAGCAGCGCGTTGTCGCGTACGTAGGAAAAGTGCGACACGCCGCCCTCCTCGGCGCGCAAATAACGCACCGGGGCCGGCCGGTTGATGGGCTCGACTCCGCGCCAGCACAGCCGCACCGCCACCTCCGCATCGAAATCGAAGCGGCGCATCCAGCGCCCCTCTTCCATGACCTCGAGGAGCGGGGCGATCGGATAGACGCGGAAGCCGAACAGGGAATCGCCGATGCCGGCCCCGAGCGTCTCGAGGTCGACCCACGCATTCGAGAGTCGACGACCGTACACGCGCGCGCGCGGCGCGCTCGCATCGAACACCGGAAGACCGAGCACCATGGCGCCGGGATGCGCCTGCGACACGGACATGAACTCCGGAATGAGCTCGGCGGGATGCTGTCCATCGGAGTCCATGGTGAGCACGTGGGTGTAGCCGCGGAGCGCAGCGGCCCGTATGCCGTGCAGCACGGCCGCACCCTTGCCCTGGTTGTGCGTGAGTGCGAGCACCGTCAACCCGGGATCCGCGGCGGCCATCGCCGTGAGTTGCTCGGCCGTTCCATCGGTGCTGCCGTCCACCACGACCCACACGGGATTCCACCGCGCGCGCGCGCCCCGCACCGTCGGGCCGAGCTGCTCACCCGGATTGAAGCTCGGGATCAGGACCAGGTGCGTGCTCGAAGCCTCGACGCCCGAGGCGGGCTGCCCGGGTCTCAGGAGGGAATTCGTCGCCATGCTTTTCAGTCGGGTACCTCCACCCATTTCGAGGAGCGCGCCACGGACCACGAGACGAGGAAGCCGGCGCTCCAGTAGTACCTGCGCTGCACGAGCGGGCTGTTCTCGAAGACGGCGTCCTCGAGCGTATCGTAGCGGACGAACCCGGCGATCCAGTAGCGCGGGAAATGCTTGCTCAGGTCGATGACGAGCTGCGAGCCCGCGTAGCCGGCGGACGCCTCGTAGGCCGGTCGCGTCGCGGTCGCATTGCGCTCGGGCACCGAGTAAAAATAATCGTTGTACTTGCGGTTCGCGAACAGCGGCCCGGTATAGAGGCCGAGCTTCCAGCGGTTCATCGCGGGGGGCGAGAGCTGCAGGTTGAAGCCTGGCGTCAAGGTCCAGCCGATGTCCTGCGGGGGAGCCTGCAACGTGAATGCCGAGCGTATCGGAATCTTGAAGTCGAGCTTCACCGCGTGGTCGGCGCTCTTCCACAGATGAATGTCCGCCGACAATCCGGCTTCGACCGTCGGGCTGAGCTTCACCATGCCGCTGCGCGTGGCATCGTTGCTCACGGGCAGCGTCGCATCGAAGCTCAGGTTGATCTCGAACCAGTCTCGATGAAAGACGTCGCCGTGCAGCCCCTCCTTGTCCGCTTTGAAGACAGGCCCGTTGTAGCTGATCGTGACGATCGGGATGGGGAACAGATGCGAGCTGTCGGCGCCGCGGTAATCCTCATAGCCGAGCGCGCCGATGCCGAGCCCGATATCCCAGAGCGGCTCCTGATGTGCCTCGGCACGCGCCGCTCCGAGCGTCGCCGGCAAGGCGGCCACAAGTCCGACGAGGACCCTGCGCCACTTCGGGCCAGGTGCATCGCGAGCGGGGTCTTCGGCAGCGTCTTCTTTCCGGGTCCCGATGGGCCGTCTCATCCGCTCCCGTCCGCTGCCGGTCGGGCCGCTTCGAGCTCGCGGGCACGGCGGCGCGCCGCACGCATCGAGCGGCCGGGATGTGCCATCGATATGAGGTAGTAGATGCCTTTGAAGGCGCGCAGCGAGGCCCAGATCGGCGTCGGTCCGAAGATATCGCCCGCGAGCACCGAGAGCAGCGCCTCCTCCATCCGCAGCCAGTTGCGGGGCGCGAGGAAGAGCTCGCGCATCGTCGGGTTGGTGACGCGATAGATGAACCAGGAAAATTGCCGCGGCCCATGGCGAGTGAGCCGATCGAATCGCGCCCGCGCACGCGCGGCGCGCTCCGGGTGTCTCGAGCCCTCGTCGATCGCCTCCGCCGCCGCCCAGCCGCCCGTCATCGCGAGCATGACGCCGGAGGAGAACACGGGATCGACGAATGCGAATGCATCGCCGACGAGCACATAGTTCGGACCGTAGCTGCGCTCGCAGCTGTAAGAGTAGTTTCCGGTCGCCTCGACCTCGGTGCAGAGCTGCGCGCCGCGCAGCCGCGCGGCGAGCGGCGCACAGAGCTCGATCGTCTCGAGGAAGAACTCACGCACGCCGACGGCCCGGCTCTTCAGGTAGCTCGGCCACACCACCGCGCCTACGCTCGTGGCACCGTCCGCCAGCGGGATGAACCAGAACCAGCCATGATCGAACCAGAAGATCGTGATGTTGCCCTCGCGCCGGCCGCCGGCGCGCTGCGCGCCCTGAAAATGCGCGTACAGCGCCGAGCTGTTGTGCCGCGGGTTGCGCCGCTTGATGTCGAGGCGCCGCCCGAGCAGCGTATCGCGGCCGCTCGCATCGATCAGCTCTTGCGGCTCGAAGGTGATCGCCCGGCCGTCCTCGTGCTCGGCGTGCACGCGGATGACGCGCTGCGCCTCATCGAGGTCGATCTCGCGCGCGCGGCACCCCTCGATCACCTCGACGCCGCACGCGGCCGCGCGGCGGAGCAGAATCTCGTCGAACTGCGAACGGCGCACCTGATAGGCCAGCGGAAGTGACTTGTCCCAGGCGTGCGCGAACTCGAATTCCTGGCACCTGCCGTCCGCAGGGGAGACGAATTCCGCACCCCACTTCTGCATGCCGATCGAGCGCACCGCCTCGGCAACGCCGAGCTGCTCGAACAGCGGCAGGTTGGCCGGCAGCAGCGATTCTCCGATGTGAAAGCGCGGATGGTGCGACTTCTCGAGAAGCACGACGCGGTGCCCAAGCTGCGCGAGGCGGATGGCGGAGGTCGCCCCCGCGGGCCCCCCGCCGACGATCAGCACCTCGGCGCGGCGCAGCGTCGTACCGGCGCGACACACTGCGCCTGGCATCTGCACACGGGAGGCCGGCACCATAGGTTGCCCGGATCTTAGCGCGCCGACAAACGCTGCTTCAACGTCTGTAAGATACGGGCATGCACATCTTGATCGTCGAGGACGATGAGGTCGCGCGGGACACGCTCGCGGAGGCGCTGCGCGAGGTGGGGCACACGGTCGAGGTCGCTGCGGACGGACTCGAGGGACTGTCCCGGGCGGCCTCCACCGCGCTCGATCTCGCCATCGTGGACCGCATGCTGCCGCAGCTCGATGGTCTGGCGCTGGTGCAGTCGCTGCGCGCGACCGGCAAGAAGCTCCCGGTACTCATCCTGAGCGCACTCGGCGAGGTCGATGACCGGATCACGGGATTGCGCGCCGGCGGCGATGATTATCTGACCAAGCCCTATCACATGTCGGAGCTGCTCGCGCGCATCGATGCGCTCGCGCGTCGACGCGAGGCCGCCGAGGCGAGCACCAAGCTCAAGTTCGCGGATCTCGAGCTCGACCGCATGACGCGCCGCGTCACCCGCAACGGCAAGCGAATCGAGCTGACGGCACGCGAGTTCCAGCTGCTCGAGTTCATGATGCGACATAGCGGCCAGGTCGTGACCCGCACGATGCTGCTCGAAGGCGTGTGGGACTATCACTTCGATCCGCAGACCAACGTGATCGACGTGCACATCAGCCGGCTGCGCCAGGCGATCGACAAGGATTTCGACAAGCCGCTGCTGCATACGGTGCGCGGCGCCGGCTATTCACTGCGCGAAGACGAGTAGGGGATGGCCAGGCCATAAGCCATGGAGGGCCGGTCGCGCAAGGTGAGTCCCGATCAACGGTTCCTCGGGATCCTCAACACCTCCCCGTTTCGAATCGCGATCGTCTACTCGATCGCCTTCGCGTGTGGCGCTGCAGCGCTGCTCGGCGCAGTGAACTTCGCCGTGTCGCGCGTGGTCGATGGCAGCACCGACAACCTGATCGAGGCCGAGGTGCAGGGTCTGCGAGAGCAGGTCATGGTGCTGTCGCGCTCCGACTTCATCGAGCTCGTCGAGCAGCGCTCGCAGGATCAGGACGTACGCGGCGCGGTCTATCTGATGGTCGATCCGCAGCTGCGGCCGGTGGCGGGGAACGTGCCCGCGTGGCCCAAGATCGATGCCAACGAAGGCAAATGGATCCAGTTCGACATACAGGTCCCGTATGGCGAGGAAACGCGAGAGCATGAGGTGCGCGCGCGCCGCTTTCCGCTGCCGGGAGGCTACCGGATGCTCGTCGGCCATGACGTGCAGGAGCGCCAGGACGTCAAGAACCTCATGATGCGCGGCCTGATCGCCGCGGTGGTGCTGACCTTGATGATCGGGCTCGGCGGCGGACTGTGGATGGGCCGCCGAATCCTCGCGCAGGCGGGGGCGATCTCGGCGGTCGCCACGCAGATCATGCGCGGTGATCTGTCCCAGCGCCTGCCGGTGCGCGGAGCGGACGACGAGATCGACCGGCTCGCGCGCGAGATCAACACCATGCTCGACAAGATCGAGCAGCTCACGCTCGGCATGCGCACGGTGCTCGACAGCGCGGCGCACGACCTGCGCACGCCCTTGAACCGGCTGCAGGCGACCGCGGAGGGTGCCATGAGCACGCTCGCCACCGGCTCGCCCGAGCGCCGCGTGCTCGAGCGCGTGACGAGCGAGGTCGATCGAATGCGCTCGACGCTTGACGCGCTGTTGCGCATTGCGCTCGCCGAGACCGGTACCGTGGCGCGCGAGCCGGTGGATCTGTCGGATCTGGTGGAGAGTGTCGTCGACCTTTACGCACCGGTGAGCGAGGAGCGCGGCATCACGCTGCAGAGCTCGGTGACGCCGGGCGCGCAGGTGCAGGGCAGCCGGCAGCTGCTCGCTCAGGCGCTCGCGAATCTGCTCGACAATGCGATCAAGTTCACGCCCGACGGCGGGCGCATCCGCGTGCAGCTCAATCAGTCGGGCGCCGGACCCGAGGTCGTCGTCGAGGACACCGGTCCGGGGATTCCCGCGGACAAGCGCGAGCTCGTCCTCGGCCGCCGGGTGCGCCTCGATGAGGCGCGTAAATTTCCGGGCTCCGGTCTCGGGCTCTCGCTCGTCGCCGCGGTCACCAAGTTGCATGGCGCGCGTCTGATACTCGATGATGCGGCCCCGGGCCTGCGGGTTTCACTCAAATTTTGACCAGAGGAAGAATCGATGTCGCGCTCGACTCCCCCAGTGCTGCTGGCGCTCTCGTCCCTGCTCGCGCTCTGCTCCCTGGCCGCCTGTTCGCTGCTGCACCACTCACCGCCACCGGCCCGTACGCCCGGCGCCGCCCCCATGAGTGAGCCGGCACCCAGCCCGGCGCCCGCCGCATCGCCTGCGCCCGCGCCGCTCGGCTCGGGCATCGATACCCAGTACGAGGACAAATCGGTGCGGCCGCAGGACGATATCTACCGATACCTCAACGGCAAGTGGCTCGATGAGTTCGAGATCCCCGCGGACAAGGGCGTCTATGTCTCCTTCTCGGAGGTCGACGATCGCACCCAGGAGCAGCTGCATTCCATCATCGATGCGCTGAGCTCGCCCGCTGCCGCGGCATCGAGCGATCCGACCGCCCGCAAGCTCGCAGACCTGTTCGCGAGCTTCATGAACGAGGCGCACCTCGATGAGCTCGGCCTCGAGCCGCTCAAGCCGACACTCGCCGCGGTCGGGCAGCTGCGCTCGAAGCGACAGATTCCGGCCCTGATCGCACGCTTCAATCGGCAGGGCATCGATGCGCCCTACGATGTGGGTGTGACCCCCGATCCGAAGGACTCGACTCGCTACGCCGTCAGCGTCGGGCAGAGCGGCCTCGGCATGCCGGACCGGGATTACTATCTCAAGGAGGATCCGAAGCTCAAGAGCGTGCGTGAGCAGTACCTCAAGCACATCGAGAGAATGTTGCGCCTGGCCGGAGAGCGGCGGGCGCCGCAGGAGGCCCGCAGCATTCTCAAGCTCGAGACAGCCCTGGCCAGGCAGCAATGGACCCGGGTGGAGAATCGCGACCCGGTCAAGACGTACAACAAGTTCGCCATCGCGGATCTCGAGCACCTCACCCCGGGGTTCGACTGGAGGCCCTATCTCGCGGACAGCCGTTTCAGCGGCAAGATCGACTACCTCATCGTTCAGCAGCCGAGCTATCTGAAAGGCCTCGATCACCTCATCGCGAGCACGCCGCTGCCGGTGTGGCGCAGCTATTTCCGCTGGCAGGTCCTTGCATCAGCCGCCCCCTACCTGTCGAAGCCCTTCGTGGACGAGCAGTTCGCATTCGCCGGAACGGTGGTGCGCGGCATTCCGCAGAATCGACCGCGCTGGAAGCGCGGGCTGTCCCTGCTCAATGAGTCGCTCGGCGAGGCGCTCGGCAAGCTCTATGTCGAGAAGTACTTCCCGCCGCCCTACAAGGAGCGGATGCAGGCGCTGGTGCACCAGCTCATCGTCGCCTACGGTCGCGACATCGACCGGCTCGACTGGATGAGCGATGTGACGCGGCGCGGGGCGCACGAGAAGCTCGCCAAGCTCGTGACCAAGATCGGCTATCCGGACAAGTGGCGCGATTACAGCGCGCTCGTCATCGAGCGCGATGATCTGTGGGGCAACGTCGTGCGCGCCACCGAGTTCGAGTTTGCGCGCGAGGTCGCCAAGCTCGGCCAGCCGATCGACCGCCAGGAATGGTTCATGACACCGCAGACGGTCAATGCCTATTACAACCCGCTGATGAACGAGATCGTATTTCCGGCCGCGATCCTGCAGCCGCCGTTTTTCAACGCGCAGGCGGACGATGCCGTCAACTACGGCGCGATCGGCGCCGTCATCGGACACGAGATCAGTCACGCCTTCGACGATGAGGGCAGTCAGTTCGATGCCGAAGGAAATCTTCGCGACTGGTTCGCGCCCGAGGATCACGCGAAGTTCGCCGCCAAGACCAAGGCGCTCATCGCGCAATACGAGACCTACAGTCCCGTGCCCGGATTTCACGTCAACGGGCGTCTCACCCTGGGAGAGAACATCGCCGACAATTCGGGCCTCGCGATTGCCTACCAGGCCTACCATCTCTCGCTCGAGGGGCATGCGGCCCCGGTGATCGACGGCTTGACCGGCGATCAGCGCTTCTATCTGGGATTCGCCCAGGTCTGGCGCGGCAAGGCGCGTGAGGGCGAGGCCATCTCCCGCATCAAGACCGATCCGCACTCACCGCCGCAGGTGCGGGGTGCCGCACCCCTGCGCAAT
>DATGIA010000016.1:0-13860 GCA_035307465.1 Steroidobacteraceae bacterium
TAGATGCCGTGATAGCCGATGACGCGGTTATCGTCCGGGTCGCGCAGCACGTCCCCGACGCGCATGAAGTTGTAGTGCATGCCGATGTCCGCATGCCCGCCGCTGAACCCGCGGGCGTACACCGTATCGTCGTCGGCCATCACGATGTGGCTGTCGCGGGTGGCGAGCACGTACGGCGCTTTCGAGATCTGCTCCTTGGTGAGCAAGCTCGGCTTCGACATGAAGGCGGCGATCTTCTCGTACGGGATCGTGGTGATCGCGGCCTCGAGCTCGGTGCTGCGCACGCGCGGAGTCACGCGGGCGCCGTTGCCCCGCTCCAGGCCGGGCTGCAGGAGGATGCGCGGCTGACCGTTGACGTAGACCAGTCGCAACGTGTCGCCCGGATAAATGCGGTGCGGATTCTGAACCTGCGGGTTCACCTGCCAGATCTCCGGCCAGTACCATGGGTCGCGCAGGAACAGCTTGGCGATCCCCCAGAGCGTGTCGCCGTGCTTGACGGTGTAGCTGTCGGGGGCATTCGGCGCGATGACCGGTCCCTGCGCCGCGGCCTCCCCGGGAGGCGGCGAGGCGGCGGATGCCGGTCGCGAGGAGCCCGAGTCGATCGCCGCTTCCATGGCCGTGCGCTCGTCGCCCACCGGCGTGCCTTGCACCGCCGTATCGGCGGCCGGCATCGCCTCCGGCGCGCCCTGCATGCGCTGCGACTGGCAGCTCGCCAGCAGTGCCGGGGCGAGGAGTGAGGCTATGAAAATTGGGCGTTGCATCGGTTCGACTCCCTTAACTGTCGCATCGACTTATGGTGCCGGGCCGGCTGGTATACTGCCGCCTGGACCTTTGAAAACCGGGACGTATTGCCCGCTTTTGCACGACCCCGCTGCGACCTCCGTTGCCGGCGCCGGGCATTAAGTTAAGCAGCGTCGGAACTTTACCAACTTAGTTCGGCCGAAAACTACGACCTTCATCCCAGTACGCTCATGAGCCGGCTCACCATCCTCGAATACCCCGACCCGCGCCTGCGCACCCGGGCCGCACCGATTGCGGCGGTCGATGAGGAGGTGCGAACTCTGGTCGATGACATGCTCGAGACCATGTACGCCGCCCACGGAGTCGGGCTGGCGGCGACCCAGGTCGATGTGCACCGGCGTCTGATCGTGATCGACGTCAGCGAGGAGCGCAACAATCCTCACGTCTTCATCAACCCGCAGATCATCCGCGCGGAGGGCCGAGCGCCGGTCGAGGAGGGCTGCCTGTCGCTGCCCGGCATCTACGACAAGCTGGCGCGGGCGACGCACATACGCGTTCGCGCCTTGGGGCGTGATGGGGCGCCGTTCGAGATGGATGCGGAAGGCCTGCTGGCGGTGTGTATCCAGCACGAGATGGATCATCTCGAGGGCAAGCTGTTCGTCGACTACCTCTCCGAGCTCAAGCGTCAGTTGATCCGCAGGCGGCTGGAGAAGGAGCGCAGGCAGCGCTCCACGGGCACCGAGACGCGCACCCGCACCACCGTCCCCGCCCTGTAGCGTGCAGCCGGGCTCGCTCACGGTGGGCTTCGCCGGCACACCGAGCTTTGCGCTGCCGGCGCTCGAGGCTCTCGCGCGCTCACACCACCGCATCGCTGCCGTGCTGACCCGACCCGACCGGCCGGCCGGCCGCGGACAGGCGCTCGTGGCGAGCCCGATCAAGCGGCGCGCGCTCGAGCTCGGTGTGGCGGTGCTGCAGCCCGCGAGCCTCACAATGCCCGCGGCGCTCGAGGCGCTGCGCGCCCTCGAGCTCGATGCGCTCATCGTCGTCGCGTACGGGCTGATCCTGCCGCGGGAGGCGCTCGCCAGCCCGCGGCTCGGCTGCCTCAACATTCACGCCTCGCTCCTGCCGCGCTGGCGCGGCGCCGCCCCGATCGAGCGGGCGATCCTCGCGGGGGATGCCCAGACCGGCGTGAGCATCATGCGCATGCAAGAGGGCCTCGATACCGGTCCGATTCTGGCGCAGCGGGTCGTCGCGATCGCACCGCTCGAGAGCGCCGGCGAGCTGCACGAGCGGCTGGCCCGGCTCGGCGCCGAGCTCATGATGGAGACGCTCGAGGCGGTCGGCCGGGGGACTGCGCGGGAGACTCCTCAGCCGGAGGCCGGCGTCACCTATGCGGCCAAGATCGAGAAGCGCGAGGCGCTCATCGACTGGTCCGAGGATGCGTCATCGATCCTGCGCCGCATCCGCGCCTTCAATCCCCGACCGGTCGCCGAGACACGGCTGGCGGGCGTGCAGCTGCGCATCTGGGAGGCAGCGCCCGCGGCTCCGAGCGGCTCCATCGCAGCGCCCGGGACCGTGCTCGCAGCCTCGGGCGAGGGCATCGAGGTGGCGTGCGGCCGGGGGACGCTTCGCCTCGAGCGTCTGCAGCTCGCGGGCCGCAAGCCGCTCGGCGCACGCGAGTTCCTGAACGCCCAATCGCTTGCGCACGCGCGCCTGGGCGCGACGTGAGCAGCGTGAGGAAGGAAATTGCCAGCGCGCGGGCGCTGGCGGCGAGGGCACTCGTGCGGGTGCTCGAGCGTGGCGAGACTCTGGAGGCGGCCCTGCGCAGCGTGCTCTCGGGCGAGGCGGGGACGGGCTATGCGCTGCGCCCGGCGGTGCGCTCGCTGAGCTTCGGCGCAACGCGCGGTTTTTATCGCCATCAGGCGCTGCTGCGACCGCTGCTTTCGCAGGCGGTCGGCACGCTCGAGACGCGGGTCCGGGCGCTCCTCTCGGTCGCCCTGTTCGAGCTCGAGGATGCGCGCACGCCCGAATATGCGGTGGTCGATGCGGCGGTGGAGAGCGCGCGCGAGCTCGGCGTGGGGCGCGCGACGGGGCTCGTGAATGCGGTGCTGCGCCGATATTTGCGTGAGCGGCGCGCACTCGAGGCCGATATCGCCCCTCATCCGGCCGCGCGCTTCGCCTTTCCCGATTGGCTGGCCGGGCGGGTGCGCGAGGATTGGCCGCTGCACTGGCAAGAGATCCTGGCGGCCTGCGATACGCAGGCGCCGCTCTGGCTGCGTGTCAACCGTCAGCGCAGCGCGGTCGAGGACTACCTGGAGCGGCTCAAGGCGCGGGACATCGAGGCACATGCCGAGCCGCGCGTGCCGTTCGCGATTGCGCTCGAGGTGCCGCGCGAGGTCGATGAGATACCCGGCTTCAGAAACGGAATGGTCTCGGTGCAGGACCTCGGGGCGCAGTGCGTCGGTCCGCTGCTCGCGCTTGCGCCGGGCCAGCGCGTGCTCGATGCATGCGCGGCGCCGGGCGGCAAGACCGCGCTCATGGCCGAAAGCGAGCCGGGACTCGCCGCGCTGACGGCGCTCGATGTGGATGCCGAACGGCTCGCGCGCGTCGGCGAGAATCTCGAGCGTTGCGCCCTCCAGGCCGAGCTCCAGGTGGGCGACGCGGGAGCCCCGGAAGAGTGGTGGGACGGGCGGCATTTCGATCGCATCCTGGTGGATGCTCCCTGCTCCGCCCTCGGGGTCATCCGCCGCCACCCGGATATCAGGCTGCGCCGCTCGGCCGCGGAGCTCGAGCGGCTGCCGCGGATGCAGGCGCGCCTGCTCGATGGGGCGTTTCGCATGCTGGCCCGCGGCGGGCGCCTCGTGTACGCAACCTGCACCTTCACCCACCGCGAGAACCGGGAGCTCATCGCCGCCTTCCTCGCGGCGAACCCGGACGCGCGGGCGCTGCCGCTCGATGCGTGGGCGGGATGGCCGGGGCTGGGCACGCCCGATGGGGTCGGTCGGCAGATTCTGCCCGGTGAGGCGGGTGCCGATGGCTTCTATTATGCTGCCCTGAGCAAACAATGACCTTGCGCGCGACATTGAGCCCGACCTCGGCCCTGTGGTTGATGGTCCTTAGCCTGAGCGGCCTTTGGCCCGGAGCGGCGCAGTCCGAGGGGCTCGAGGGCCGCTTCGAGGTGCGCTCCGCGGATCTCGACCTCGCCGAGGGGGTCTATCATCTCGACAGCCGGCTCGACTTGCCGGTGAGTGATGCGGTGATTCGCGGCCTGTCGGAAGGCGTGCCGCTCGCGCTCGAGCTCGACCTGGTGGTCGAGCGCGTGCGCCAGCTCTTGCCGAATTCCAAGGTGGCCGAGCTCACGCTGCGCTACCACCTGCAGTACAACGCCGTGAGCGCGCGCTACGTTCTGCGCAACGACAACAGCGGTCAGCAGGAATCCTTCGCCGGCGTCGATGCCGCGCTCGCGGAGCTTTCGGACGTGAGGAACGTGCCGGTGCTCGACCGAGCCCTCATATCCCCCAGCCGGCGCTACGAGGCGAGCGTGCGGGCCAAGCTCGACTACGGCACCGTGCCGTGGAGCCTGCGCGTGCTGATGTTCTGGGTGAGCGAATGGCATCGCGAGAGCGACTGGTACACATGGACGTTGCAGCCCTGATCCGCCGTCATGGCTCGACCGTGGCCGGCGCGCTCGGCGTCGCGCTCTGGCTGATTGCGCTCTACCTGCTCGCCTCGGCCGCGCAGAACTCCGAGAAGTTCGATCGCTGGCTGCCCTGGATCTTCCTCATCAACATCTCGGGCCTGCTCACGCTGCTCGTGCTGCTCGCCACGAAGATCTCGCGGCTGATTCGCGATTACCGCCGCCACGAGCCCGGATCGCGCTTGAAAGGGCGCACCGTGGCGGTCTTCAGCGCCCTCGCCGTCCTGCCGATCCTGGTCGTTTACTACTTCTCGCTGCAGTTCCTGAGCCGCGGCATCGACAGCTGGTTCGAGCTCGAGGTGAGCCAGGGACTCAAGGATACGCGCGAGCTGTCGCGCGCCGCGCTCGACGTCCGGGTGCGCGAATTTCGGGCACATACCGAGGTGGTCGCGCACGAGCTGTCGAGCCTCAAGGATTTCGAGCTGATTGCGCGCCTCGACCAGGAGCGCAGCGAAAGCAATGCCCTGGAGTTCACCGTGGTGAGCGGACAAAGCCAGATCATCGCGACCAGCTCGGGACGCCCGATCGACACGCTGCCGGCCGCCGCCACGAACGAGATGATGCTGCAGATGCGTCACGGCCATTCCTACGTCAGCCTGGACACCGATGCGGTCGGCGGTTACGTGATCCGCGCCGCGGCACCCCTGGAGCCGAACGCGAGCGCCGGGTCGCGCCTGCTGATTGCCCTGTATCCGGTGCCCGAGCAGCTGGGTCAACTCGCGGACACCGTGCAGCGTTCCTATTCGCAGTATGCGAATCTCGTGCAGCTGCGCAAACCGCTCAAGACGACCTTCGTTCTCATTCTGTCGTTCGTGGTGCTGCTGTCCCTTCTCGCGGCCGTCTATGGCGCCCTCTTCGCAGCGCAGCGGCTGGTGCAGCCCGTGCAGGACCTGATCGCCGGCACCCGGGCGGTCGCCGGGGGAAACTACGACACGCAGCTGCCGCTGCCTTCGCGCGATGAGCTCGGCTTCCTCGCCACCTCCTTCAACGACATGACCCGCCGGCTGGCCGCGGCGCGCGAGGAGACGCGGCGCAGCCAGCAGATCGTCGAGGCGGAGCGGGCCGGCCTCGCGGTGATCCTCGCACGGCTCTCGACCGGGGTGATCTCGCTCGGGCCCGATCTCACCGTGCGCACGGCCAATCAGGCCGCGAGCGCGATCCTCGGAGTCGACCTCGAGGCTGCGGTCGGGGCACCGTTCGATGAGTCGATCTCGGACGGGGCGCTCTTTCGCCACTTCCTCGCGACGGTGCGCAAAGCGGTGGCGGACGAGCAGCTCGACTGGCGCGAGCAGATGGAGCTCGCCTCCGATGCCGGCAAGCGGGTGCTGATGTGCGCCTGCACGGCCCTGCCGAGCGAGGTCGGCGAGGCTTCCGGGATGGTGCTGGTGTTCGACGACATCACCACGCTCCTGCAGGCGCAGCGCGATGCCGCCTGGGGCGAGGTCGCGCGGCGCCTCGCGCACGAGATCAAGAATCCGCTGACGCCGATCCAGCTGTCCGCCGAGCGCATGCAGCGCAAGTTTCTCGCCAGCATGAGCCCGGAGGACGCGCAGGTGCTCGAGCGCGCGACGCACACCATCGTCGCCCAGGTGGAGGCGATGAAGCAGATGGTGAACGCCTTCAGCGAGTATGCGCGGGCGCCCGACATGCATTTCTCGCGTTTCGATCTCAATCAGCTCATCATCGAGGTGGTCGACCTGTATCGCGCGCATGACAGCTCGGCCGAGATCAAGCTCGCATTGAGCACGGAGCTGCCGCTCATCTCAGCCGACCGGGTCCGCATCCGCCAGCTCCTGAGCAATCTGGTGACGAATTCGCTCGAGGCGCTCGAGGGGCGGCCGAGCGCCTGCATCGAGATCGAAACTCATCTCGTCGAGGATGGTCCGAAACAGGTGGAAATCGTGGTGCTGGACAACGGACCGGGCTTCCAACGGGACCTGATCGGGACGGTTTTCGACCCTTATGTCACCACCAAGCCCAAGGGCACGGGTCTCGGGCTCGCCATCGTGAAAAAGATCGTCGAGGAACACGGCGGGCGCATCGAGGCCGATAATCGGCGTATCGGAGGTGCGCGGGTCCGCATCCTGCTGCCGCTCGGCGATATCGCGCGCGGCGGCGGGCGCGAGCCACGCAAGGGCGAACAGAGGAGAGAGCGCGTCTAGCGCTCCTTGAACAGCGGCTCACAACATGACTTGAGACAGGCTCCCAACTATGAGTGCATCGAGAATTCTGGTCGTCGACGATGAAGCGGATATCCGTGGGCTCCTCAAGGAGATCCTCGCCGAGGAGGGCTACGAGGTCGAGGTGGCGGCGGACGCGACGCAGGCGCGAGCTTCGCGGGCTGCCCAGGTGCCCGATCTGGTGCTGCTCGACATCTGGATGCCCGACACCGACGGCATCACGCTCCTGCGCGAGTGGTCGGCGACGGACGGCTACAACTGTCCGGTCGTCATGATGTCCGGGCACGGCACGGTCGAGACCGCAGTCGAGGCGACCCGTCTCGGGGCCTTCGATTTCGTCGAGAAGCCCCTCTCGCTCACCAAGCTGCTGCGCACCGTCGAGCGCGCGCTCGATGCAGGCCGGCGCAAGCGCCTTTCCGAGCGTACCCAGAACTCGAGCATCGCCATTCCGATCGGCAAGAGCAAGCTCACGCAGGCTTTGCGCGAACAGGTGCAGCAGGCCGCCACGAGCGCCTCGCCGGTGCTGTTCGTGGGCGAGCTCGGCTCCGGGCGCGAGGCCTATGCGCGCTACCTGCATGCACAGAGCGCGCGCGCCGCGCGCCCCTTCGTGATCGTGCCGGCCGCGAGCCTGGGGACGGAGCCCGCGGAGGCGCTGCTCGGCAGCGAGCGCGACGGCAAGGTGATGCAGGGCGCCTTCGATCAAGCCGCCGGCGGCTCGCTCTATCTCAACGGGCTCGAGGATCTCACCGGTGAGGCGCAGCGCGCCCTCGTCGGGGCGATCGAGCAGGGCGCCTATACGCGGGTCGGCGGCCGCGAGCGCGTCGCGCTCAACGTGCGCTGGATCAGCTCGGCGCAGGAGGGGTTCGATCAACGGAACGCCGCGGAGCCGTTCCGGCGTGATCTGATGGCGCACCTCTCGGTGATCACGCTGCGTGTGCCGGCGCTGCGCGACTATGCGGAGGACGTGCCCGATCTGCTGCGCTACTACGTCGACCGGCTGGTCGACGATCAGCATCTGCCGCTGCGCCGTTTCGGGGTCGCGGCCCAGAATCGCCTGCGCAACTACCCCTGGCCCGGCAACCTGGGTGAGCTCAAGAACCTCGTGCAGCGCGTCCTGGTCCTGGGGGCGGGCGAGGAGATCCGCCTCGAGGAGATCGAGCGCGAGCTCGCCACCAAGATGGCGGTCGATGAGCCGCTGGTGAAGCAGGACCTGCTCGCACTGCCGCTGCGCGAGGCGCGCGAGCAGTTCGAGCGCGCCTATCTGCAGCAACAGCTCCTGCTCTGCAATGGCAAGGTCGGCCAACTGGCCAAGCGGGTGGGCATGGAGCGCACGCACCTGTACCGGAAGTTGCGGGCATTAGGCGTCGATTTTCGGCAATTGGGCGAGGATTAGCGCGGAACGTGCTCCGGACTTCGAGTCCGCGCATCCGCTGCCGCTGAAGCTCCGGCCGGTCGGAGTATTCCCCTGACCGTTGACATGGAATATTTGTGCCACCCACCCAAAGACCCAGCGCGAAGCAATCGTCACCGCCATCGAGGAATTCAACCGCCGCAAGCGCATGGCCGAGCTCACCCCGCACGCGGGAACCCACAGGGACCCGATGAGCGCCGAGGAGCTTTTACAGCAACGTCGCAAAGACTAGCTTGTCGTGATCCTGGTCGACTCCTCCTCCTGGATTCACATGCTTCGACCGGATGGGGACGCCGCTGTCCGAGACCGGGTGACGCGCGCACTCGATGCCGGTGAGGCCTGCTGGTGCCTCATCATCCGGTTGGAGTTATGGAATGGCGCGGGCGGCGATCGTGCGAGGAAGGTGCTCAGGGCTTTCGAACAGCGGCTGCCGGACTCGCCATCGACAACGCAGTTTGGGGTGCCGGAGTGAGCGCATTACCCGGCACCGATTTTTGGACGACCTCGAAGGCAGCTCGCGCGGCTGAACAGTAACAAGGAACAAGGAGCGCGTTCATGGAATCAATGACCCGCAGGAGCTTTCTGGGATCCATCGCAGCATCGGTGGCCCTGTCTGCCCAGGGGCAACTGACATTTTCCGAGGATGTGTCGGTTGCGGAACAGATGCGCGTTCGAGAGTCCTTGGCGGGGCGACTTGCAACCGACTTGCCATCGTTCGATGGCAGTTTTGTGTTCGACCAATCTGTTTGTCGGGCCATGGCCACCGACTACGGACACCATATTCACCACATGCCTCTGGGCGTCTTGTTTCCTAAATCCGCCAAGGATGTTCAGAAAGCCGTGGGTTACGCGAACTCGCGGCATCTGAAGCTCGCCATGCGCGGGACCGGTGGGGCCGCTTATGGGCAATCGCAAGTCAAGGCCGGCATCGTTATCGATTCAAGTCCACTGAACCACCTCACCTGGGTGACGGCGGACTCGATAGACGCAGGGCCCGGCGCACTCTGGAAAGAAGTTGTCGCGTTCACGTTGACTCGCAACATGACACCGCCGGTGCTTCCCGACAGTCCTTACATCAGCGTGGGCGGAACACTCAATGCCGGCGGAATCGGCGAAACCAGCTATCGGCTGGGCGCGCAGGTTGACCACGTACTGGAGCTAGATGTGGTGACGGGTGCCGGAGATTTCGTAACGTGCTCGCCCGCGCGCCAATCCGAGCTGTTTCATATGGTATTGGCGGGGATGGGACAATGTGGACTCATTGTTCGCGCGCGCCTGAAACTCGTGCCCGCGCCTGAGCAGGTGGTGGTGCGCACCTTCACCTATGCAGACCGGAGTGCTTTTCTCGCGGACCTCGCAATGTTGGCGACCGCCGAAACCGAAGGTGCCATCGCGGGCGATTTGAATCTTGAGAGCGCTGGAAGAACCTGGACTCCGGTTATCACGATCACCAGCTTTCGAAGTCGCGCACCCGTGTGGCGGGGCCAGATCACGGGCAAGGAGACGCAAGCGGAAATCACGCAACGCTTCGTCGACTATCTCAATCGCAATACCGAGGGCTATTTGACAACTCTGGCGAGCGGAGTCAGGTTTTTGCCGCACGTGTACATGCACTTCTTCCTTCCTGCCGGACAGACTCCCGCGATGGTCGACTATCTGACGAACACGCCGGAGGCGACGCTCGGAGCGGATGAAATAGCCGTGTTCCCGATGATCAACTCCAACTTCAAGCAACCGCTTCAACAAATGCCGAAGGGATCGCTGTCCTACCACATGCGCATCTACCGAGTAGCCGCCCAGGAGGGCTCGCCCGATCATCTAAAAATGCTTGAGCTAAACCAAAAGGAGTGTCTGCCGCGAATTTTTGCTCATGGAGGCACGGTCTATCTTCCATTCTCGCCCCTTCTTGATTCGAGTCAAAGACTTCAGCAATTTGATCGGGCGGTCTGGAATCGGCTCAACGCGGCGAAGTCGACCTATGACCGATCGGGCGTTCTCACTCCGGGGGCGGGGTTGTTTCAGGCTTGATGGATTCGGGGTCCTCGCCGCCTCCAAAAGGCTCGGCCCGCCCTGGAAAATGCGCTCTGACTGAGATTGCCCATGGGTCTCACCCCTCTTGAGATGTGGGCGGATGCTGATGCGTAACTGTCCGCGATCGCAGAGCCGCCCTTCGTCCTTCAATCCCCGACGCGGATCACCAGCACGTCGACGTCCGCCTTGCGAAGCCGGGTGCGCAGGCGGTTGAGCTCCTCGAGATTCGAGATCGGACCGATGCGGATCCGGTGCCAGGTGTCGTTGTCGACCGAGACTTTCTGCACCTTGGCCTCGACGCCCTGCAGGGCAAGCTGAGCGCGCACGCGGTCGGCATCGGCGAAATTCTTGTACGAGCCCGCTTGCAGCACATAGGTACCGCGGCGTGTCTCGGGCACGGAGCGCGTGTCGGGGCGCACGTCCTTCTCCTTCTCCGGCACCACCACCTCGAACTTCGGCAGCATGTCGTAGAACGCGTAAGGGGACTTGCCGGGATCGTCGGCGCCCGGCCCGGCTTCGGCCCCGTCGGCGTCCGGGGTGGCATCGAGGTTGCGCACGCGCTTGTGATCGATCTTCGCGCCGCGCGCGAGCGTGGTATCGGCCCGATGATCGTGGACGTACACGAGGACGGCCACGGCGAGGCCCGCCGCGAGTCCGCTCAATGCGCCCATCCAACCCGAGAAGCGACCGGGGGGCCGCCTGCGTGCCTTGTAGTCGCGCCTCACATCGTGTCCGGTGAGGAGACGCCGAGCAGGGTGAGCCCGTTGCGGATCACCTGCTGCGTGGCGAGCGCGAGGCTCACCCGGGCGTCGCGCAGCGCGGCATCCTCGGTGAGGAACTGGTGCGCGGCGTAATAGGTGTGAAAGTCGTGAGCCAGATCGCGCAGATACTGCACGAGTGCGTGCGGCGCGCGGGCGAGCGCTGCGTGCTCGACGGTCTCGCCGAAGGCGCCCAGCCGCCGGATGAGCCTCACCTCCTCGCGCTCGGTCAGGCGCTCGAGCGCGGCGCGGCCGCGTGCCGCGTCGTAAGCGATGCCCCGATCCTGCATCTGGCGTTTCACGGAGGAGACGCGCGCATGCGCATACTGGATGTAGTACACGGGGTTGTCGTTGGAGCGCGCCTTGGCGAGCTCGAGATCGAAATCAAGATGCTGATCGTTCGAGCGCATCACGTAGAAGAGGCGCGCCGCGTCGTTGCCGACCTCGCTGCGCAGATCGCGAAGCGTCACGAACTCACCCGAGCGCGTCGACATCTGCGCTTTCTCGCCGGCGCGAAACAGCGTCACGAACTGCACGAGGAGCACCTCGAAGCACTCGGGCGGCTGGCCGAGGGCGCTCAGGCCGGCGCGCAAACGCGCGATGTAGCCATGATGGTCCGCTCCCCAGATGTAGAGCAGATGCTCGAAGCCGCGCTCGCGCTTGTTGAGGACGAACGCAACGTCGGATGCGAAATAGGTTTTCATGCCGTTCTCGCGCACCAGCACCCGATCCTTCTCATCGCCATAATCCGTGCTGCGGAACCAGAGCGCCCCGTCCTTGCGGTATGCATGGCCGCTGGTCTCGAGCGTGCGCACGGTGCGATCGATGGCGCCCGTGTCGATGAGCGAGCGCTCCGAGAACCATGACTCGAAGGTGACGCCGAACTCCTCGAGATCCTCCCGGATGTCGGCGAGGATGCCGCCGAGCGCGAAATCGAGCACGCGGCGAAAGCCGTCCTCGCCGAGGAGCACGCGGCTGCGGGCGATCACCGCATCGATGTACTGGTCCTTGTCTCCGCCTCGAGGCTCGTCCGGAGGCAGATGCGCGAACACCTCCGCGCTCGAGCGGCGCAGCGCCGCGCCCTCGCGCGCGGCAAGGGCCTTCGCGATCTCGACGATGTAGGCGCCTCGATAGCCGTTCGCCGGGAACTCGAGCGTTTCGCCGCATTCCTCGAGATAGCGCAGCCAGGTGCTGGCGGCCAGGATGTCCATCTGCCGCCCGGCATCGTTCACGTAGTACTCGCGGGTCACCGCAAAGCCGACCGCCGCGAGCAGATTGGCGAGCGTCGCTCCGAAGGCGGCGTGACGGCCGTGCCCCACGTGCAGCGGACCCGTGGGGTTCGCCGACACGAATTCGACCAGCACCTTGCGCTTCGCGCCGAGCGCCGAGCGGCCGTAGCGCTCGCCCTCGTCGAGAATGCGCCCCATCTCCGCGGTGTAGGTGCTCTCGGTGAGAAAGAAATTGATGAACCCCGGGCCGGCGATCTCGGTCTTCGCGACCGCGGGACTCGCGGGGAGCGCTGCGACCAGCGCGGCGGCGAGCTTGCGCGGATTCTGGCGCGTCACCTTGGCGAGGCGCATGGCCAGATTGCTGGCGAAGTCGCCATGCTGCGCATCGCGGGTGCGCTCGACGTCGATCTCCGGCGGGCGCTGGTCAGCCGGCACGAGCGAGTCGGGGAGCGCCGCGAGAGCCTGTGCGAGCAGCGACTGGATCAGGGTCTTCACGAAGGCTGCTGTCCTCTCGGCATCGATCAAAGGCCCGGCAGTTTAATCGACTTCGAGGGGATCCACATCGAGCGAGAAGCGCAGACCCGGGGGTGGGCTCAGCGTTTCGATCTCCTCGAGCCAGCGCGCGAGGAAGCGCTTGAGCGCGGCCCGATGCCGCGTCTCGATGAGCAGATGAGCCCGATAATGATCGGCGCGACGCGCGATCACCGCGGCAGCCGGTCCCCAGATGCGCAGCGCGCCGTCGGGCTCGCGGGTTGCGTCGGCCGTGCTCCCGGCGCCCGAGCCGCTCCAGCACGCGCCCAGGGCGCATCCGCGGGCCGCAGCCGCCCGCAGGAAATCATCGAGCCGATGCGCGTCGCGCGCCTCGGCGCGCAGCAACGCCAGGCGCGAGAACGGTGGCCAGTGCGCGGCGCGGCGCTCCTCGAGCGCGGCGGCGGCGAAGCCCGCATAGCCCGCCGTCAGAAGCTGACGCAGCAGCGGATGTTCCGGATAGGACGTCTGGATCAGCACCTCGCCGCGCCGGGCGGCGCGCCCCGCCCTCCCGGCAACCTGGGTGATGGTTTGCGCGAGCCGCTCGGTCGCCCGGAAATCGCTGGCGAACAGGCCCTGGTCGGCGTCGAGGATGAGGACCAGCGAGACGTCGGGGAAATGATGACCCTTGGTGAGCATCTGCGTGCCGATGAGGATGCGCGCCTCGCCGAGCGCGACCCGCCTGAGCACGTTGCCGAGATCCACGTGCGCCGACACCGTGTCGCGATCGAGCCGCGCGAGCGGCGCTTTCGGAAACAGGCGCGTGAGCGTCTCCTCGACCCGCTCGGTCCCCTGACCGACCGGCAGCAGCGGTTGGCGGCACTGGGCGCAGCGCTCGGGAACCGGCTCGCGGGCCCCGCAGTGGTGACAGCGCAGCTCTTGTGCGCGCCGATGCAGCGTCAGGCGCGCGTCACAGTGCGTGCAGGCGGCGACCCAGCCGCAGGCGCTGCAGAAGAGGGTCGGGGCATAGCCGCGCCGATTCAGGAACACGATCACCTGTCCATCGGCGGCGAGGTGACGCTCGATGGCCGCGAGCGCGGGCTGGGACAGACCCTGATCGCTCGCGTGCTGCCTCAAGTCGATGAGCGTGAGGGTGGGCGGCTGCGCCTCGGCGACGCGCTCGGGCAACGCAAGCTCGACGTAGCGCCCCTGCGCGACGTTCTCGAGCGTCTCGAGCGAGGGGGTCGCCGAGCCCATCACGATCGGCACGCCCGCTCGCTGCGCACGCCACACTGCAAGATCGCGGGCCGAGTAATGAAAGCCCTCGTGCTGCTTGTAGGAGGCA
>DATGIA010000017.1:0-5463 GCA_035307465.1 Steroidobacteraceae bacterium
GGGCGCTCTCGAGGCCCGTTCACGCTATCACCATGCAGTGACGCTGCGCTTCGACAAGACCGAGCAGTGGGAGGCCGCGCAGCGTGAGATCCCGGCGCTGCCGCAGGTCGCGAGCGTCGAGCGCGACGAGCGCGAGCGCCGCTTGACCGCCGTGCCCAAGCCTGGCGCCAACGTGCTGCCGGCCGTGAGTGCCCTCATCGTCAAGCATGACTGGGACGTGCCCGAGCTGCACCTCGAGTCGGGCCGGCTCGATGAGGTGTTCCGCACACTCACTCAGCCGCCGCCCGATGCCGCCCTGACGGGCAACGGACCCTAGCGGCTCAAAACAACGAGAAGGAGTGCCCGACTTGAGCGGAACCTGGGTCATCTTCCGTCGCGAGCTCAACAGCTACTTCGCGACCCCCCTCGCCTACGTCTTCATTTTCATTTTCCTGGTGCTCGCCGGGGTCTTCACCTTTCAACTGGGCGGGCTCCTCGAGCGCGGCCAGGCCGACCTGCAGCCCTTCTTCCGCTGGCATCCCTGGCTGTATCTCGTGCTGGTACCGGCGATCTCGATGCGCCTGTGGGCGGAGGAGCGCAACAGCGGCAGCATCGAGCTGCTCATGACCTTGCCGGTCACGCTGTGGCAGGCCGTCGTCGGCAAATTCCTCGCCGCCTGGTGCTTCGCCGGCATTGCGCTCGCCCTCACCTTTCCGATCTGGATCACGATCAACTATCTCGGCAACCCCGATAACGGGGCGATCCTCGCCGCCTATGTGGGCAGCTTCCTGATGGCGGGAGGGTTTCTCGCGATCGGCATGTGCCTTTCGGCGGCGACGCGCAACCAGGTGATCGCCTTCATCACGGCGGCGGTCGTGGGATTCATCTTCTTGCTGGCGGGCTTTCCGGTGGTGCTCGATTTCGTGCGCGCCTTCCTGCCCTCCGCACTCGTGGACGCGATCGCCTCGTTGAGCTTTTTCACGCACTTCGAGGCCATTTCCAAGGGCGTCATCGACCTGCGTGACCTCGTCTACTTCGCGGCGCTGATCGGATTCTGGCTGGCGGCCACCGCGATCGTGCTCGACATCAAGAAGGCGGAATGACGATGCAGCGCTGGCAACGGACGGGCTTCGGGGTGGGCGCACTGGTGGCGCTCGCGGTGCTTTTCCTGGGCGTGGTGATGCTCTCGAACGCGGCGCTGCGCGGCGTGCGCATCGACCTCACGCAGAATCGGCTCTACACCTTGAGCCAGGGCACCCAGGAGGTGCTCGCCGAGGTGAAGGAGCCCATCCATCTCACCTACTACTTCTCGCGCGAGACGGCGACCAAGCAGGCGCCCCTGATCCTGCCGTATGCGACCCGGGTGCGCGAGTTCCTGGAGGAGCTCGCGGCACGCTCGGGGGGCAAGATTCGCCTTCAAGTGATCGATCCGCCGCCCTACTCCGAGGACGAGGACCGGGCGGCCGAGGCCGGATTGCAGTCGCTGCAGGCGGTGCCCGGGGGCGATGCGCTCTACTTCGGTCTCGCCGGCACCAATTCCACCGACGGCCACGCCGTGATTGCGGCGTTCCAGCCTGAGCGGGAGCAATTCCTCGAGTACGACGTGGCGAAGCTCATTCATGAGCTCGCGACCACCAAGAAGCCAGTGATCGGGCTGATGAGCTCGCTGCCGATGCAGGGGCAGTTCAACCCGATGACCGGGCAGATGGGCGAGGAGTGGCCCATCCTCTCGCAGATCGAGCAGCTCTTCACGCTGCGCACGCTCAACGGAGACGTCGACCATATCGACAAGGACGTCGACGTGCTGATGGTCGTGCACCCGAAGAGCCTCGGGCAAAAGACGCTGTACGCGATCGACCAGTTCGTGCTGCGCGGCGGGCGGCTGCTGCTGTTCGTCGATCCCGACAGCGGTGCCGATTCGAGCGGGCAGGATCCGCAAAATCCGTTCGCGGCGGCGATGGCGAACCATTCATCGACCCTCGAGCCGCTGCTCTCGGCCTGGGGGGTCGCCTATGATCCTAAACAGGTGATCGGTGATCTCGACCTCGGTCTCGAGGTACGCTCGAGCCAGCAGGGGCAACCGACCCGTCATATCGGCATCCTCGGCCTGCGGCGGGCGAACATGGATCCGAAGGACCCGCTGACGGCCTCGCTCGAGGTGATCAATCTGGCGACCGCGGGCTATCTCACGGCCAAGCCCGGCGCCAAGACGACGCTCGAGCCGCTGCTGTTTTCCTCGAAGAACGCCGCCCCCCTGCCCGCGACCCGCTTCGGGCCGATGACGGATCCGGCGAGCCTGCGCGACGGCTTCAAGCCGACGGGCATTCGCTACACGCTCGCCGCACGGCTCACGGGCCCGGTCGACTCGGCCTTTCCGCAAGGCGCGCCAGCCGATGCCAAGCCCGCCTCCGGGCCGCCGACACCGCATCTTGCGAAGTCCTCGGGGCCGATCAACGTGGTGATCGTCGCCGATACCGACTTGCTCATGGATTACCTGTGGGTGCAGACGCGCGAGCTTCTGGGTCAGCGGATCGCGCAGGCCTTCGCCAACAACGGCGATTTCGTCGCGAACGCTCTCGATAATCTGGGCGGCAGCAGCGCACTCATCAGCATTCGCGGCCGTGCAAGCTTCACGCGACCGTTCGAGCGCATCGAGGCGCTGAGGCGCCAGGCCGACGATCGCCTGCGAGGCAAGGCGCTCGAGCTGCAGGCCGCGCTCCAGCAGACCGAGAAGAAGCTGACCGACCTGCAGAGCAAGCGCAACGATCAGGCCTCGCTCATGCTGACTCCGGAGCAGGAAGCGGAGCTGCGGCGCTTCACCGCCGACAAGGCACGCATCCGCAAGGAGCTGCGCGAGACGCAGCGCGACTTGAACGTCGACATCGATCGTCTCGATACCTGGCTGAAGGTCATCAACATTGGCATCGCGCCGCTCGCCGTGGCCATCGCCGGCGTGGTGATCCTGGTGTCGAGGCGCCGTCGCCGGTCCAGCGCCGGGGGTGCCGCATGACGCGCCAGCGCTTCGTCGCCCTCGCCATCGCCGCGCTGGTGGTGCTCTCGGGCGCGCTGTGGCTGACCGCCCGTCGCAATGCAGCCCCCGAGTTTCACGAAAGCCCGCTCCTGCCCTCGCTGGCCACAGAGCTCGACACCGTCTCGACGCTGAGCGTGCGCAAGGGCAGCCCCACACCGACGGTCACGGTGCACGAGACGGCCGATCGGTGGACCGTCGCCGAGCGCGGCGATTACCCGGCCGACGTGAGCAAGGTGCACAAGCTTCTGATCGCGCTCGGGGATGCGAAGATCGTCGAGGACAAGACCACCAATCCGGCCGAGTTCTCCCTCATCGGAGTCGATGATCCGACCCAGAGTGGCACGAGCGCCGTGGAGGTGTCCCTGACCGCACGGGACGGCACCCATGCAGTCATCATCGGCAAACCGACGGGTCAGGGCAGTTTCGCGCGCCGTGCGGGCGAGAACCAGAGCTACGTGGTCCAGCCCGCCCTCTCGCTCGAGACCGAGCCGCGCTTCTGGATCGATTCGCGTCTCATCGATATTCCCCTCGCGGACGTGCAGAGCCTCGAGGTCAAACCCGCGGGCGAGGCCGGCTACCTCGTCAAGCGCACCAAGCCCAAAGAGGAGGAGTACACGCTCGAGGGTGTGCCTGCCGGGCGCAAGGCCGCCGACTCGCGCACGCTCGCACCCTCGCCGAGCCTCGGGGGCGCGCTCAGCGCCGACGATGTCGCCTTCGCCAAGGACATCGACTTCAGCAAGCCCAGCAGGGCAAAGATCACGCTTGCGGGGGACAAGGCCATTGAACTGCTCGGCAGCGTGGCGGGCGACAAGCACTGGATCGAGATTCAAAGCGGCGCCGACGCCGCGCTCGCACCCCGCCTCAAGGATCGCGCCTTCGAGATTCCAAGCTATCGCTACGATGCACTCTTCCGTCCGGTCGAGCAGCTGCTCGTGCCGAAACCCACGCCCGCCGCAAAGCATGCGCCGGGGGAAAAGGCGGGCGCGGGCGAGAAGTTGGGCTCGGGGGAGCACTCGGGCGCGGGCGAGAAGTCGGGCGCCGGGGAGCACTCGAGCTCGGGCGCGAAGTCGCGCTCGGGCACGAAGTCGGCCACGGACGCAAATTCCTCGGGCGGCAAGACGGCCCCCTCTCCCAAGCAACCCACCGCGGCTCCGCCCCCGAGCCCGTGAGCACGGCGACGAGCGCCGGCTTCGGGCGGCGCTTCGCCGCGCTGCTCTACGACGCGCTTCTGATCGTCGCGGTGCTGCTCCTCTACACCGTGCTCGCCCTGCTCTTCACGCACGGACGGGCGATCACCGCGGCCGATTCCGGTCTCGGCTGGTCTCTGTACCGCACCGGCGAGGCGCTCCTCATCGCGGCCTACTCGATGCTCAACTGGGTGCGCAGTGGACAGACGCTCGGCATGCGCGCCTGGCGAATCCATGTGGTGAGCGATGCCGGCAAGCCGCTCGGGGTCGGGCGCGCGCTGCTGCGCTTCGGCTGGTCGGTGATCGCCTGGCTGCCGCTCGGCCTCGGGGTGTTGTGGCTGTATCTCGATCCGCAGCGGCTCGCGCTGCAGGATCGGCTGTCGCGCACGCGCGTGATCCGCCTGTCGCCCCGCTAGCGCGTGCGTGAGATCGCCACCAGGGTACCGAAGGCGACGACGGCGGTCGGCAGCCAGCCGACGAGCGCGGGGTTCAGGCCGAAAAGCTGCCCGCCGTTCTCGATGGTGCGGGTGACGAGAAAGAAGATCACGCCGAGCATCACGCCGATCACGGTGCGCGTGCCCGCCCCGGTGGTGCGCATCGGGCCGAACACGAAGGGCAGCGCCATCAGCGAGACGACGATCACGGCGAACAGGCGGGCGATGCGTGACCAGAAGCCGATCTCATAGACGGCCGTATCGAGGTTGTTGCGGCGCTGATGCTGGATGTAGGAATCGAGCCCGCGAAGCGTCAGAAGATCGGGATCGGTCGCGGCGAGACCCAAAAAATCCGGGTTGATGGTCGAGCGCATGCTCACCTGCTTGAGAATCTCGCTCCATACATGATCGGGCCCGAAGCGCGTGCTCGCGACGTTCTGCAGGCGCCAATGGCGGGGCTCGGAGACCGAGATGCGATCGGCGCGCTGGATCGAGCGCAGACGATTCGGCGCATCGAGCTCGAACAGCGAAACGCCCCCAAAGGCCTGATCCACTTCGCCGGTTCCCACCCTCAGGATGAGATCGCCATCCTTCACCCACGCGCCGCTCGAGCCCGCGAAGCTCACATCCGAGAGCTTGCTCGTGGTCTTCTCGCGCTTCGCGAACTGGGCGAGCGGCGGTGCGACGTACTCGCCGATCCCGAACATCACGAGCGAGAGTGTGAGACCGGCGAGGCCGACCGGCCAGGCCAGCCGCCACACCGACACCCCCGAGGCGCGCGTCACGACCAGTTCGCTCCCGGCCGCCAGCGCACCCAGCCCCATCAGCGCGC
>DATGIA010000018.1:0-23182 GCA_035307465.1 Steroidobacteraceae bacterium
CGGCGCGGATTCCTGGGGGCCGCGCGTCGAGAGCGCCATCAAGCAGCAGTCGGTCGATCTGCGCCGCTTCATCGTCGCAAGTCTCGACAGCTTCGCCGCGCGTATCACCGCCGATCTGCGCCATGTCACCCCCGTCGCCCCCGCGCCGCTGAGCTTCGCGGCGCCCGAGCCGCCCGCCGCGCCGCGCCGCGCCGCGCTCTGGCCGTGGCCGGTGGCCACTGCGCTCCTGGCGGTGATTGCGCTTCTCGGGGTGCTCGGCTGGCTCGGTGCGCGGGAGGATCTCGCCAAGGTGCGGAACGAGATCGCCACATTGCGCAGCGCCCACGGTGAGCTGATGCGCTCGCGCGACCAGCTGGCGGGCTCGGTCAAGGACCTGGCCGCGGCGCTCGCCGCGAGTTCGAGTGCGCCGAGCGCTGCCGCGGCGGGGGCCGCGGCGACGGGGTTGCCGCGCGCCGAGCTCGTACCCTACGGCGAGGTGCCCTTCGATCGCAGCCGCACCGAGGCGCTCCGCGAGGTGCTCGCGAAGCTCGAGGCACAAGGATTTCGCGGCGCTCTCAAGGTGACGAGCTCGAGCGGAGTATTCTGTCTCAGCGGCAACGCCAGTGATGGCTTCGCGCCCGCAAGCCCGGGTCTGCTCGCGAGCAAGTGCGATCTCGTCGGCAATCCCTTCGATGAGTCGCTGGTCGGACAGTCGCGCGAGTCGCTCTCGTTCGCCAACGTGGTGGCGGGCGTGCGCCAGCGCAGCGGCGGCGCCATCGCCGTCACGCTCGAGAATGCCGGCGGCGCGCACCCCGGCACCCCGTATCCACCTCGCAGCGAATCACTCACGGCGGGTGAATGGAATCGCGCGGCGCAGGCCAACAATCGAGTCGAGTTCACCGCGGAGCCGGCCCCCTAGCGGGGGGCTTCCCGAGGGCTAGAACGACACCCTCACGAAGAGCTGCGGTCCCTTCGAATCGAAGTTGAAATACCCCGAGCTTCCGGTCTTGGTGGAGGTGAGCTTCGCTCGCGTGTCGATGTAGCCGAGCGCCAGGGACACGTTCGGAGTGAAGCGGTAGAGCGCGTTGAGCTCGGCGAATCCGAGCGACCCGTCGAGCTGGTGCACGTGCACGCCGAGGTACTGCACCCGTCCGTCGAGATAGAAATGCCGGGTCACGACGAAGGTTGCGTCCAGGCCCGGGGTCGGATACGGGCCGGCCGCGGTCTCGCGTTGATCGATGTGCACCGCCTGGGTCACCACCTTGGCCTGGGCATTGATGCCCACGGACCACACGCCGAGCGTGGCGGCCACCTCGTAGCGCTGGCCGTGGAGGAAAGAGTAACCGTAGGTCAGGCCGAGCAGGCGCAGGTCGAGCGTCGATTGCAGCGGCTCACCCTGCTGCAGCACCGCGTCGCGGAACACGATCGGCTCGCTGACCGTCTGATTGCCGGTGCGATCGAGATAGAAGTAATCGAGGCGCAGGCGATTGCGCTCGCCGGCACGCACCGTGGCCTGGAACTTCGGTTCGATGTCTTTCTCGTCCAGGCCGAACTGGTTTTCGGCATCGATGGTGGTGCCCTGAACACCGGTGCTCGAATCCACCCGAAAGGTTGTGGAATTCTTGAGGTCCATGACGCCGAGCGATATCCGCACCCGGTCCTCGGTGGGGCTCATGTAATCGCCATCCGCGTGCGCGATCGGTGCCAGCAGGGCGAGCAGCGCCGCGCCGATGACGTCCTTCCTCATGTCACTCTCCTCAGAACCAGCTCATCCGTCGCGGCCCGCCGCGGCCGCTCGGCCAGGGAGGGAGCGATCCGCTCGAGTACGTGCTCCGCGGCCGCGCGCCAACCTGTGAGTTTGCCGCCATAAATGCCGAGCACGCGTGGATGCGGATCACGGTCGGTCGTGAAAATGACCTCGCGCGATCGGCCAAACGAGTCGCCACCCTCCGCCGGCAGGACTCGCAAGCCCGCAAAGCGCTCGCGGATGTCGGCGCGCGTCAGGCCCGCCATCGCCGGGAAGTAGCGCCGCGCGACACTCAAGAGGTACTCCTCTTCCTCGGGCAACGGGCGCACCTCATCGGGGTTGCCCAGGTAGGGGGTCTCCGTGGTGCCGATCAGCGTCTGCCCGCGCCACGGCATCACGAAGACCGCGCGACCGTCGCTCGGGCTTTCGACGTAGTAGATGCCCCGCCCCACGGGGACGGGCACGACGATATGAGTTCCCTGCACCAGATCGACGGCGGGCACGGCGATCGGCGGCTCGATGGCGCGCGCAACGCGCGTCGCCCAAGGTCCCGCCGCGTTCACCAGCACCCGTGCCCGGCAGAGCACCCGCTCGCCGCGGCTCTGGAAGCTGACCTCGAGCCCGTCCTCCTCGAGACGCGCACCGAGGAACTCGGCCGGCAGCGCAACCTCACCGCCGAGCTCGCGCGCTGACTCGACCACCGCGCGGGTGAGCTGAGCATCGTCGGTCTGTGCATCGTAGTACCGGATCACTGCATCGAGATTGCGCGTCTCGAGGCCGTCGAGCGTCGGCCACTCGCGCCGCGGCACCGTACCGAAGCGGGTGCTCGGATGAAAGCCGCCGAGCAGCGCATAGAGTGCGAGCCCGATTTTCACCTGCCACGGGCGCCTGCGGGTATCGGCATAGATCGGAATGAAGAAGGCTTTCAGCTCGACGAGCTCGGGCGCGATGCGCAGATGCACCGCCCGCTCGTGCAGGCTCTCGCGCACGAGCGCAAACTGTCCGCTCTCGAGATAGCGCAGGCCTCCATGAATGAGCTTGCTCGAGCGGCTCGAGGTCCCACTGGCCAGCTCGGCCCGCTCGATCAGCAGGGCACCATGCCCGGCGGCCGTCACCGCCTGCAGCACGCCCGCCCCATGAATGCCGCCCCCCACGATGATCACGTCGTACGTCTTCATCAGCTCCCACCCGATCGCCAGCGGGGAGAATGCTGGATTTTCCGGGGATACACAAAAATGCGCCCGAGTGTCGTCAGGAGCACACAGGGGCGAGCGGAGCTGCTCGAAGTCACTCGCGCGCCGTGCGTTTCTCCTCGAAACGATGCAGCGGTGCGTCGGAGGTGACCTCGATCTCGCCCTCGACAATCGCGCCTTCGGCGATCGCAATGGTGCGAGCGCTCACCCGCCCGCGAATCACGGCGGTGTAGCCGATCTCAAGCTTGTCGCGTACGGTCAAGCCGCCCTCGATGCGTCCGGCGATGACGGCCTGCTCAGCGTGAACATGGCCGTGCCACTGACCGGTCACCGAGAGGTTGAGCCCGCCCTGGATCTCGCCGTCGCCGTGCACGGCGCCGGAGACGACGAACGGGCCGGCGCCACGCACGTTGCCGACCACGACCGAGTCCGCACCGATGAATGTGGGCGTCGCCGTGATGCGATCGAAGAAGCGGCGCTTGTGCTCGGTCATGCGCGTTTCATACCCGATCGGCCCTGGGCGTGATGTGACGAGCTTGGCGGCGAGCCAATTCGCCGTAGAATGAGCGCAGAAAATACGCGAGGGGACCATGCCGAGATCAAAAACCGTGATCACCGCCCTGGTGGTGCTTCTCCTGGCCGTCGGTGGCTGCAGCCGCCAGCAGAGCGATTGGCAAAAGGCCCGGCAGACGAACACTGCGGAAGGCTACGAGCAGTTCCTCAAGCGCTATCCGAACGGCGACTTCACGGTCCAGGCGCAGGCGCGCCTCAAGGATCTCTACACCGAGCGCGATTGGGAGAAGGCGCGTGATGCTGATACGCCCGAGGCGTACCAGGCATTCGTGACACAGCACCCCGAGGGCAAGTACGCGGACGAGGCACGCAACCGCATCGAGAATTTCAATATTGCGCAGACTCCCGGCGCGGGCGAGGCCGCTCCCACGGGCCCGGCATCGAGCGAGGCGCCCGGTGCCGCCTCGGCGCCGTCCGCGAATGCACCGGGCACGAATGCTCCGAGCGCGAATGCTCCGAGCGCGCAGGTCCCCACCCATCCCGCACCGTCGACGGGGAGCGGGGGCGCACAGCCCACCCCGCCGAAGCACGCACACGCGCCCGCGCAGCCTGCGGAATCGCACACGGAAGCGCGCTCGGCCAGCGCGCCGGGCAAGCGCTACGGCGTACAGCTCGGCGCGTTCCGCTCCGGCGGCTCCGCGGCGGCGCACCGGCGCTGGGAGGCCTTGAAGAAGCAGTACCCGCAGCTTCTCAAGGGACTCACGCCGAAAGTGGTGGCGACCAAAACCACCACGGGCACGGTCTATCGGTTGCAAGCGCTGGGCGTGAGCGAGAGCTCGGCGCGCCACATCTGCAAGTCGCTGAAGGCGCAATCGCAGGCCTGCGTCGTGCTGCGCCCGTCGCGCAGCTAGCATCCTGGACTCAAGCGGCGTGACGCGGGGGAAAGTCCTTGAGCGCATCGGGCGCCTGCGGCACCCGACGAAAGAAGCTGACGAGAACAGGCCATGCGAGTATCGCGGCGATATGACAAGCCTGCGGATCCTCGATATGACAAGCCCGCGAAGCGCTGCGTCGCAGGGTGACCCGATGCGCTCCGAGTGCGTCACTCAAGTGACAATTCTTGTCACCTGCCGGCGCGCACGGATTCCTACAACACACTGAAAAATATATAATTTCTCAAATGGCATGACGATTGCTTCATCCCCCTCGTGAATCTTTGAAGGTGCGAGGGCTGGCTGATGGCGTCCCCATTCGTCGCGATGTTGATAGCCGATGACGGCCCTGGCGCCGCGCTGCTGGTGCGCCGTGCCGATGGGCAGTTCGCATTCGGGCCCATCGATGCGCGCGTGGCGCGCGCGGCCCGGGCGGCGGCAGCCCGCGCCTCATTGCGCGCTCTCGAGCTCGAGGAGCGAGAGCTCGCGGCTCCGCAGCTTCTTGAGATCAAACCGGTTTGAGACCGGATGCCGGGCCCGCGCCCGGCGCCCGGCCAGTCGATGTTGAGTTGATCGTTGATTGTCTTCTGTTTGTGTTTTCCCCTTAGGTTGTAACCTTGGCGCCGCGATTCAGCTTCCCCCGCTCGCGGCGCCTCTTTTTTTCCTCGCCTAGTCGTTGATGCCAAGCTCGCCGAGCATGAACGCGTACTCCATCGCGATCTCGCGATAGCGCTGAAAACGCCCGGATTTGCCGCCGTGCCCCGCGTCGAGATCAACATGCAGCAGCAGTCTGTTCGCATCGGTCTTCATCGCCCGCAGCTTGGCGACCCACTTCGCCGGCTCGTAATACTGCACCTGACTGTCCCATAGGCCGGTCGTCACCAGCATCGCGGGGTAGCTCTGCACGCTCACGTTGTCGTAGGGCGAGTACGAGAGCATGTACTCGTAGTAGCGCTGCTCACGCGGATCGCCCCACTCGTCGTACTCGTTGGTGGTGAGCGGCACGCTTTCATCGAGCATCGTCGTGACGACGTCGACGAAGGGCACCTGCGCGATGAGGCCGCGATAGTCGTGCGGCGCCCAATTGGCCACCGTGCCGACCAGCAGACCCCCGGCGCTGCCGCCCATCGCAAAGACCTTGCGCGGATCGGCATAGCCCCGGGCGACGAGGTCGCGTGTCACGTCGATGAAGTCGTGAAAGGAGTTCTTCTTGGAGAGCAGCCGGCCCGAGTCGTACCAGGCGCGCCCCATCTCCTGGCCGCCGCGCACGTGCGCCAGAGCGAAGACGAAGCCCCGATCGAGCAGGCTCAGGCGCAGCGGCGAGAAGCTCGGATCCATCGAGATTCCGTAGGCGCCGTAGGCGTACTGCAGGAGCGGTGCGCTGCCATTGCGCTTGAACGTCGAGCGCCGGTACAGGAGCGAGACGGGGACGAGCACCCCATCGCGCGCGGGCGCAAAGAGAAACTCGCTCGCATAGTGCGCGGGGTCGAAGGATCCGAGGACTGGATCGCGCTTGAGGAGACGTCGCTCGCCGGTGAGCACGTTGTAGTCGTAGATGCTGGTCGGCGTAGTGAGCGTGTGGTGGGCATAGCGCACGTGCTCGGTGGCGAGCTCACAGTTGACCGAGAGGCTCATGGCATACGCGGCCTCATCACTCGCAATGTCGTGCGGGCGCAGCGCACCCGCTCCTTCCGTGCCGGGCAACGGCACGATTCGGATCCGCTTCAATCCGCCTGTGCGCACGGTGAGGGCGACGAAGCGCTCGAAAGGGTCGAAGTCGCCGAGGAAGGTGTCGGGGCGATGCGGCACGAGATCCGTCCAGCGCGTCTCATCGCTCGCCTCATCGATCGCCACCCGCACGAGCCGGAAATTCCGGGCCTGCGCATTGGTGCGGATGAGGAAAGAGTCGCGGACGTGCTCGACCTGGTACTCGTGATCGCGCCGTGCGGGACGCACCACCTTGAAGGCGAGCGCCGGGTCGTCCGCCTCGGCATACCACCATTCCGAGGCGACCGTGCTTTCCATGTGCAAGAACACGAACCGCTCGGATTTCGACTTGGAGACCCCCGTGTACATGCTGCGATCGTGCTGCGTGAACACGGTGGCATCGTCCTTCGGGTCGATGCGCAGGGTGTGTTTCTTGACGAAGAGCCCGAGCAGCGTCTCCGGGTCCTTCTCGACATAAAACACCGTGCGCTCATCGTTCGCCCAGGCGACGTCGGACTCGACCCGCTCGATGGCCTCGGGAAGGATCTGGCCGCTCGTGAGGTCCTTGAAGCGCAAGGTGTACTCGCGCCGACCGACCGTGTCCTCGCAAAACGCGAGCCAGCGCGCTCCGCGCGATACCTCGAGGCCCCCGACCTGATAGAACTCGTGCCCGCGGGCGCGCTCGTTGCCATCGAGCAGGACCTCCTCGGGCGACTCGAGCGAGCCCAAGCGGCGCGCAAAGATCGGGTGCTCGCGGCCGGTCTCGTAGCGGCTGTAGTACCAGTAGCCCCCCTTGAGGTATGGCACCGAGGCGTCGTCCTGTTTCAGCCGGGCGATGAACTCCTCGTAAAGGCGCTGCTCAAGGCCCTCGGTGCTCGCCATCGACTGCGCCCGGTACTCGTTCTCGGCCTTGAGATAAGCGAGCACCTCCGGGCTCTCGCGGCTGTCATCGCGCAGCCAGTAGTAGGGGTCGATGCGGGTGCCGTGCGGCGATGCGACCGGGTGCGGGCGGCGCGCGGCCACCGGCGGGCTGCGCGGCGCGCGGGAAGGCACCGCCGCCGCTGCCTCGGCGGGCTCGGGGGGGCCGCCCGAGGAGGCGGGCGGGCCGGCGGCCTCCGGGCGAGCTGAGTCGTCTGTGTTCACTGGCCTTGTCCTCGGGTGGCGCGGGAGTATAGTCGGGTAAAAAGGCGCTCCCACCCGCCTTGTTCGATCGGATTCGATGCCCGGGGGGCTCATATGCAGACCGTCCAACACCTGCTTCGTGCGAAAGGCGGCCAGTTTTTTTCCGTGTCACCCAGCGACTCCGTACGCCATGCGATCGAGGTGATGGCGACGCGCCATGTCGGTGCCCTGCTCGTGATGGAGCAAGGCCAGCTGGTCGGCATCATCTCCGAGCGCGACTACGCCCGAAAAGTGGTCCTCATGGACCGCTCCTCGAAGGACACCCCGGTGAGCGACATCATGACCGCGCCCGCGGTCACGGTGACCCCGCAGGCGAGCGTCCACGAGTGCATGCAGCTCATGACGGCGCGGCGCTTCCGGCACCTCCCGGTGGTCGAGGGGGGCCGTGTCGTGGGCGTGCTCTCGATCGGGGATCTGGTGAAGGCGGTGATCGAGGAGCAAACCCAGCACATCGAGCAGCTCGAGCGCTACATCGCCGGGTAACGTTCGCCGCCGCGCCCGTTGACGGCACACCCCGCGCCGGTATCATGACCCGCATACCTTGGCGCTCCCAGGAGCCTGTCTCTCTGTCGGACAGGCTCTGAGCCCGCTGGGCGATCGATTTCGCAAGCGCCTCGAACCGGTTTTTTGACGTTCATTCAATCAGGGCTTCTGCGCTCGGGCGTGGAGGCACGGGCGTGCACGGGCGAAATACTATGCAGGGCGCAGAGCCAGGAGCAACGGAAGGGACGGACCCGGGATCGGCGGACGCGGGGCGGCCCGACGCGGGGCGCGACGCGCAGCGCGTCGCGGGCGAGGCCGTCGAGCTGTGCGATGCCGTCGAGCTGCGCGATGCCCCGTTCGGGCTGTACCGGCCCGCCTACGAGCGCGACTCGTGCGGCTTCGGCCTCATTGCGAGCCTCGACGATCAGCCGAGCCACTGGCTCATCAAGACTGCGATCAGCTCGCTCAACCGGCTCACCCACCGCGGCGCCATCGCGGCGGACGGCAAGACCGGTGATGGCTGCGGCCTGCTCATCAAGATGCCGCGCAAGTTCCTGCGGGCGGTGGCTGCGGAGGCAGGCATCACCTTGACGAACTCGTTCGCGGCAGGCCTCGTGTTCCTGAGCCGCGATCCCGAGCTCGCGCAGCGGGCGCGCACGGTCCTCACCGAGCAGCTCGAGCGCGAGAGCTTGAGCGTTGCGGGCTTTCGTGTGCTGCCCGTCGATCCTGACGCATGCGGCGCCGAGGCCCTGCGCACCCTGCCTCGCATCGAGCAGGTGTTCGTGAATACGACGGCCGATCTCGACGAGGCGACCTTCAATCGCCACCTTTACATGGCGCGGCGCCGCGCCGAGAAGCTCCTCGAGCCGCTCGATCCCATCTTCTACGTGCCCTCGCTCTCCTCGAGCACCCTCGTCTACAAGGGCATGGTGATGCCGCAGCATCTGGTCGAGTTCTACCCCGACCTCAAGGATCCGCGGCTCGAGGCCTCCGTGGTCGTCTTCCACCAGCGCTTCTCGACCAACACGCTGCCGCAGTGGCGCCTCGCGCACCCGTATCGCTACCTCGCACACAACGGCGAGATCAACACCGTGCAGGGCAATCGCAGCTGGGCCGTGGCGCGCGGACCCTTGTTCCGCTCGCCGCTCCTGCCGAACCTGCACGAGGTGCTGCCGGTGGTGACGCTCGAGGGCTCGGACTCGCAGTCGCTCGACAACATGCTCGAGCTGCTGCTCGTCGGCGGGCTCGATCCGATGCACGCCATGCGCATGCTCATCCCGCCCGCCTGGCAGTCGGTCGACATGATCGATCCCGACCTCAAGGCCTTCTACGAGTATTACGCCACTCACATGGAGCCCTGGGACGGGCCGGCGGGCATCGTACTCACCGACGGCCGCTATGCGTGCTGCACGCTCGATCGCAACGGCCTGCGGCCGGCACGCTGGGTGCTCACCCGCAACCGGCACATCACCATCGCCTCCGAGGCGGGCGTGTGGGACTACGCGCCGGAGGACGTGGTGCGCAAGGGCAAGCTGGGCCCGGGCGAGATCCTGGCGCTCGACCTGCAGACCGCCGAGCTCATGGACACGCGCCAGGTCGATGAGCTCCTGAAGAGCCGCCATCCCTACAAGGTGTGGCTGAAGAAGGGGGTGCGCTACCTGCAGACCGACCTGATCGACCCGCGGCTCGCGGCCGAGCCGTTCGACCGCAACACCCTCGCGATGTTCCAGAAGCTGTTCAATGTCAGCGCCGAGGAGCGCGATGAGATCATCCGCGTGCTCGCGGAGGACGAAAGCGAGGCGGTCGGCTCGATGGGCGATGACACGCCGATGCCGGTGCTGTCGAGGCGGGTGCGCTCGCTCTACGACTACTTTCGCCAGCAGTTCGCGCAGGTCACCAATCCGCCGATCGATAGCTTGCGCGAGAGCATCGTCATGTCGCTGCAGACGCAGATTGGCCCGGAGTGCAATATCTTCGTGCCCGCGCAGCAACACGCTGAGCAGATCGTGCTCTCATCCCCCATCCTCTCGCAGCGCAAGCTCCGTCAGATCGTCGCGCTCGACCATGAGGGCGTGCCCCATGAGTTCATCGATCTGCAGTACCCTCAAGGCGAGGATCTCAAGAGCGCCATCCTCGCGGTATGCGATCAGGCCGAAGCGGCCGTGCGGGCGGGCAAGCTGGTGCTGCTGCTCTCGGACCGCTACCCGACCCGCGGCAAGATCCCGATCCACGCGCTGCTCGCCACCGGCGCCGTGCATCACCGGCTGGTGCGCACCGGCCTGCGCTGCAAATGCAACATTCTCGTGGAGACCGGCACGGCGCGCGATCCGCATCACTTCGCCTGCTTGATCGGTTACGGGGCGACCGCGGTGTATCCGTACCTCGCCTACCAGACGCTGTTCGATCTCATGCGCAAGGGCGCCCTCAACATGGAGGATGCCGATGCGCGCCAGGAGATCGGGCGCAGCTACCGGCGCGCCATCCGCAAGGGCTTGACCAAGATCATGTCGAAGATGGGCATCTGCACGATCGGCAGCTATCGCAGCGCGCAGCTTTTCGAGATCGTCGGTCTCGCGGACGAGGTGGTCGGGCTGTGCTTCGAGGGCTCGGAGAGCCGCATCGGCGGTGCGGATTTCGAGGACCTGAAGGCCGATGCGCTGCAGCTGGCGCGCCGTGCGTGGGATCCGCAGGAGGGCGTCGAGCGCGGCGGGCTCCTCAAGTACGTGCACGGCGGCGAGTACCACATGTACAACCCGGACGTCGTCGCGACGCTGCAAGCCGCGGTGATGAGCAATGACTACGAGCGCTACCGCGAGTACGCGGCGCTGGTGAACGAGCGTCCCGTCTCCTGTATCCGCGATCTTCTGAAGATCACGCCCGCCCGCGCACCCGTTCCCCTCGAGGAGGTCGAGAGCGCGCGCGACATCATCTTGAGGTTCGACGGCGCCGGGATGTCCTTGGGCGCCCTCTCGCCCGAGGCGCACGAGGCCCTCGCGATCGCGATGAACCGCCTGGGTGCACGCTCGAACTCCGGTGAGGGCGGCGAGGATCCGCGCCGCTACCACAGCGAGCGGAACTCGAAGATCAAGCAGGTCGCCTCGGGGCGCTTCGGTGTGACGCCCGAGTATCTGATCAACGCCGAGGTGCTGCAGATCAAGATCGCGCAGGGCGCAAAGCCCGGCGAGGGCGGGCAGCTCCCCGGTCACAAGGTGAACGACATGATCGCGCGCCTGCGCTTCGCGCGCCCCGGGGTCGGTCTCATCTCGCCGCCACCGCATCACGACATCTACTCGATCGAGGATCTCGCGCAGCTGATCTTCGACCTGAAGCAGGTAAACCCGCAGGCGCTCGTCTCGGTGAAGCTCGTCGCCGAGCCCGGTGTCGGCACGGTCGCCGCAGGCGTCGCCAAGGCCTATGCGGACCTCATCACGGTGAGCGGCTACGACGGGGGCACGGGCGCGAGCCCGCTCTCCTCGATCAAGTACGCCGGTACGCCCTGGGAGCTCGGGCTCGCCGAGACTCACCAGACGCTCCGGGTCAACGAGCTGCGCCACCGCGTGCGGCTGCAGACCGACGGTGGACTGAAGACCGGGCTCGATGTGATCAAGGCCGCGCTCTTGGGCGCCGAGAGCTTCGGTTTCGGCACCGCGCCCATGATCGCCTTGGGGTGCAAGTACCTGCGCATCTGCCATCTCAACAATTGCGCCACCGGCATCGCGACTCAGCACGCGGTGCTGCGCTCACGCCACTTCATCGGCCTCCCGGAGATGGTGATGAACTATTTCCGCTTCGTCGCGCAAGAATGCCGCGAGATCCTCGCCGCGCTCGGGGTGCGCTCGCTCGCCGAGATCATCGGCCACACGGAGCGGCTCACGGTCCTCCCGGGTGAGACGGCGCGACAGCGCAAGCTCAATCTTGCGCCGCTCCTCGCGAGCAGCGCCCTCGCGCGCGAGCGGCCGCAGTACTGCACCGACCCTCGTAACGAGCCCGCCGATCGCGGTGCCCTGGGCCTCACGATGCTCGAGGACATGCGCAGCGCCATCGAGTCGAAGGCGGGGGGCGAGTATCACTATCGAGTGCGCAATTTCGACCGCTCGATCGGCGCACGGGTCTCCGGCGAGATCGCACGGCGCTGGGGAAACCATGGCATGAGCGATGCGCCGCTCAATGTGCATCTCACCGGCTCGGCCGGGCAGAGCTTCGGGGTGTGGAATGCGGGCGGACTGCACCTCGCGCTCGAGGGTGAGGCGAACGACTATGTCGGCAAGGGCATGGCGGGCGGACGGATCGTCTTGAGGCCGCCCGCGCAATCCTCGTTCAGCGCGCGCGACACGGTGATCATGGGCAACACCTGCCTGTACGGGGCGACCGGTGGTGAGCTCTATGCGGCCGGCACGGCCGGCGAGCGCTTCGCGGTGCGCAACTCCGGTGCGCTGGCCGTGGTCGAGGGCACGGGCGATCATTGCTGCGAGTACATGACAGGCGGCGTCATATGCGTGCTCGGCCGCACCGGTGTCAATTTCGGTGCGGGCTTCACCGGCGGCTTCGCCTACGTGCTCGACCTCGAGCGCGACTTCGTCGACCGCTACAACCATGAGCTCATCGACATTCACCGCGTCTCCCCCGAGGGCATGGGTCCGCATCTGCAGCACTTGCGCGGACTGATCGAGCAGCACGTGGCCTACACCCGCAGTGTCTGGGGGTCGACCCTGGTCAACGATTTTCGCACCTTCATCGGGCGTTTTTGGGTGGTCAAGCCCAAGGCGGCGGCCATCAATACCTTGCTCTCGAGCCTGAGGCGCGCGGCGTGATGCACGGCCTCGCTCGAGTCGCGCCGATGAGAGAAGCGGGCGCACGGCTGCGGCGGTGGCATGGCCGATAAGCACCTCAAGTTTCTCGAGGTGCCGCGCCGCGAGCCGGACAAGCTTCCCGTCGAGGAGCGAACGCTGCATTTCCGTGAGATCTACGCGCCCTACACGGCGGAGGCGGCCGCCCAGCAGTCGGGCCGCTGCCTCGATTGCGGAAACCCGTTCTGCGAGTGGAAATGTCCGGTGCACAACTACATCCCGAACTGGCTCGCGCTCGTCGAGGCGGGGAAGCTGTTCGAGGCGGCCGAGCTTTCGCACCAGACCAACTCGCTTCCCGAAGTGTGCGGGCGCATCTGCCCGCAGGACCGGCTGTGCGAGGGCGCTTGCACGCTCAACGACGGCTTGGGCGCGGTCAGCATCGGCGCCATCGAGAAATACATCACCGACGAGGCCTTTCGACAGGGCTGGATGCCCGATCTGTCGTACGTCGCCCGCACCGGGAAGCGGGCCGCCGTCATCGGCGCAGGGCCCGCGGGGCTCGCCTGCGCGGATGTGCTGGTGCGCAACGGCGTCACCCCGGTCGTCTTCGACCGGTATCCGCGCATCGGCGGGCTCCTCACCTTCGGCATTCCGCCGTTCAAGCTCGAGAAGGAGGTGGTCGAGAAGCGGCGCGAGGTGATGCAGCACATGGGAGTCGAGTTTCGACTCGGCGTCGAGGTCGGGCGCGATGTCGCGATCGAGGACTTGTTGCGTGAGTTCGATGCGCTCTTCCTCGGCATGGGAACCTACACCTACGTGAAGGGCGGCTTCTCGGGCGAGGACCTGCCGGGTGTGCACGAGGCCTTGCCGTATCTCGTCTCGAACATTCGCCGCGAGCTCGGCCTGGTCGTCGACGCGAAGGACTTCGTCGATATGCGCGACAAACACGTCGTCGTGCTGGGCGGCGGTGACACCGGCATGGATTGCAATCGCACCGCCGTGCGCCAGGGCGCAGCGAGCGTGACGTGCACCTATCGGCGTGATGAGGGCAACATGCCGGGCTCGCGCCGTGACTACAAGAACAGCAGGGAGGAGGGCGTCACCTTCCTCTTCAACCGCCAGCCGATCGAGATCGTCGGCACCGATCGCGTGCAAGGGGTGAAGCTCGTCGAGACGCGCTTAGGTCCGCCCGATGCGCGTGGACGCCGTATTCCCGAGGTGGTGCCCGGCACCGAGGAGACCATCCCGGCCGATGCGGTCATCGTCGCCTTCGGCTTCCTGCCGAGTCCGCCGGCATGGCTCGAGTCGTCGGGGGTGGGTGTGCATGCGAACGGACGGGTGCGCGTCAACAGCGCCGACGGCGCGCGATTTCAGACGACGCACCCGAAGATCTTTGCGGGCGGCGACATGGTGCGCGGCTCGGATCTGGTCGTCACGGCGGTGTTCGAGGGACGCGAGGCGGCAGCGGGGATGCTGCGTTACCTCGGCGTGCGGGCGGCCCTGGCGGTTGGTTAGAAGGCTCGCGGCTCACGCCGCACATCATGCTGGCCCCAGGGGCGCCCGAGTGGAGTGTGAGTCGAGTGTCGAGCGCTGGGAGCAAATCGCTCGCTTGGCGAGGTGGGCCGGTGACAGCTCAGCGCGAGTGCGTCATGCTTCTCCCGACTCGTACACCGGTGGCCGACCACATTCCAAAATAAATCCAAGGGGGCGATCAAATGATTCAGTTTCAGATCGTCGAGAGCGTCGGAGCGGATCTGTATCGCAGCTTGCTGAATTACATGAGGTCAGGCTCGCTGCAGACATTTTCGGCAAGCAAACACGGCCGCAAGATCTCCCACATCAAGTACCCGGGCTGGATCAACTGGTCGAATTCCGAAGGCGTGATCACCTGCGAGGTCTTGAGCCCGCGCAAGCCCGACAATGAGTGGCAGCTGATGCACGCGTTCCTGGGGCGGCTGGCGGCGCGCTTTGCTCCGAGCATCCTCGCGATCAACATTCAGTTTCGGGCAGCTCGAAAGTCGTCGTTAATCGAGTCGGGTGCTCAGCGGAACCGGAAGAAGACGCGCAAGCGCTAGGCGATCGCTCGAAGGCGGGGCTTCGATGGCCGAAAATGGCGAGTCCTCGCGCGGGGGCTGCGCTACTCTAGCCGCATGATGCCCCCTTCCGATGCCTGCTATCGCGCCGTGCGCGCCCGCGACCGGCGCTTCGACGGGCGCTTCTATACCGCGGTCGCGACCACCCGCATCTATTGCCGGCCGGTCTGTCCGGCGCGTACTCCGAAACGCGAGAACATGACGTTCTACCCGAGCGCCGCGGCGGCCGAACAGGCCGGTTACCGGCCCTGTCTGCGCTGTCGCCCCGAACGCGCCCCGGGCTACGCGCCGATCGACCGCCGCAGCCGCTTGCTTGGCGCGGCGATTGCCGGCCTCGAGGAGCACGCGCTCTCGGAGGCGGGACTCGAGGAGCTTGCCGCCGCCGTCGGAGTGAGCGAGCGGCAGCTGCGGCGCGTTTTCGAGGCCGAGCTCGGCGTCTCGCCGATCGGTCTTGCGCAGACGCAGCGTCTTTTGATGGCGAAGCGTCTCATGACCGACACGGATCTCAGCCTCACCGACATCGCCTTCGCGAGCGGCTTCAAGAGTCTGCGCCGCTTCAATGCGCTGTTTCTCGAGCGCTACGGCGCGAGTCCGCGCAGCTTGCGCCGCCGACGCACCCGAAGCGCGGGGCTCAAGTGCCAGCTCGACTATCGACCGCCTCTGGCCTGGGACGTGTTGCTCGACTATCTGCGCCGGCGCGCGACGCCGGGTGTCGAATACGTCGATGCCAGCCACTACCGTCGCACCGTCGCCCTCGACCGCCACGAGGGTTGGATCGCGGTCGGCCTGAGTCCGGGCGGGCATGCGCTTGAGCTGGAGCTCGACCCCGCGCTCGCACCCGTCATCGGCTCGGTGGTCGCGCGCATCAAGCGCGTGTTTGACCTGAATGCGGTACCCGCTGCGGTGAGCGAGTGTCTGGCGAAGGATCCGCTGCTTGCCCCGCACGTGCATCGCGCCCCGGGCTTGCGGGTGGCGGGCGCGTTTGACGGCTTCGAGCTCGCAGTGCGCGCGGTGCTGGGTCAGCAGATCACGGTGAAGGCGGCGAGCACGCTCGCCGGCCGCTTCGCGGCGCGCTTCGGTGCACCGGTGACGACGCCCTTCCCGCAGCTCAACCGGCATGCCCCCGTCGCGGATCGCGTCGCACGCCTCACGGTCGAGGAGATCGCCGCACTCGGCATCATCGGTCAGCGCGCCCGCACGCTGATCGCGCTTGCCCAGGCAGTCGATGCGAGACGCCTCGTGCTCGCATCGCATGCCGACGTCGCACAGCAGATGGCCGCGCTCCTCGAGCTGCCGGGCATCGGAGCATGGACGGCCGAGTATGTCTCCATGCGTGCGCTGCACTGGCCCGATGCCTTTCCAGCGGGCGATCTCATGTTGCAGCGGGCTGCGAGCCTCGCGGCACGGCCGCTGCTCGCACGCTCGGAGCGGTGGCGGCCCTGGCGTTCCTATGCCGCTCAATATCTCTGGCGCTCGCTCGGGAGCCCCCGATGATCCATTTCACTCGAATGCCCAGTCCCATCGGCCCCTTGCTGCTCGTGGGGGACGGGGTGTCGTTGACCGGCCTGCACATGGCGACTTCCCATGACCGGGTGGAGCTGTCCGGCGCCCTCGAGGATCCACAGGCCAGGCCCTTCGTCGCGACCCGGCGTCAGCTGGAGGAGTATTTTTCAGGCACGCGGCGCATCTTCGATCTGCCGCTGCGACTCGAGGGCACGGTCTTCCAGCAGAGCGTCTGGCGGGCTCTCGTCTCGATCCCTTTCGGCGAGACCTGGAGCTACGGCCGTCTTGCCGAGCGAATCGGGAATCCCAAGGCAATGCGTGCCGTCGGACTTGCGAACGGACGAAACCCCATCGCGGTCATCGTGCCCTGTCACCGCGTCATCGGCGCCGACGGCTCGCTGGTGGGCTTTGGCGGGGGGCTCGAGCGCAAGCAATGGCTGCTCGCGCACGAGGGTGCGCGCTTCGCTCCCGAGGAGCGCTCTCGGCCCGAGCAACCGCGCCTGTTCGCCTGAGACGGCGTGATCGTTCAGGACTTCTTGGGCCAGTACACCAGAGCGGCCATCAGCCAAAGCAGCAACCATCCGATCGCAGCGATCATGAACGGCGGGGTGTGCGCGTCGATGGTGCGACCGCGCGAAGAGGAGCCAAAGGTCAAATCATCGATCTCCGCCGAGAAATAGATCAGCGCCAAGCCGACGAGATCGACGATGAGGACCGCGCGGAACACGCGGCTGTCCGGCCACGCCTTGGCCAAGGGCAGCAGCACCAGGAGAGCCTGAAACGTTCGGCGCAGCAGGATGGGCACGGATGAGACCTCTAGATGAGCGGTAGCCGCACCGAGAACACGACCCCGGTGCCATCGACCCGATCGGCTGCTCCCACGCGGCCACCATGGAATTCTGCGATCAAGCGCACGATGTAGAGCCCGAGACCGAAATGAGGTTTGTCCTCTCGGCCCGAGCGATGCTCGAACAGCGATTCGAACAGCCGGTCCTTGATCGCCGGGGGCAGCGGCGGGCCGTCGTTCGCGACCGAGAGCTCGTACTGGCTGCCGAGCCGCTCGAGTCGCACCGTGATCGTCCCTCCCGGCGGGCAGAAGTCGACCGCGTTCTCGATCAGCTTGTCGAGCAGCTGTACGAGCAGCTCCGGCGCGCCGCGCATCGGGCACTCATTCTCGGGCCGCTCGAGGATGAAGGTCGCGCCCGGAAAGGCAGCGCGGTAGCCCGCTACGGCCGAATCGAGCAGCGCGCAGAGATCGAGCGGCACGCGCTCGGCCTGCTTGATGGCCTCCTCGACGCGCGCGGCAGCCCCCAAGGCGGTGAGGATGAACTGCAGGCGCGCCGTCCCATCCCGAGCGCGCAGCAGATATCCGCGTTGCTCGGCCGCAAGCGTCGAGAACTCGAGATTATCGATCGAGGAGCGCACGATGGTCAGCGGCGTGCGCATTTCGTGCGACAGCTTGCCGCCGAGCGAGCGCAGGTACAGCGTGTGCTCGTTGAGCCGTTGCAAGAGGCGCTCGAAGGCGCGCGCGAGGGCGCCGATCTCATCGCTTCGCTGCGATTCGGGCATGCTCAGCCGGATGCGCCCATCCGGGCCGATGGCGCTGTCGGCTGCGAGGCGCAGGCGCCCGATCGTCACGCCGATGGAGGCGGCGACCGCGAATGCGAACACGACGGCGAGGGCCGTCCCGAGAAGCGTGAGGTTGAAGAGATGTGACAGCGCTTGATCTCGCGCCTCGAGCAGCGGGTTGCCTCCTTGCTCGAGCACGACGGCACCCCGCGGCTCGCCACCGATCTGCAACGGAGCCGCTGCAAGCAATACGCTGCCTCCGCCCGCCGCGCGCAACCACTCGGCGCTCGTGTGTCCCCGAAGCGCCGCACGAATTGCCGCGCCCTGCATCCGATCCGCCGCCGATACCTCGAGCGGCCAGTGCGTGCTGTCGACCGATAGAAAGCGGTCGTACCAGCTTGCGCTGCGGGTCTCTGCGCCGCGGCCGCCGCTCTCGAGCGTCCCCGCAACCCCCAGTCGCAGCGCATTGGCATCGAGCACGGTGGCGCGAGTGCCGGGGCGCACGAAAGTCGCGAGCAGGGTCGAGAGGCCCGGGGTCGCCATGAAGAGCCGACCCCCGGGCGCGTCATCCTCGGGCTCGAATCCGGCGCGCCGCGCATCGCCCGCGTGGGCCTCGATCCAGAGTCGTGCTCCCAGCAGGCTCCAGGGAATCCGGGCCTCGAGCTGATAGCCGGTTGCGGTCTGCAGCCAGAAGCCTTGAATGCGCGCCTCGCTCACGAAGTGCACGCCGCCCGACTCGCCGCGCACCAGAACCTGGGCCGGAAGAGGTCCCGGCGCCCCGGATGCAAAGAAAAAGGCATCGCGCGTGCCGTCCGGATGCTCGGTGACGAGGTCGACGCGCGTGAAGTCGAGGGTCGTAGGGCCGATCACGGGCGGCTGTGCGACCGTGCGGGCATCTTCGACCTCCATATATAAGTAGAGAAAGCGGCCCTCGGTACCGAGCAACAGACGGGCCGCGTAACCCTCCGCGCTCGGCAGAGCCGTGGCGGGGGCGGCCAGGTCCCAGTCCTCTCGATAGCCATCGATCAGCGGCTCGTTGTGGAGGGCGAAGACGTACTGGTCACCGCGTGCGGCATCGAAGGGCGAGCGGTCATCGAGGTCGCGAAACACCCTTGCGGGCTCGGAGGCGAGCGCATGGGAAATCGTCTCGGCGCTTGCCGCGAGGGCATTCTCCTGCGCGCGACGCTGGGCCGCGTCGAGCTCGCGCGCATACTTGCACCCTGCCCACGGCAGGATCAGCGTCGTGAGCGCTATGAGCAGCAGCTGATGGCGGATGCTCACTCGACGAAGCGATATCCCATGCCGTAGACCGTCTGGATGGCATCGAAGCCCGGATCGATCTCGATGAATTTGCGGCGGATGCGCTTGACGTGCGAGGTGATGGTGTTGTCGTCCAGCACCACGTTCGCGGCGTCCATGAGCTGCTGGCGGTTCTTGACGTGCCCGGGGTTGCGCGCCAGGGCATGTACGATCCAGAACTCGGTGAGCGAAAGCGTCACCGGCGTGCCCTTCCAGGTCGTTTGCATGCGCTCGGCATCGATCGAGAGCGCACCGCGTCTCAAGACCTCGCTCGCCGTGTGCGGCCGGCGCAGCGCATCGATGCGCCTGAACAGGGCGGCGACCCGCGCGGCCAGGTGCGGCATGCTCACGTCTTTCGTCAGAAAGTCGTCCGCGCCCAGCCGCAAACCCGAGACCGCGTCGAGCTCGCTGTCGCGCGCCGTTAGAAAGATGATCGGAATCTCGGCGGACATCGCCCGCAGCTCGCGGCACAGGTCAAAGCCGCCCTCCGCCTCATCCTCGAGGGCAATGTCGATGATCGCCAGGTCCGGAAGGTGCGTACCGAAGGCCTGCAGGGCGCCCTTGCGGTTGGCGTAGGTCTTCACGCCGTAGCCGTGGCGGGCGAGGAGCGCGGCATAGTTCTCGCGCAGCGCCGGCTCGTCCTCGACGATGGCGATCGTCTTCTTCACGGGGTGAGATGATAGCCGATGGCCGGGGCGGTGAGCCCGCCTGCCATTTTTCATCACGATCCGTCCTCCCCCTGCCTCGATCGGGTGCGCAAGACCGGCTCAATTCAGGGCGAGACTTGCACCTCGCCAGCAAGGCTTCGGAGGAACGGACCATGTTTACACCACCGTCAAATGCCGCCCACCGCGTGGCGTGCGCGGCTCTCGGCGCACGCTCGCCGATCGGGGCTCTAAATGAGCAAAGCGCGGCGACGCGCGAACGGACCTGCAACTGGATCGCGCTCGGCCTGTTGCTCGCGGCCTGGAATGCCGCCCATGACGATGCGGGACGCGTGCTGCGGCCCGAACCGCTGCGCCCTTATCCGCTCGTATCGGTGCGAGCGCTCGTGCGTGGCGCGCTGCTTTGATGGGCACGCGACTCGAGCCGCGACTCGGCGCTCGGGCGCTCGGGGGAGAGATCGGACACCCGGGGAGAGTGCTCGCCGGACGTGAGAGGTCACAAAATCGTCAAGCAACTGCAAAGTTTGTCATCTCTAATCACGCGATCAATGCTGGCTGCCGAGACCGACAAGCACATTCTCATCGTCGATCGGGATGTTGCCTGCGCAGAGCCCCTCCGACAAAAACTCTCGGAAGCCGGCTTCCGCGTGCAAGTATTTACCGACGGTGCCGCCGCAATCAACGCGGTGATCGAGCAGCCGCCGCATCTCGTCATGGTCGATTGGAACATGCCCGGCTTCGTCTCTCTCGAGCTCATCGAGGGACTGCGCCGCGCACACAACACGCGCAAGCTGCGGCTCATCATCCTCTCCGCGCTCGCCGCCGAGCACGACATCGTGACCGGCTTGAGCCTCGGTGCGGACGACTACATCACGAAGCCCTTTTCCTTGCGCGAGGTCATTGCGCGCGTGTACGCGGTGCTCCGGGACTATTCGCATGACGCAAAGCACCCGGCCGTCTGCATCGATGGTCTGACGCTCGAGTCGGGGACCAATCGCGTCACCGCGCGCGGGCAACTCATCACACTGCGCGGTATCGAATATCGACTGCTCAAGTTTCTGATGTTGCATGCCGGGTGCACTTTCAATCGCGCTCAGTTGCTCTCGAGCGTGTGGGGAACCGACCGCGACATCGACGAGCGCACAGTCGATGTGAATGTTCAGCGCCTCAGAAAGATCCTAAGCGAACCCGGTTACGAGTCCTACATCCAGACGGTACGGGGCTTCGGGTATCGTTTCGCTGCGCCTGCAACCGCGCGTGTAGAATGAGACTTGGGTCATCATTCTTGTGTTCCACGTGATGTTCCACGCGTAACTGTCTTTTTTGTAAACAAATCTTCTTCCGCAAGTCACGCGATCGTCATATCCGATGACGAATCTGCGAGTCGTCAAGAAGCTCGAAGGAGGAGGACGCATGGTGGAGCGAATTGCGCCGGCGCCGATCAGGCTGAGAACCGTATTCATCTCGGATATTCATCTGGGATTCAAGGGTTGCAGCGCTGACCTCCTGCTCGACTTTCTGCACCATGTCGAGATGGACACGCTCTTTCTCGTCGGCGACATCATCGATGTCTGGAACATGAAGAAGAGCATGTTCTGGCCGCAGGCCCACAACAACGTGGTGCGCACGATCCTCGGCAAGGCCAAGCGCGGCACCAAGGTCATCTTCGTCCCTGGCAATCACGATGAGGTGTTCCGCGAGTTCGACGGCGCGGTGTTCGGCAACCTCGAGATCCACCGCGAGTACATTCACGCCGGAGCGGATGGGCGACGCATGCTCGTCCTGCATGGCGATGAGTTCGACAGTGTCGTCAAGTGCAGCCCCTGGCTGGCGAAGCTCGGCAGCAACATCTATGACTTCTTGCTGGCGGTGAATCCGTACATCAACTGGCTGCGGCGGCAGTTCGATCTGCCGCACTGGTCGCTCGCGGCCTATCTCAAGAACAAGACCAAGACCGCGGTGCAGTACATCGGCAGCTTCGAGGAAGCGGTGGCAGCGGCCGCGCGCAGGCGTAACGTCGACACGGTGGTCTGCGGACACATCCATCGCGCCGAGGTGCGCGACATCTCGGGCGTGCTTTACTGCAACGATGGCGACTGGGTCGAAAGCTGCACTTCGCTGGTCGAGGACATGAACGGACGTCTTCGCCTCATCGACTGGCCGAAAGTGCGCGAGCAGCTGGCGACTGTGCCGGTTGCGTTGCCGGTCGGCCAGGCAGCCTGATCCATCGCCGATGGTGCGTACGTCCTGCACGGTCGCCGTGTCGGGATGAGGCACGCTGCTCGAGTTGCACGTACTTTAATACGCCTGTCATGTCGATGAGTTTTCATAAAGTCGATGGAGTAGCGCCGTGAACCCCACATTCGAATCGTGGAGCCTGCGATGGCACGAGCTGCAGCGAAGCGTCGCGGACAGCTTCGGCACCGAGTCGGCGCGCCTGGTGCGAGTCCGGGCGCCATTGGCGGCGAGACGGCGCACCGCGATGGACCGTGCCGCTCACCGGCTGAGCCGCGCACGCTCATTGGCCCTGCGCTGAGTCCGGCTGAGCGGTAAGTTTCTCCTGTCGATCCTCTCGAGCCCCCCTCGAGCTTTGGGCCTCCTCGCGAGGCCTTTTTCTTGTCTACGCGCCATGCGCGCGATCCGTATCCGACGCATGTCCTGTCCGGAAATCGTCATGTTCGGAGGCGATAATGGCTGCCCAGCTGCGATTTCCCGAGCGAGTCGGTCGGGCACTCCAGGAGGCATTCATGCATCCATCAGAGTTGGACGGTGATGCGGGACCCGGCCTCGTGGAGCGCCGCTGGTTCGCGTCGCAGGCGGCGGTCCGCTTGCTCAAGGCCGAGTGTGAGCTATTGCGCGAGGCGATGGAAGCTGCCGAGGATGCCTGGCGTCGTGCCCGCACCGAGCTGGTGCGCCTCGAGACACTGCGCGATGCGCTCGGCGAGGAGCTGATCGAGCGAGAGAGACGCTGCGCGAGCCGCACATCGTCAGCCCCTCCACCGAGCGAGCACCGTCTTCCGCCTGAGGGTCATGCCTGAGAAGGCGAGTCGCCGGTTTGGCTTCCTCGATGGAGTCTGACTAGGGCCAGAAACATTCTGCACTCCTCGAAGGAGGGTGCGGGGTGCAAATTCGATGGATTGGATACCGCATAAGAGGTTTTCTTGCCGTTGCCGATCGTGCCCTTTATTGGGACATGATCTGCAAAAGGGCCGAGCAGCGTCTGAATGTGCTGCGCTTCTGGGAACGCCATGGTCTGGCCGCAACGCAAGAGGCGTTTGGCGTCTCGCGCCGAACTCTCTACGCCTGGCGAGCGCAGCTGCGTGCCGGTGAGGGCAAGCCCCACACCCTCGCCCCTCGATCCACTCGCCCCAAGCGCCTGCGTCGCCGCCACTGGCCCGAGCCGCTGCTTGAGGAGCTGCGTCGCCTGCGCAGTGCCCACATCAACCTGGGTAAGGAGAAGCTGCACCCCTTCCTCAAGCACTTCTGCCAGAGCCAGGGTCTGCCCGTTCCGAGCGTGCGCACTATCGGCC
>DATGIA010000019.1:0-81277 GCA_035307465.1 Steroidobacteraceae bacterium
CCCGGTCGGCCGCGTTCGCGATGGGCAAGTTCGCTCTGCGGGGGCTTGCGCAAAGCGCTGCGCGCGAGCTGGCGCCGCACGGCATCCATGTGGCGCATTTTCTCATCGATGGCGCGGTGCGCTCCGCCGCCCGCCCGCCCGGGGCGGACGACTCTTCGCTCGATCCGCGGGCGATCGCCCGCACTTACCTCGCGGTCCTCGCCCAGCCGAGGAGCGCGTGGTCATTCGAGGTCGATCTGCGGCCGTGGGCCGAGCCGTTCTGACTCGACCCACGCCGCCCAACGATCGAGCTTAGGACGGTGAGCCGATCGGGTGGAAGGTGAACTTCTGGCCCGCGACGGCCGCCTGGTACATCAGGCCCCCCTTCGCCACCGTGAACACCGCCATGCCCTTGTAGTAGCGACCCTTGGTGACCGCATCATGCTGGCCGCCGCTTGCACCGGCCTCGGTGCCCGTGGTGCTTGCGCTCGCGCCAGCCGACGCGGTGATCGCCGTGACGCTCGCGTCGGCTCCGAACTCGAAGCTGCCCGACATGAACTCATCGGCGGCGGCCTTGTTCTCGAAGAAGATGATCTCGCGGAACGCCTTGCCGCCGGCCTGGAAGCCGACGCTCACCTGCGCCATCGTCGCCTCGCCCACCAACTTGCCGTTGATGAACACGCCACCCTTGCCGCCCGCGCCCCCCACCACCAAGGCACCCTCGCCTATCGTGGGGAACACTGCGTAACCGTAGCAGTGGTGGAAGAAATCCGCGCTCTCACCGGCGTGGCGAAAGATGTTGACGGTCTCGTGGTACTTCGCCTCGCGCTCTTCGAGGCTTTCCTTGGCCTGCGCGATGACGCTGCCGAGCGACAGAACGAGCATCGACGCGCTCAATGTTGCAGTTATAAGTTTCTTCATGGCTCTCTCTGCTTCCCAGTAGCTGTTGTGACCCCAGGAGATTAGCGGCGGTGCGGCAATGCGGTCTGTAGGACCGCATCGGTCGCGGCTGAAGCGTATTCCCACACGCAGCGCGTCAATTTCGGGCGAGATTCTCCGCGGCGAACGGCCAGTTGAGCAATTTCTCGATCACGGCCTGTACGTGGTCCGCGCGCCGGTTCTGATAATCGAGGTAGTAGGCATGCTCCCCGACATCGATCGCGAGGAGCGGCTTGAGGCCCTGCGTCAGGGGGTTCTCGGCATCGGCGGTCTTCAGCACCTTGAGTCGTGAGCCGTCCGCCACCAGCCAGGCCCAGCCGCTGCCGAACTGTGCGAGCGCTGCGCTCGCGAGCTCCTGAGTGCAGGCGGCGCAGCTGCCGAAATCACTTTCCACCTTGTGCTTGAGCTCGCCCGCAGGCTCACCCCCGCCCCGCGGCTTGAGGCTTTTCCAATAAAAATCATGGTTCCACGCCTGCGCGGCGTTGTTGAAGATCGCCGTGCGATCCGGCTTGCCGGCCGCTGCGCGCACGATGGCCTCGAGCGGCAAATCCGCGAGACCCGTGCCGGCGATGAGCTTGTTCGTCGTCTCGACGTAAGTCTTGTGGTGCTTGCCGTGGTGAAAGCTCAAGGTCTTCGCCGAGATCACCGGCTCGAGCGCATTGTCGGAATACGGCAGTGGGGGCAGTGTCAGGGGACTCGACGTCGTCGCTGCGATGGCCATGCAAACTCCTCCTCAAAAATACAAAGGACCGCATCGCTCGAAATCGAGCGCGCGGGGCTGAGAGGTGAAGGGGCTGCGCGCCGGTCAGCGCGAGCCCCGTCGCACGCTGCGCCCGGCCGAGCGGCGCGAGCGCACCGGGGTTCCCGTGCGTGCTTCCTCGCTCGTGACCGCCTCCGTGTCGACGCGACGATCACCGGGGTGCTCGACATCCGGCGCAAGATCGCTCGGCTGCCGGTGACCGACGGGGTGAGTGCTGTGGTCGTACTTGTCGCGCTCGTCGAACGCTTTGCGATTGGGCATGAGGGACCCCCTTTCGGGAGGCACCCTAGCCGGGAAGCCGAGGGAGCCTCCACGGCGGAGCGACGCAACGGCGTGTAGGCGTGCGCCGACGCCGGGCTTTGACGGCGCTCCGGGCGGTTTCTTAGCTCAGCAGGCGTCGCAGGCGCTGGGTGCGCGTGCCGCCCGTCGTCTCGGCGGCACGCCGCAGCAGATTCTCCGCGTCGCTCGCCGGCAGCGCCCGGCTGAAGAGGAAGCCTTGCGCCTCGTGGCAGGAATGCTCCTGCAGGAACAGCAGTTGCGGCAGACTCTCGACGCCTTCGGCGGTCACGCTGATGCGCAGCGAGCGCGACATCGCAATGATCGCGGCGGCGATCGCCCGATCGTCGCTGCACTCATTCAAGCTCGTCATGAAGGATTGGTCGATCTTCAAGCGGTCCACCGCGAAGTGACGCAGGCGCCCGAAGCTCGAATAGCCGGTGCCGAAGTCGTCGATCGCAAGCTGCACGCCGAGCTCCTTGAGCTGCGCGAGCGCCTGCTCTGCCCAGGTCTCATCGCGCATGACCACCGATTCGGTGATCTCGAGCTCGAGCATTGCGGGCTCGATGCCCGACTCGGCGATGATCGAGGCGACCAGGGCGGGGAATTCCTTGAGCGCGAATTGCTGCGCGGATACGTTGACCGCCATGCGCACCACCGGCAGATTCTGATCGCGCCAGGCCTTGGCCTGGCGGCAGGCCGTGCGCAGCACCCACTCACCGATGGCCAGAATGAGGCCGGTCTCCTCCGCAATGGGAATGAAATCGCGCGGCGCCACCATGCCGAGGTCATCGTTGGTCCAGCGCAGCAGCGCCTCCATGCCGGCCACCGAGCCGGTGTTGACGTCGAACTGCGGCTGATAATGCAGCGAGAACTCACCGCGCTCGAGCGCGCCGCGCAGCTTCGCCTCCATGGTGAAGCGATGCAGGGCGGCATCGTTCATCGCCGCATCGAACAGGGCGTACATTCCCGCACCCTTGCGTTTCGCAAAGTACATCGCCAGGTCGGCGTTGCGCAGCAACGTGTCGACATCGGCGCCGTCGGCCGGATAGAGCGCAATGCCCACGCTGGGCGTCACCACCAGGCTGTGCTGCGCGAGCCGCATCGGCTGCTGCAGCTCGGTGATCAGGCGGTGCGCCACCACTGCCGCATCCGAGGCGGTGCGGATCGCGGGCAGGATGACGATGAATTCGTCGCCACCGAGGCGCGCGATGTGATTCGACCGGGGGCTTGGGTGACCGTCGGCATCGACCCCGTCCGCCGCGCGCAGCGAGTGCTTCAGGCGCTTCGCCACCTCGCACAGCAGCTCATCGCCCACCGCGTGACCCAGGGTGTCGTTGACGCGCTTGAAGTTGTCCAGATCGAGGTAGAGCACCGCGAGCATCCTTCCGAGCTCCTGCGCCGCCGACAGCGCACTCGCGAGCCGGTTGCGCGATTGCTCGCGGTTCGGGAGCCCCGTGAGGGGGTCGAAATAGGCGAGCTTCACGATGCGATGCTCGGCGCGCCACTTGCTCGCGAGTGAGATCGTCATCTGACGAATCTCGTGCGGATGGAACGGCTTCTGCAGGTAGGAGAGCTTCTCCTCGGGGGGCACCACTTTGCCCATGGCGCACGGGTCGATGTCGGAGTAGGCGCTGCACAGCACGATCTCGATCGCCGGGTCGAGCTCGCGGATGCGCGAGGCGGCCCAAACGCCGTCATGTCCGGGCGGCATGCGCATGTCGAGAAACGCGACCGCAAAGGGGTCGTCGGCGGCGAGCGCCGCGCGCACCGCCTCGACTGCAGCCTCGGCGCCATCGCAGAACACGGGGTTGAAGGTCGTGTTGTGCACCGAGAGCTTGCGCACCGGATCACCGCCCGGACGCGTGAAGAGCCGCTCGCGCAGGTTGCGGAAGACGGCCGTCTCATTGCTCATGTCCGCTTCCTGCAGGATCTCGCGATACGCCTCCCGCACCTGGACCTCGTCATCGACGATGAGGACCCGGATCGCCACTCGCTTCACGTCTTTCACGGCCAACCTTCCTTTTGAGTCTGAATTGGGAATCATTCCCGCACCGTCAGAGGCACCATCAGGTGCATCGAGGCACCGAGTCCTTCGCCTTCGCTTACCGCCCAGATGCGCCCGCCGAGCGCCGCAATCGCGTTCGCGCACCAGTGCAGTCCGATGCCGTGGTTGGTTTCGGACGGCTTGGTGGAGAAGCCCGGCTCGAAGACGCGCTGCAGATTGCTTTTCGGGATGCCGACTCCGTTGTCGGTGCAATGCAGGTGCAGCTGTGTCTTGTCGTCCTCCTGCACCAGCTCCGCCCCGAGGCGCACGATGCCGTTCTCGCGCCCGGCTTCGCGCACCGCATCGGCCGCATTGATGATGAGGTTCTGCAGGATCATGCGCAGCACCGTGCGTGCGACCCGCACCGCTCCGATGCGGCCGAGCGATTCGTCGGCATCGACCCGCACCCGCTGCCGGCAGGCATCGGGGACGATCTCCAGGGTCTGATGCACCAGCTCCGGCAGGCGCACCGACTCGATGACCGGGTCGTTGCGGGTCGAGCGCATGAGCTCGGCGAGCGAGCTCTGCACGATCAACGCCTGGCGCTGGATCACCGCGAGGTCGGCGCGCGAGTCCTCGAGGCTTTGCGTGAGCTCCTGGCAGCCGAGGCGCAGAAATTCGCGCAAGTCCTCGAAACGGGAGCTCCCCGGCTCGGCGCCGGCGAGCTCCTGCGTCGCGCGGCTCATGTCCTCGAGCGGCGCCTCGCGCAAGCGGGCCTCGAGCTTCGAGAGACGCACCACCGACGGGGTCATCGCATTGCCGAGATTGTGCAGCACACCCTTGGCGAGCTCGGCGAAGCCGGCGCGAAACGACTGGTCGATGAGCTCGCGATGCGCCTCGGCGAGTCGCTCGACCATCCGGTCGAATTCGCGGGCGAGATGCGCCACCTCGTCGTCTCCAGGTAGATTGAGTCGCGCGGTCGAATCGGTATCGCGCGCCACCGCAACGGCGTGACGCGTGACGCGCTCGAGCGGCGCGAGCACCACGCGGTTGAGGAAAATCAGCAGCACCACCAGGACCGCCACCCCCGCGGCGGCCAGATAGGCCGATGCGTAGGTGACGACGCGCTGGCCGTGCGCGCTGATCGTGCGGGGCACATCGACTCGCAGCAGCACCAGAGGATGGCCGTAGAGGTCGGGGAGCGCCTCCTCGATCCGCGTGAGCGCGGTGGTCTCGGTCATGCGGTCGCCGACGACGCCGTGCAGATCCTCGATGACCGAGAGCTGCGCCTGGGCGCGTGCGCCGAGGAGGCGCACCTGCAGCGGCGTGAGCAGCCGGCCCATGATCACCATGCCGCGGGCGGCCCCGGCGCCGCTGCCATCGAGCACCGGCGCCGCGGCGAGCATCATGACGCCCTGATTGGTGCGCAAGAGACCGTGCATGCGGCGCGGATGCGCGAGCTCGCGCCGCCACGGGAAGTCGGCGGGCAACGCCGCCAGGCGTGCCAGATCGAGATCGAGCGCACGCGAGGCCGGGGACTCCAGATCCTCGGTGCGCGCGGCGACCAGGCGACCGCCCAGATCGATGATCAACAGCGCGTTGACCTGCAGCTGTCTCAGTCCGACGGGGGTCATGTTCGAGGTGACGAACGACTGATCCAGCGACTCGACATAGTTGTACGCGTCGGCCCAGTTGCCCCAGTCCGCGGCGCTCACCTCCAGCTCCTCGAGCGAGGTGTCGAGCGCATAGCGGATCCGGCGCATGGAGGTGCGCGCATCGTCACGCTCGAGCTCCGCGAAGCTCGGCATCAGGATCTGCTTCTGCACCGCTATCTCGAGCATGATCAGCAGCGCAAATAACAGCGCCAGCAAGGAGATGACTTTGGTGCGGATGCTCATGCGCGTTTGGTACCAAAAAACCGCCGCCGGCGCAGCGGCGCAGGCAGCGCTCCGCGGCCCGAGTCACCGGCGAATTGCTCAAGCGTTGAAGGCGGTCACAGAAAGCCCGGCGCGACTGCGATCTCGGTCACGCTGAGCGAGGGGGCGACGGGCCGAGTATCGGGGGGTCGGGTATCCGGGGATCGCGCACCGGGAGCCGCGTCCCGGGACCCGCGATGCGCGCGGGCGATTAACTTCGCTTAATGACACCGGCCGCCCACGGGCTCGAGCGTTCTTCACTCAAGAGCCGCTTGCATCGTCGGAGCGGGTCGATGGAGATCAAGGCACTTCACCGGGAGGATAGGATATGTTGAATTCGGCTCGTAAAGGCGGCCTGGCTTTCGCCGCCACACTGGTCTCGCTGGCCACTCTCATGGGCACCGCCTCGGCGGACACGCAGTGGCAGAAGAACCACCCGCGTCGCGAACAGGTCAACCAGCGGCTGTCGAACCAGAACCGGCGCATTCATCAGGACGTGAAGAATGGGACGCTGAGCAAGAGCCAGGCAGCCCAGCTGCACCACGAAGATCACCAGGTGCGCCAGGAAGAGCGCGACATGGCCAGTCAGAACGGCGGCCACATCACCAAGGCCGAGCAGGGCGCGCTCAACCAGCAGGAAAACAGGATCAGCGGACAGATTCCGCCGAAGTAGTCGCGGCTCGCAGCGTGGGTGGCGGCTCGCCCCCCACGCCGTCTCGGGGGGGGAACCCGAGCCCCCGAGATCCTGGATCTCAAGCGGCGCAGTTACGCCCCGATTTCTTGGCGCGTCCGAGCTGCTGCTGGGATTTCTCGACGAGCGAGGCCGGCGTCTCGTCGAGGGCGGGTACGGTTGCGCACACGCCCACGCTGATGCTCACGTATCGCAAGACCGCCGAGCGCGGATGATGAATGCGCATATCGCGCACCCGCTCGGCCATCGTCTCGGCGATGCGTCGCGCATGCTCCAGATCCAGTCCCGGAGCGAAGGCCAGCAGGCTCCCCCCGTCGATGCGCGCGGTGACGTCGCTCGAGCGGCGCAGGCACCCCGAGACGACGTGCGCCACGCGGCGAATCATCGAGTCGCCGGCGGCGCGACCGAACGTCGAGTTGTAAACATCGAGCGCATCGATATCGATCGCGAACAGCGCGATGCTGCGTTGCTCGCGCTGCGCGATGGCCCAGTCACGCTTGAGGAGCTCCTGCAGGTAGCTCAGCGTGTACAGTCCGGTCAGCCGATCATCGCGCACCGCGACCGCCGTCGGCTGGTGTGCGCCGCTCAAGGAGTCGCGCGGCAGCTTCGGATCGAGGCGCAAGCGGTCGCCCGCATCACGGTGATGTCCGGCAAAGTAGCGCACCTGACCCTCGGCATCGCAGAGCGGGCGCACGGTGACCTCGTTCCAGAAGAGCGAGCCGTCCTTGCGATAATTACGCAGCAGCACCCGACAGGCCTCCTGCGCCTTGAGCGCCTCGCGCAGGCGGTGCCGGCCGTCCTGCTCGCGATCATCTCCCTGCAGCAGCCGCAGGTTCTTGCCGATGAGCTCGGAGGTCTCGTAGCCGGTGAGCGCTGCGAAGGCCGGATTCACGTACACCACCGGATGAGCGCCATCGCGCGCATCGACGAGCACCACCCCCTCGGGGGAGGTCTCGAGCAGGCGCCGGTAAATCTCCCCATCAAGCGGCATCATGGGGGCGCTCGGTCAATACGAGCGGCGGTGCGCTGCCGAGCTGCGCGATCCGCTCGACCGCCTCCTGCCAGCTCGAGTCCCCGTCGAGGGAGGCGGGCGCGTCGCCGCGGGCCCGCATGCGCACGAGGCGCGCCTGGGAGGCCGGGTTCACGATATCGATGTTCAGGCGATGGAGCAGCTCCTCGACCGCCGCACGATCGTTGCAGAGGGGCAAGACGTCGCAGCCGGCGGCGAGGGCCAGATGCGCGCGCTCGAGCATGCTGCCGAAGGCCGCGGCTCCGGCCATCGACAGATCATCGGCAAATACACAGCCGTGAAATCCGAGCGAGCGGCGCAGAATGTCGTTGATCCAGCGCCGCGACAAGCTCGCGGGCAGTGGATCGACCGCGGAGTAAACGACGTGCGCCGCCATCACGGCCGGGAGTTGATTCTCGATCAGCACGCGGTAGGGGCGCAGATCGGGCTCCAGGTCCGCAAACTCGCGCCGATCGACCGGCAGCGCGACGTGTGAATCGGCGACGACGGCGCCATGACCCGGGAAGTGCTTGGCGACCGCGGCCATGCCGGCATCGCGAAGTCCGGACAGGCAGGCCACGGCGAGCGCGCCGACCACGTCGGGGTCGCGATGGAACGCCCGGTCGCCGATCACCTCGCTCACCCCGTAGTCGAGGTCGATGCAGGGGGTGAAGCTGAAATCCACGCCCACCGTGCGCAGCTCCCGCGCGAGCAGCCAGCCGAGCGAGCGTGCGATCCCGAGCGCATCGCGCCGGTCCTCCTCGAAGCGCCGGCCGAGCAGGCGCGCCGGCGGCAGCCGGGTGAACCCGTCCCGGAAGCGCTGGACCCGGCCGCCCTCATGGTCGACGGCGATCAGCAGCGAGGGGCTGCGCAAGGCCCGGATCTCGCGGGTGAGCGCGGCCACCTGCTCACGGCTCTGGTAGTTGCGGCTGAAGAGCAGCACGCTGCCGACGAGGGGATGCGAGAGCACCTCCCGGTCCTCCGGGCGCAGCTCCAAACCCGCCACATCGACCATCAGCGGGCCGAGGCTCATCGGCCGCCCGGGTCCCGGATGCGCTCGAACACCGCCATCGATTCGACGTGTGCCGTCTGTGGAAACATATCCATCACCCCTGCGCCGGTCAGCTCGTAACCCTTTGAGCCGACCAGCAAACCGGCGTCCCGCGCGAGACTGCCCGGGTGGCAGGAAATATACACGAGCCGCCTCGGGGCCCACTGTGCCATACGTTCCATGATTGACGCCGCGCCGGCCCGGGGAGGATCGAGCAGGACGAGGTCATGGCGCGCCTCCGCCCAGGGGCCGAGCGTCCCCTCCCCGAACAGGTCCGCGGCGGCGAACTCGACATTCGCGAGGCCGTTGCGCACCGCATTGGCCCGCGCCCGGCCGAGGAGCGCCGGATCCCCCTCGACCCCGAGCACCCGGGCCGCGCGCCGGGCGATGGGCAGTGTGAAATTGCCGACGCCGCAGAACAGGTCGAGCACCTGATCGGTGGGCCCGGGCGCGAGGCACTCGAGCGCCCGCGCGACCAGGGCGACATTGACCTCGCGATTCACCTGCACGAAGTCCAGGGGACCGAACTCGAGCACGACCCGGCCGCCGTCCAGGGCGTAGCTGAGCGGTGGTGGCGCGCCGAGCGGGACCACGCTCGCGGGACCGGCCGGCTGCAGATAGACGCCGACCCCGTGCTCGGCCCCGAACCGCTCGAGCGCCGCAAGATCCTGCGCGCTCGGCTCCTGCATCACCCGGAACACGAGCGCCGCCGCCGCATCGCCGGCGGCGAGCTCGACCTGCGGCAGGCGCTCGCGCAGGCTGAGCGATTCGACGAGCTCCGCAAGCGCCGCCGGCAGAGTGGCAAAGCGCTCGATGAGCGTCTCGCAGCGCTTCACGTCGGCGATGTAGGGCTTGTCGCGCTCGCGAAAGCCGGCGAGCACACGCCCCTTCTTGTGGACGAACCTCACACCGAGGCGGGCGCGCCGCCGATACGCGAAAGGTGGTCCGACGAGCGGCTCCAGGACCTGCCGGGGACGCACCTGGCCGATGCGCGCCAGCGTCTCGAGAAGCTGTTGCTGCTTCGCCTGAAGCTGCGCCGCGGGCGCGAGGTGCTGCAAGGTGCAGCCGCCGCAGATGCCGAAGTGCGCACAGCGCGGGCTCACCCGATCGGCGGAGGGCTCGAGCACCTCGAGAAGCTCGGCCTCATCGAGCTGGCGGCGCGCCTTGCGCACACGAAAACGCACCCGCTCGCCGGGCAGCGCGCCCTCGATGAAAACCGCCTTGCCCTCCACCCGGGCGATGCCGCGACCGTCCTGCGCGAGGTCCGCCACGCGCGTCTCGCCACACTCGCCGGACTTCAACTACGCTCCGCCCGTCGCGCTCGGGGGCTCGGGCACCACGCTCCAGGCGGTCGCGAACTCCTTGAGATGAGCGGCCGGCGATTCGGCGAGCAGGTGACGCACGCGCTCGATCTCCTCGGCGTGCTCCTCGGCGCTCAATCGTCCGCGCAGCAGCTCGAAGCGCAGGTAGACCAGATAGGTGTTGAGCGCATCGGTCTCGCAATAGTCGCGGATGCGCTTCAGGTCTCCGGCCAGGTAGGCGGGCCAGACCTGGCTGCCGTGCATGCCGAGCTTGCCGGGCAACCCCAGCAGGTGCGCGATGTCGGTGAGGCTTGCGCGGCCGCGCACCTGGAAGCCGGACAAGATATCCATGAGATCCATGTGCCGCCAGTGAAAACGGCTGAAATAATTGCTGTAGCGAAAGCTCGAGTCGGCCTCGCCCGATTCCCAGTAACGCGCGGCCGTGATGCTGTGCAGGAGGGAGCGATAATGCAGCACCGGCAGATCGAAGCCGCCGCCGTTCCAGGAAACGAGGTCGGGCGTGAATCGCTCGAGCCCGTCGAAGAACCGCTCGATCAGATCCTTCTCCGAAGAGCTCTCCTCGCCGAGGCTCCACATCCTCAAAGTCTCCCGCGAGCGCATCACCACCGAGATGGCGACCACCCGATGCTGCTCGAGCGAGAGGAACTCGCTGCCGGTCTCCTGGCGCCGTTTGGTGAACATGATCTGCGCAACCTGGGCATCCGAGAGTCCTCGCAGTCCATGGACGCGCCGGCCAAGATCGGTGTCGGGCACCGTCTCGAGGTCGAAGACCAGCGTGTTCAGGGAGCGCACGCGGGACCGTCGGCGCCCGGGATCGGGCCAGGGCGGCCGTTCGCCCGCATCAGCACGGCGACGGCCACGACGAGCCCCGCCTCATCGGTGAGCGTCACGTGACCCTCGCCGATGCCGAGCTCATCACGCACCCGCGCGCCGCGCGCCGAGTACACGACCTCGGGCTTTCCCCAGCGGTTCTGCACGATTCCCACGTCGCGAATCCACACGCCGTGCGCAAAGCCCGTGCCCATCCCCTTGACGATCGCTTCCTTGGCGGCGAAGCGCATGGCAACGAACCGCACCGGGCGGGCCGTGCGCTCGAGCTGCGCGCGCTCCTCGGGCATCAACAGGTGCCCGAGGAAGCGCTCACCGTGGCGCGCCATCACCCGCTCGATGCGCTCCACCTGCAGCACGTCGATGCCGATGCCGAAGATCATCGCGCCGCAAGCATGAGGTCTTTCATCTCGCGCACCGCGCGCGCGAGTCCGTCGAACACGGCGCGCGCGATGATCGCATGACCGATGTTGAGCTCCACGATTTCCGCGATGGCGGCGATGGGTGCGACGTTGTGATAGTGGAGCCCGTGTCCTGCGTTCACGACGAGGCCGAGCGAGGCGGCGAGCTGCGCCGCGGATCGCACCCGCTCGAGCTCGCGCCCGCGCGCGCCGCCCGATGCATTCGCATAAGTGCCGGTGTGCAGCTCGATGACCGGTGCGCCGACGCCGCGCGCCGCCTCGACCTGAGCCGCATCCGGATCGATGAACAGCGACACCCGCACTCCGGCGGCGGCCAGCGTGCGACAGGCCTCGGCCACGCGTCCCGGATGCCCGGCCACATCGAGCCCGCCTTCGGTGGTGACCTCCTCGCGCGATTCGGGCACGAGGCAGCAGTCCTGCGGACGCACCTCCTCCGCGATGCGCAGCATCTCCGCCGTCACCGCCATCTCGAGATTCATGCGGGTCTTGAGCAGCTCGCGCAGCAACCGCACGTCGCGGTCCTGGATGTGTCGGCGATCCTCTCGCAGGTGCAGCGTGATGCTGTCGGCACCGGACTGCTCGGCGAGGAGCGCGGCGTGCACGGGATCCGGATAGTCGATGCGCCGCGCCTGCCGCAGCGTCGCCACATGATCGATGTTCACCCCGAGCGCGATGCTCCCGTGGTGCGCGCTCATCGCGGATCCGCCGTCTCGCGCCGCTTAAGGGCCGCAAGGATCTCACGCGTTTTCAGCGGCCGGCCATCGAGGCACGCCTCGAGTGCGCCGCGCAATACGCGCTTCGCATCCTTGAGCGTGCGCGGATCATCGAAGCTCTCCTCGCGCAGACGCTCGAGCGAGCGCCCGTACACCGCGCCCGGTGCCTCGGCGATGCAGGGGACGGGTCCGCGCTGCGGGGCCATCCGATAATAGCCCTCGGGATCGACCCGCTCACCCGACTCGGTGCGGCCGAGCTCGAGGCCATAGCCCAGGTCCTCGAGCAGGCGTTTCTCGAAGCGCCGCAGAGTGGCCTCCTCCCCCGCCCCGCCGGCGAGGGCGGTGATGCAGGTCGCATAGGACAGAAAGATCTCCGGATGCGGATCGCCGCGCTCGGTCAGCTTGAGCAGAAGCTCATTGAGATAGAACCCGCTCATCAGGCGCTCGGTGGCGAGCCGGGTAACCTCGCCGTCGACCTCCGCCGATACCAGCTGCCCCGCCTCGCTCCGCTGCGTCCAGGAGACGAGCAGGCGCTGAAACGGGCGCAGCACGCCCTTGAGGGCCGAGCGCGGGGCGGCCAGGCCGCGGGCGAACAGCGTGAGGCGACCCTGATCGGCCGTGAATACCTCGACGATGCGGCTGGTGTCGCGGTAGGCATATTGGTGCAAGACGTAGGCCGGAGCGAGCCATACGCGTCGCGTGCTCTTCACAACGTGTCGTATCCAAACTGGCGCAACGCCATCTCGTTGTCCGCCCAATTCTCCTTGACTTTGACCCAAAGCTCCAGATGCACCGGCCGCTGCCACAGATCGTTGAGCTCGATGCGCGCCAGGCGGCCGATCTCCTTCAGCCGCTCGCCCCCCTGGCCGATGACGATCGCTTTCTGGCTGGCGCGCTCGACCCAGATGACGGCGTTGATGAGGGTGCGCTCGCGCTCCTCGACGAAGCGCTCGATCTGCACGTTGATGCCGTAGGGCAATTCCTCGCGCAGCTTGAGGGTGAGCTTTTCGCGAATCACCTCGGCGGCATGGAAAGGCTCATCGCGATCGGTGAGCACATCGGGCGCGAACAGCGCCGGCGCCACCGGCAGCCGCTCGGCGGTGAGATTCACCAGCCGGTCGAGGTTATCGGCCTCGAGGGCCGAGACGGGCACGATCTCGGAGGCCGGCACCCGCTCGGCAATGTGCTCGAGAAAGGGCAGCAGCTCTTCGCGCGGCTGGACCCGATCGACCTTGTTGACGACGAGGAAGAGCGGCTGCTTCAGTCCCCGCACCCGCTCCCAGACCCAGACGTCCTCGTCGGAGAAGCGCATCGCCTCGATGACGAACAGGATCACGTCGGCATCGCGCGAAGAGGAGATCGCCACCCGGTTCATGTACTGATTCATGATGCGTCGGGTCGACTCGTGCAAGCCCGGGGTATCGACCAGCACCAGCTGGGCATGCGGGCGGTTGACCACGCCGAGGATGCGGTGCCGCGTCGTCTGAGGCTTGGCCGTGACGATCGTGATCTTGCGGCCGACCAGGGCATTGACGAGGGTGGATTTGCCGACGTTCGGCCGGCCGACGATCGCCACCGTGCCGGCGCGGAAAGGGGAATTGCTCATGTTCGCTTCGATGACTCCGAGGCCAGGGGTGCGGCCGGCAGCGTCTCGCGCGGCAGCTGCTCGAGCAGCAGACGCGCTGCATGCTGCTCGGCCCGCCGCCGACTGCTGCCTTCGCCGGCGGCGCTGAGCTTCAACGCCGGAACCTCGCAGGTCACCGCGAAGGATTGCCGGTGGGCATCGCCGAGTACGGCGGTGAGAGAGTAGGTCGGAAGGGCGATCCCGTGGGCCTGCAGCACCTCCTGCAGCAGAGTCTTCGGGTCCTTCAGGCTCTGCGCCGAGGGCAGATCCTCGAGACGCCGGCCGAGGATGCGCTGGACCACGCGGGCCGCGGCATCGAATCCCGAATCGAGGTAGATGGCGCCGATCAAGGCCTCGAGCGCATCGGCGAGAATCGAGGCGCGGCGCGAGCCGCCGGTGCGCAGCTCCCCCGGACCGAGCTTGAGGTGGTGGCCAAGACCGATCTCGGCGGCCACCGCCGCGAGCGTCTCGCCGCTCACCAGGGTCGCGCGCAGCCGTGACAGCGCGCCCTCATCGGCGTGCGGATGGGCATCGTAAAGCAGGCGCGCCACGCTGCAGTTGAGAACCGAATCGCCGAGAAATTCCAGCCGCTCATTGTGGTCGCCGCCCACGCTGCGGTGCGTGAGCGCCGCGTGCGCCAGGGATTCATCCCCGAACGCATATCCGAGCGCACTGTCGCTCCAGACGAGCAGAGGATCGATCTTGGGCTTCGGGATCACTGCACCTTCACGGTTTTGTCGAAGTGTACCGAGAGTGAGACGTTCGAGATGTAGGGGACCGCGTGATCGTAGGCCACGTGCATGCTGACCAGGCCGGCCTCGTCCTTGTTGAACTCGACATCCTTGGCCTCCACCGCATCGACGTCCTCGATCTGCCAGTGCTTCTCGAGCGAGCGGCGCATGCCCTGCAGATCCGGATTCTCGCTCTTGAAGTCGCCCGCCGCGGCCTCCATGCTGCGTGCGACCTTGAGATAGTTGAGGTACACGGGGGTCAGACGCACCCCGGCGTATCCGATCACACCGGCCATCGCAAGCACGCACAGCAAGCCGACGAAAGTCATGCCCTGTTGACGCTGTCTCATAAACCCTCCCTACTGCGGCCTGGCCGCGCGATGAGTTGCGGGCCGAGTACGCCGACTCTCTATTGAATCGCATTCCCGATGCGTTTCCAGAGAGGTCCGTCACGAGTATCGAGATTAAGCCAGATCCGCACGGCCTTGCCGACGAGGTTTTCCTCCGGGACGAACCCCGGGGCGTCCGGATCCCCCTGCCAGCGGCTGTCCTTGCTGTTGTTGCGGTTGTCGCCCATGAAGAAATAATGATGCGCGGGCACCACCCACTCGCCGCTGCGCACGCCGCTGCGGGCGAACATGATTTCGTGTCGATGCTGGCCGAGCTGCTCGTAGGCGGTGGGGACGCCGAAATAGTTGGGTTGGTATTGCTTGGGTCCGGTGTAGGTCGGCCCCGGTTGCTGCGGCTGCGGCACCCCGTTCACATAGAGCTGATTCGCCTCATCGACGCGGATCCAATCCCCGGGGAGGCCGACCAGACGCTTGATGTAGTTGATCTTGGGGTTGGGGGGCAGGCGAAAGACGATCACATCCCCGCGCTGCGGGGTGCCGGTTGGAAGAATGAGGGTGTTGACGACCGGCAGGCGCAGACCGTAGGAGTACTTGCTCACGAAGATGAAATCGCCGTCGAACAGCGTCGGCATCATCGAGTCGGAGGGAATCCTGAAGGGCTCGAACAGGAAGGAGCGGATGACGAGCACGAGCACGATGACCGGGAAGAAGGAGCGCGTATACTCGACGGCGATCGGCTCGCGCACCCGATCGGGCGTCGTACCGGCGCGCAGCGCGGTCGCCGTCCGGCGCCGCGCGAAGAAGGCCTGATCGAGTCCCCAGATCACCCCGGACAGCATCCCCACGATCACCAGCATCACGCTGAAATCGACGGCGTCGTAGCGGAACATTCTGAAGAGGAGCGCCGCGGCGAGCAGCACCAGCGCATAGCCCGCGAGGCGCGGCAGAAGCGGCTCCTCGATGCTGGTGGCGCCCGGATCGCGCTGCGGGCGGAAGAGCCAGCCGTCGACGAGAATGACACCCACGCACACGATGGCCGCGCACAAAAGGCCGATGAAAAGGCTGTCGCCATCCGTCACGATCGATCCCCTTGGGAGCTCGAGGCTTGAGTCCGGTCCGGCATCAAGAGCTCGGTTTCTTGCCGACCTGCAGCACCGCGAGGAACGCTTCCTGCGGAATCTCGACCTGACCCACCTGCTTCATGCGCTTCTTGCCCGCCTTCTGCTTCTCGAGGAGCTTGCGCTTGCGGGTGATGTCGCCGCCGTAGCACTTGGCGAGCACGTTCTTGCGCATGGCCTTGACGCTGGCGCGGGCGATGATGTGGCTGCCGATCGCGGCCTGCACGGCAATGTCGAACATCTGCCGGGGAATCAGCTCCTGCATCTTGTCGACGAGCTCGCGACCCCGGGCATATGCGTTGTCACGATGCACGATCAGGGACAGCGCATCGACCGGATCACCGTTGATGAGCACATCGAGCTTGACGAGCGGAGCCTCCCTGAAGTGACTGAACTCGTAGTCGAAGGAGGCGTAGCCGCGGCTCGAGGACTTCAGGCGATCGAAGAAGTCGAGCACCACCTCGGCGAGGGGCAGCTCGTACTGCAGCGAGACCTGGCTGCCGAGGAACAGCATCTTCTTCTGCACGCCGCGCTTCTCGCTGCACAGCGTGAGCACGGCGCCGACGTAGTCGGGCGGCACCAGGATGTTGGCGATGATGATCGGCTCGCGCAGCTCCTTGATGCGATCCTGCGGCGGCAGCTTGGTCGGGTTGTCGACGTTCACCGTCGTGCCGTCCGTCAGGTGCACCTCGTAAATGACGGTGGGAGCGCTGGTGATGAGATCCAGGTCGTACTCACGCTCGAGGCGCTCCTGCACGATGTCCATGTGCAGGAGTCCGAGGAAGCCGCAGCGAAAGCCGAAGCCGAGCGCGGTCGACACCTCGGGCTCGAAATGCAGCGCCGAATCGTTGAGCTTGAGCTTCTTCAGCGCGTCGCGGAACTGCTCATAGTCATCCGAGCTCACCGGAAAGAGGCCGGCAAAGACCCGGGGCTGCACCTGCTTGAAGCCTGCGAGCGGTGCCTTGGCCGGATTGGCCTCGAGCGTGATGGTATCCCCGACCGGCGCCCCGTCGATCTCCTTGATGCCGGCGACGACGAACCCGACCTCGCCGGTGCGCAGCGCATCGCGGCTCACCGGCTTGGGGGCGAACCGGCCCAGCCGGTCGACGATGTGGCTGCGGCCGGTGGACATCACCCGGATCTTTGCGCCCGCCTCGATGAAGCCGTTCATGACCCGTACCAGGGAGACCACACCCACGTAGTTATCGAACCACGAATCGATGATGAGGGCCTGAAGCGGAGCATCGGGGTCGCCGCGCGGGGCCGGGATGCGCTTCACCAGGTGCTCGAGCAGCTCGCGCACCCCCTCGCCCGTCTTGGCGCTGACCAGCGCCGCATCGTCGGCGGGTATGCCGATGATCTCCTCGATCTCGTGAATCACTTTGGCCGGATCCGCCGACGGCAGATCGATCTTGTTGATGACCGGCAGCACTTCGAGGCCCTGGTCCAGGGCGGTGTAGCAGTTGGCCACGCTCTGTGCCTCGACCCCCTGCGCCGCATCGACCACCAGCAAGGCCCCCTCGCAAGCGGCGAGCGAGCGCGACACCTCGTATGAGAAGTCGACGTGGCCGGGCGTGTCGATGAAGTTGAGCTGATAGAGCTCGCCGCTCGTCGCGCGAAACCCGAGCGTCACGCTCTGGGCCTTGATGGTGATGCCGCGCTCGCGCTCCAGATCCATCGTATCGAGCACCTGCGCCTGCATCTCGCGCGCATCGAGCCCGCCGCATTCCTGGATGAAGCGGTCCGCGAGGGTGGACTTGCCGTGATCGACGTGCGCGATGATGGAGAAATTGCGGATATTGTTCATCAAGGGGTCAAGGCATCCTCGGCGGGGCTCGAGGAGCCCGTGTGCATCCCCGGGATGGCCCCGTCGCGCAAAGGCGGGGATTATACCGGGCAGCCGCGCGAAGCGAGGGACTTGAGAAGCTCCTCGAGATCGAGCCGGCCGTGACAGACCAGCTCGCCGTCGAGCAGCAGCACCGGGATCTTGTGCCCGTAGCGGACGCGATCGGACTCATCGAGATCGATGTTCCGCACCTCGACGGGCAGATCCCGGGCGGCGGGATGCGCGGCGAGCGCCAGCAGCATCTCCTCGCAAAGACTGCATCCCGGCCGCGAGTACAGCAAGAACTGGTGGCCCACGTCGGGGCTCGCTCCTAGTGCGGGTCGTGCGCTTCGACGGAGTGAGCGATGAATTCGACCGTCTGCGCAGGCACCTCGCCCACCGCCGTCACCTGATGTCCCTGGATGACGGTCGAGAAAGCAAAGCCCGACCCCACGCGGGCGAGCCCCTGCATCGGCGGAGCCGGCGGCGGGCCCGACTGGGCGGGCGCCGACTGGGCCGCGCCTGCAGGCTCTTCGACGAAGACCGAGACGGTGGCGAGGCCGTCCGAGTACACGAGGTGCGCCGCCGGCAAGCCCGCGCCGTTGATGGTCTGGGCCCCGGCATCGGTGAGGTGAAAGCCGGGAGGCAGCTGCTTGGACTGGAAGGCGGAGAGCGTCGGCTGATCGAGATCATGGGAGGGCCCCTGCCGCACCCAGCGCATGCCCTCGGTGCGCACCGCCGGGGCGAGCGCGCTGTCGGGAATGCTCTCCGGCATCTCGAGCCGCGCGAAGAGGATCTGCTCGATGACCTGGCCGCTCGCGTCGCAGAGCTGTGTTTTCAGCGGCATGGCCGTGCTCTCGTCGAGCCAGAGTCGATAGCCGAAGCGGTAATCATCCTTGGGCTTCACCGCAATGATCTGCGCAGGTCGACCCAGCACGTGGGTCGCAGACAACAGCTCGAGACGGTAGTAATCATTCACGTCGGCGCCGAATTGCGGCAATGAGCCCAGGAAGGGACCGCGATCCTGTCGCGGCTCCACCAGCACCGTGTGCTGATCGGGCAGATAGCAGGTGAGCTCGCCGTCATTGCGGATGTATTCGCGACCCGAGCCGTCGAGCGACATCAGCCGCTCGGTGATGCGCCCGCCTTTCACGCGGTGCAGGATGCGCAGCGTCTCCACCCGCCCCTCGCTCAGGCGAAAGAACGTGCCGTCGTAGTTTCGCGTGGCCAGCGCCTGATTCATCCTTTGCAGCCACGCGCGCGCATCATCCGCGGCCCGCGAGGATCCCGGAGCGCCGAGCGCGAACGCGCCGACCACGGCACAGGGGAGGAGCCAGCGAGAGCAAACGGCCACGGTGGGTCTCATTGCGCGGATCGCGCATCCTGCGGGACGGGCTGGCGCAGCGTCGCGTCATGCATGACGGCACCGCCGCCCGCCCCGGCGCTCGCGCCTGGGCCCGGCTCGTCGGGAGCGGCCAGCAGCTCGGACAGGACATTGCTCTGGCCAAGCGCCGAGGAATATCGACTGTGCGCGAAGATGTAGCTCGTGAGCCGAGCCCCGGGAATCGCCCCCGCTCCGACCGCCGGCGCCGTGGGCACCGTATAGGGTTTGGCGGGCTCATTCGCCTGGTTGGCGACTTGCGCGACCTCGCGCACCGCCCCCACCAGGGGCGATGAGCTTGGAGCAGGCGTCACGAGCGCAGTGCGCAGCGCAGGCGTCAGCGCTCTGTGCTGGATCGCGACCACGGCGACCGCGGCAACGCCGGCCGCCAGGGCGACGCCGGCAAAGGGCCGCCACCAGTGGCCGGGCCGCGCCCGTGCGGCCACCGCCTCGCCCGCCGCGATCGGCTCGCCGTCGATCGTCGCATTGATTCGAGTGGCAAAGCCGCGGGTGATCTGCGACCGGCCCCCGACCCGCATCGCCTCACCGATCAGGGCATAACGCCCGAAGCTCTCGCGCAGGTCCGCATCGCGCGCCAGGCGCTTGAGCAGCAGCTCGGTCTCCGAGGTGGGAAGCTCTCCATCGAGGAAGGCCGAAATCTGTTCACGAATGGGTTCGCTCATGTGTCCTCGGGACGGCCCAGGCCGCCGTCAAAGATCGGTCGCAGCTTCTTGTCGATCGCCTCTCGGGCCCTGAAAATGCGCGAGCGCACCGTGCCGACCGGACAGTCCATCGTCTGGGCGATATCCTCATAGCTCAAACCCTCGAGCTCGCGCAGCACGATGGCCGTGCGCAGGTCCTCGGGCAGGTTCTCGATCGCGCGATTGACGGTGTCGCGGATCTCATCGGTGAGCAGCAGCGCCTCGGGGGTCTCGGACTCGGACAGTCGCGCATGCAGATCGTACTGCTCGGGATCCTGCAGATCGAGGTCGTAGTCCATCGGGCGGCGCTTGGTCGCGACGAGCGCGTTCTTCGCGGTGTTGATCGCGATTCTATACAGCCATGTGTAAAAAGCACTATCGCCGCGAAAGGACTGGAGTGCGCGATACGCTTTGACAAAAGCCTCTTGGGCAATGTCCTCGGCCTCAGTCGCATCGTGCACGTAACGCATGATCAGCTTCAGCACCTTGTGCTGGTATCGCAGGACCAACAAATCGAACGCCGCGCGCTCGCCGCGCTGGACCCGCTCGACCAGTTTGAGGTCACTCTCTTCGACCGTCATTCGTGAGCCCAAACCGGCGTGGGGCTTGCCCAGCCTGTCGCGATAGACCGGGCCGCCTGCCAAAAGTTCGACAAGCTCGAGAGCGAAGTCATAGCAAGCGTGACATTACGCACAAGGTGGGGATTCTAACAGCCGGCTCCGGAGGCCTTCGGCTCCCGCCGAGCCTCGCTTCGGCACCGATCAGGGATTGCTCGTGCGGGTGGCGGCGAGGGCAGCGCTCGTGGGCGCGGTGATCGCCTCGATCAGGGCGCGCAGCTCGGGGGTCGGAGCCGCGAGGGTGCCGAAGCACCAGGCATGAATCAGGGGATCCTGGAGCTCGAGGAGCTCGCGAAAGATCCTCTGCTCCGCGACCGCGGCCGACGCGAATCGTTCCTCGATGTATCGGCCGAGGAGCACGTCGAGCTCCTTCATACCCCGGCGGCATCGCCAGCGCAGCTTGCCGAGCTCCTCGCCCCCCACCCTGCGCTGCCCCGGGCCTAGTGACGCCGCAGCGCGAGCATCTGCTTGATCTCGCTGATGGCCTTGGCGGGATTGAGGTCCTTGGGGCATGCCTCGGTGCAGTTCATGATGGTGTGACAGCGATACAGCCGGAACGGGTCCTCGAGCTCATCGAGCCGCTCACCGGTCGCCTCATCGCGGCTGTCGGCGAGCCAGCGGTACGAGGCGAGCAGGGCGGCCGGTCCCAGATAGCGGTCGGCGTTCCACCAGTAGCTCGGGCAGCTGGTCGAGCAGCAGGCACAAAGAATGCAAGCCGAGGGGCGATCGATCCTCTCCTGGTCCTCCTTGGACTGCAGTCGCTCGCGATCGGGGGGCGGCGGGGTCTGTGCCTGCAGCCACGGCTTGACCGAGGCGTACTGGGCATAGAACGTGGTGAGGTCCGGCACCAGATCCTTGATGACGGGCATATGCGGCAAGGGGTAGAGACGCACGTCCCCTTTGACATCCGCACAGGCGCTGATGCAGGCAAGCCCGTTCGCGCCGTCGATGTTCATGGCACAAGAGCCGCAGATCCCCTCGCGGCAGGAGCGCCGGAAGGTCAGGGTCGAGTCGACCTCGTTCTTGATCTTGATGAGCGCATCGAGAATCATCGGGCCACAGCTGTCCATGTCGAGCTCGTAGGTGTCGATGCGCGGATTCTCCGCACCGTCGGGATCGAAGCGGTAGATCTTGAACACACGCACGTTCTTCGGGCCCGGGGGGGCTTTGTAGGTGCGCCCGGCGTTCTTGCGTACCTTGGAGTGCGCGGGCAGCGTGAACTCGGCCATCGATTCTCCTCAGTAGGTCCGGGCTTTCGGCGGAAAGGACTCGACCTCATCGTCGAGCGGCTCGAGCTGCACGGGTCGGTAATCAAAGCGCGTCTCGCCCCCGGAATCCACCCAGCACAGCGTGTGCTTCAACCAGTTCTGGTCATCCCGGTTCGGAAAGTCCTCGCGCGCCTGAGCACCGCGGCTCTCGGTGCGCTGCTCGGCCGAGTGCATGGTCGCAACCGCCTGGAGCAGGAGATTGTCGAGCTCGAGCGTCTCGATGAGGTCGGTGTTCCAGATGAGCGAGCGGTCCGTCACGGCGACATCCAAGAAGGAGTCGAAGACCTCGTGCAGCCGCCGCTTACCCTCGTTGAGCGTGTGCGCAGTACGAAATACCGCGGCATCGCTTTGCATGATGCGCTGCATGTCGAGCCGGATGTCGGCGGTGCGCCTCGAGCCCTTGGCATGACGCAGCCGATCGAGGCGCGCGAGCGCGGGCTCCGCGGCGCCCGCGCCCACGGCGCGTTGCGCGGCGCCGGGCTTGATGGTCGCCGCGCAATGGCGTGCCGCCTCGCGTCCGAAGACGACGAGGTCCAGGAGCGAGTTCGAGCCGAGGCGGTTGGCGCCATGCACCGAGACGCAGGCGGCCTCGCCGACTGCGAGCAGCCCGGGCACGCGTTCGTCGCGCCCGTTGCGCCGGTCGAGGACCTCGCCTTGCACGTTGCAGGGAATACCGCCCATGTTGTAGTGAACCGTGGGCAGCACCGGAATCGGCTCCTTGGTGACGTCGACATCGGCAAAGATGCGCGCCGTCTCCGCGATCCCCGGCAGGCGCTCGTGAATGACCTGCGGCCCCAGATGCTCGAGGTGCAGGTCGATGTGATCCTTGTTCTTGCCGACGCCGCGCCCCTCCCGGATCTCGATCGTCATGGAGCGGCTGACCACATCGCGCGAGGCGAGATCCTTGGCATTCGGCGCGTAGCGCTCCATGAAACGCTCGCCGAGCGAGTTGGTGAGATAACCGCCTTCGCCGCGGGAGCCCTCGGTGATCAGGCAACCCGCACCATAGATTCCGGTCGGATGAAACTGCACGAACTCCATGTCCTCGAGCGGCAGCCCGGCGCGCAACACCATGCCGCCGCCATCTCCCGTGCAGGTGTGCGCGGAAGTGCAGGAGAACCAGGCGCGCCCGTAGCCTCCGGTGGCGAGGATGACGGCATGCGCGCGGAAGCGGTGCAGGGTGCCGTCGGACATGTCGAGCGCGATCACGCCGCGGCACTCCCCGTCCTGCATGAGCAAGTCGAGGGCAAAGTACTCGATGAAGAACGTCGCATCGTGCTTGAGGGACTGCTGATAGAGCGTGTGGAGCATCGCATGCCCGGTGCGATCGGCCGCAGCGCAGGTTCGCTGCGCGATGCCCTTGCCGAAGTGCGTGGTCATCCCGCCGAAGGGGCGCTGATAGATCCGCCCCTGCTCGGTGCGCGAGAAGGGCAGCCCGTAATGCTCGAGCTCGAGCACGGCGGCGGGCGCCTCCCTGCACATGAATTCGATCGCATCCTGATCGCCGAGCCAGTCCGAGCCTTTGACGGTGTCATACATGTGCCAGCGCCAGTCGTCCTCGCCCATGTTGCCGAGCGCGGCCGAGATGCCGCCCTGAGCCGCGACCGTGTGGCTGCGGGTCGGGAAGACCTTGGTGATGCAGGCGGTCGAGAGGCCCGCTTCGGCGAGTCCAAAGGTGGCGCGCAGGCCCGCACCTCCCGCGCCGACGATGACCACATCGTAAGCGTGGTCGATCAGCTCATAGGCGCTCATGCGGGCGAGCGCCCGAACGCGATCTGCAGCAGCGCGAAGATCGCGCTGCCCGCGATCAGCACATAGGCAAATCGCAGCAGCAACAGCAGGAACACCTTGACTCCGCGCACATGCACGTAATCCTCGACGATCACGGCGGTGCCGAGATCGCTGTGATAAGCCATCACCGCCACGAGCAGCACCGCGAGCAGGCTGTGCAACGGCTCGGCGAAAAAAGTGCGCACGGCGAGAAAGTCGAGTCGTGGCAGCGCCAGCAGCGCACCGACCGCCCAGAGCGTGAGCGGCACCAGCGCCACCGAGCTCACGCGCTCCGCCCACCAGTGACCGGTGCCGTCCTTGGCCGAGCCCATGCCGAGCACTCGCCCGAGAGGGCTGCGCAGGCTCATAACCGATCGCTCAGCCACAATCCGCTCCACAGCCCGAGCGTCAACACCACCGAACCGCCCACCACCACCCAGCCGCTCACGGTGCGGGCGCGGCGCTCGAACCCCAAGCCGATATCCCAGAACAGATGCCGAATGCCGTTGAGCAGGTGATAGAAGAATGCGAACGACCACGCCACGAGCCACAGCAGGCCGACGGGGCTCATGAAGAGGTGCTGGGCCTGGCGATACGATGCGCTCCCATGGGCGAGCGCGAGCACGAAATAGGCGAGCGCCGGCAAGCCGAGCGCCAGCGCAAGGCCGGTCAATCGATGCAGGATGGACAGCGTGTTCCCCATCTGCCATCGATAGATGTCGAGGTGCGGCGACAGCGGTCTCGCCCGAAGCGGAGTGCTCATGTTCAGCGAACCCTCCAGTACACGGTGGAGCCTCGTCGCATCAGAAATCGATGCACCGGCCGCGCTGCTCCCAGTCGCCGTATCGGGTCGGGTCGGGACCCTCGCGCCCACCCACCTCCCGCGGCCGCGCCGGCTCGGTTGGGCCAACAGGGCTCGATTCCGCCGGGGTGCGCTCCAGTGTGGGTCGTGCAGGAGGGTTCGAAGGTGAGTCGCTCATCGCCGTGTGTGAAATTGTGCCAGAAAACAGCACCGTACGCATGGCCGGCGCATCGATCGCCGGGCCTGCGCACCGGCGCGTCCATACTCGAGCGCCGGATCGCACGAGGGGTTGACAGCAGCGCATCTGCGACCTTCTGATGGGCTCATGGAAATGGATACGTATTTGCCCTCGGCCCCCGGGCCATGAGCGCGCGGCTCGTCGATCTCGGCGTGCTGCGCTTCGCAGGCGTCGACGCGATCACCTTCCTGCAAGGTCAGCTCACCAACGACATGCGACGGCTCGCGCAGAGCGAACCCTTGCTCGCTGCGTGCGTGAGCGTGCAGGGTCGCGTACTGGCGGTGTTGCACCTGTTGCCGCACTCCGAGGGAATCCTCGCCGTGCTGCCGCGTGAGCTCATACCCGGGCTGCAGGAGCGGCTGCGCCGCTTCGTGCTGCGCTCGAAGGTGAAGATCGAGAATCTGAGCGATGAATGGTGGGTCGCCGGAATGCGCTCTCGCGAGGAGCTCGCGGCGGCCGCTCTCACGCCGCCCGCGCCCCGATCTTATCTCGAGGACTCGCGCATCGGCGTGGCCGCCGTCAGCGCCGACCACGCCGAACACGCCGACCACGCCGAACACGCACGCTACTGGGGGGTCGGGCCTGCGGCCGCGCTCGAGGCTCGCGGACTCCGCAGCGAGTCCGAAGAGCACGCGCTTGCATGGCGGCTCGCCGACATCCGCGACGGCTTGCCGCAGATTCGCGCGGCCACGAGCGAGATGTTCATCGCGCAGATGCTGAACCTCGACCTGATCGATGGGATCAGCTTCTCCAAGGGCTGCTACACCGGGCAGGAGATCATCGCCCGCACTCAGCACCGGGGCCGCATCAAGCGGCGCATGTTCCGTCTCGCCCTGCCGCGCGCGCTCGAAATCGGAGCGCCGCTCGCGCTCGAGGACGGGCGCGCCGGCCGCGTGGTCGACTGCGTGAGCCTCGGCGGACGCTGCGAAGCGCTCGCCGTGCTCTCACTCGCGCCCGGCACCGTCGAGACCGGCGACCCAGAGGCCTCCAACGAGGGCTCCAGCCCCGAGAGCCCGACCGCCCGACTCGCCGCCACCGAGCTGCCGCTCCCTTACGCGCTCGACGCGGAGTCTCGATGACGCCCCCTGGCACGCCCGACGGCGACCTCGGCCGCGCTGCTGCTCGGGCTCGCCGCGGTGCTGTTCAGAGCACGCGGCGGCGGCGAACCTCATCCGCGGTCACCTGACCGGCCTTGCCGCCAAAATGGCCGATGAGGTAATTCGCGAGCGCCGCGACCTCGCTATCCGAATAGCCGGCGGCGAATCCCGGCATCGACGCATCGCTTTGCGCGGTCTGCAGATGTGAGCCGTGCAGGATCGCCGCTATCACGTTGACTCCGCTCACGTCATTGACGCTGCGGGCTCCGAGCAGTGCCGCTTCGCTGGTCTCGAGCCCCTTCCCGTTCCAGGTGTGGCAACCGACGCAGGCACCGGCAAAGAGCGCACTCCCATCGCTCGCGCCCTCATCGGCGGTCGGAGCGATGCCGCTCGAGGCCAGCACCGCTTTCGGCGCCGGATCGACCTTGATGACCGGCGCCCCGGCGCGCGGCGGCACGCCGCGCACGTAGCTCACCAGGGCGGCGATGTCGGCGGGATCGAGGTACTGGAGACTGTTCTCGACGGCCTCGGCCATCGGGCCGCCCGCCGCGCCGTGCTGCTCGGCGTGACCGACCTTGAGATAGCTCGCAAGATCCGCCTCGCTCCAGGCGCCCACCCCCGCCACCTGATCCGAGGTGATGTTGTAGGCACGCCAGCCCTGCTGCTCCGCCCCCGCGAACTCCTCGCCCGATTTGAGCGCGTACGCGAAGTTGCGCGGCGTATGACATTCCCCGCAATGCCCGAGCGCTCGGGCGAGATAGGCCCCGCTGTTCCAGGGCGCGGGTTTCGCCGCGTCCTGCACGAAGCGATGGCTGCGAAAGAAGAGCGCATTCCACACGCCGATCGCCCAGCGCTGATTGAACGGGAAGGACAGATCGTTCGGCCGGGCCGGTGCGTGAACCGCGGGCAGGCTGAACAGGTACTGCTTGATGGCGAGCACATCGTCGCGGCTCAGCGCCGTATACGAGGTGTATGGAAACGCCGGATACAGGTGCCGCCCGCCGGGCGCGATCCCCTCGCGCACCGCGCGCACGAACTCATCGTCGCTCCAGCCGCCGATGCCCGTATCGCGGTCAGGCGTGATGTTGGTCGAGTAGAGCGTGCCGAACGGCAACTTGAAGGCCACGCCCCCCGCATAGGGCTCCCCCGAGGCTCCCCGCGTGTGGCAGGCGATGCAATCCGCCGCGCGCGCCAGGTATTCGCCGCGCGCCCCCGGCGTCGCGCTCGCCGGCGCGCCGGCGAGCGCCGGTGCGGTGCCGGGCGAGTCATCCGGGCGGGTGAGCACCACATAGGCGGCGATGAGCAACAGGATGAGCACGATCGCGATCGACAGGGCACGGCGCATGATTCATCCCCCAGCGGCTTGGCAGCTCTTTGGTACGATCTTCCGTCGTCCCGCACGATCTGTCGAGGGCTCGGGCACCCGCCCGCCCACCCGCCTCGCCCTCACAAATCGACGATCTCCACCGCGTCCGCCTCGAGCGGCGCACCGAGAAACGTGCCGCCGACGCGCGCGAAGCGCTCGGCACCGTCCGTGGCGAGCCACACGACACGCCCGCCCTCCCGCGGCCACCCCGCTCCGGTGCGCTGCCTCGCCGCCCCCTCCCCCGGCGCTGCCGCGTTGGCGCCCTCCCTCGCCCCGCCCTGCCCCGGCACCCGCGCGCCGAGCCCGAGCCGCTCCACGACAGCGCGCGCGGTGGTTGCCGCCGAGTCGACGATGCGCACCCCCGCAGGCAGCACCGCGCGCAGCGCGGGAATCAGCACCGGAAAGTGCGTGCAGCCGAGCACGAGCGTGTCGGGCGCATCGCGTTGCTGGAAGAGCGGCTCGAGATAGCGCCGCGCCACCGCCTCGACGACCGGGCCCTGGGTCCAGCCTTCCTCGGCGAGCGCGACAAACAATGAGCAGGCCCTCGCGCTGACCCGTGCCCCTGCGCTGCGCGCGTGGATTGCATTCTGATAGGCGCCGCCCTGAATGGTGCCCTCCGTGCCGATCACGGCGATGTGCTGCGAGCTCGAGGTCTGCACCGCCGCCTGCGCACCGGGCTCGATCACGCCGATCACCGGGAGTGAGGGGTGCCTCAGCGTGAGCGCCGGCAGCGCCGAGGCGGATGCGGTATTGCAGGCGATGACGAGCGCGCTCACCCCCCGCGCGATGAGCGCATCCGCACATTGAAGCGAGTAGCGCACCACCGTCTCCGGACTCTTGGTGCCGTAGGGCAGGCGCGCCGTGTCACCCAGATAGATGAAGTCCTGCGCGGGCAGCGCCTCGCGCAAGGCGCGCAGCACCGTCAGGCCCCCGACTCCTGAATCGAACACGCCGATCGGTGCTCGTGGCGCGCCCGCGTCCGCCGCCATCAGCTCTCGGGCCGCAGGTGCGGAAAGAGCAGCACGTCGCGGATCGAGGGCGCATCGGTGAACAGCATCACCGTGCGATCGACGCCGAGCCCCAGGCCTGCGGCCGGCGGCATGCCGTACTCGAGCGCGCGCACATAGTCCGTGTCGTAGTACATCGCCTCCTCATCGCCCGCCGCCTTGCGCGCAACCTGGTCGCGAAAGCGCTGCGCCTGGTCTTCCGGGTCGTTGAGCTCGGAGAAGCCGTTCGCGAGCTCGCGCCCGCCGATGAAGAACTCCCAGCGATCGGTGATGAAGGGATCGCGGTCGTTGCGGCGGGAGAGCGGCGAGACCTCGGCCGGGTAGGCGTAAGCAAACGTGGGCTGCTCGAGCGTGTGCTCGCCGGTCTTCTCGAAGATCTCGATCTGCAGCTTCCCCGCTCCATCGCCGCTCTGATAGGGGATTTTGAGGCGCTCGCAGACCTGACGCAGGTAGGGCACATCGCGCAGTCGCGCGGCATCGAGCCCGGGATTGTGAGCGCGAATGATCTCCTCGATCGAAAGCCGCGCGAAGGGCTTCGACAGGTCGAATTCCCGGCCCTGGTAGCGCACCTGGCGGGTACCGAGGATGCTGTCCGCCAGTCCCTGGAAGAGCGTCTGCACCATGTCCATGAGGTCGCGATAGTCGGCGTACGCCTGGTAGAGCTCGAGCATCGTGAACTCGGGGTTGTGCTGCGTCGAGACGCCCTCGTTGCGAAAATTGCGGTTGATCTCATAGACGCGCTCGAAGCCGCCCACGGTCAGGCGCTTCAGGTAGAGCTCCGGCGCAATGCGCAGATACATGTCGGCATCGAGCGCATTGTGATGCGTCTTGAAGGGGCGGGCCGCCGCTCCGCCGGGGATCGGCTGCAGCATCGGCGTCTCGACCTCGAGAAAGCCGCGCTCGTCGAGAAAGCGGCGCAGGTAGCGCACGATCCGGGTGCGCGTCTCGAACACACGCCGGCTGTGCTCGTTCATGATGAGATCCACGTAGCGGCGCCGGTACCTGAGCTCGGTGTCGGCGATGCCGTGCCACTTGTCCGGGAGCGGACGGAGCGATTTGGTGATGAGCACCAGCCGCTCGACGCGCACCGAGAGCTCGCCGGTCTTGGTTTTGAAGAGCACGCCCTGCGCGCCCACGATATCGCCGACGTCCCAGCTCTTGAACTCCTCGTACACCGCGCCGAGCGCATCCCGCTGCAAGAAGATCTGGATCTCCCCGCTCCCGTCCTCGAGCTTGGCGAAGCTTGCCTTGCCCATCACGCGCTTCGCCCGCATGCGGCCGGCGACCGTGACGTTGATCGCCTCGCGCTCGAGCTCCTCGTTGCTCTTGCCCGAGTGCGCCGCGATGAGCTCCGCGGCCAACGCGGTGCGCCTGAAGTCGTTGGGAAAGGGCTGGCCGCGCTCGCGCAGGCGCGCGAGCTTCGCGCGCCGCTCGGCAATCAGATGGTTGTCATCATCCTCGCTCATGCGCCCGCTCGCTCATGCGCCCGCTCGCTCATGCGCCTGCTCGCCGAGGCCGCCCGCTCTCTCATGCCCGTCGCGCATCCCGTCATAATCCCTGCTTGAGGCTCGCCTGCATGAACGGGTCGAGATCTCCGTCGAGCACCGAGGTCGTGTTGCCGATCTCCACCCCGGTTCTGAGGTCCTTGATGCGCGACTGGTCGAGCACGTAGCTTCGGATCTGATTGCCCCAGCTCACGTCCGACTTCGAATCCTCGAGCACCTTCGCCGCGGCATTGCGCTTGTTGAACTCGAGCTCGTAAAGCTTCGCCTTCAGCATCTTCATGGCGGTCGAGCGGTTCTTGTGCTGGCTGCGCTCGCTCTGGCAGGCCACCACGATTCCGGTGGGAACGTGGGTGATGCGCACCGCCGATTCGGTCTTGTTGACGTGCTGCCCGCCCGCCCCGCTCGATCGATACACATCCGTGCGCAGATCCGCAGGGTTGATCTCGATGTCGATGTCATCGTCCACCTCCGGTGAGACGAACACGGAGGCGAAGGAGGTGTGGCGCCGGTTGCCCGAATCGAACGGCGACTTGCGCACGAGACGGTGCACACCGGTCTCCGTGCGCAGCCAGCCGTAGGCGTAATCACCCATCATCTGGATGGTCGCGCCCTTGATTCCGGCCACCTCGCCCGCGCTCTGATCGATGATCTCGGTCTTGATGCCGTGCCGGTCCGCCCACTTGAGGTACATGCGCATGAGCATCTGCGCCCAGTCTTGCGCCTCGGTGCCGCCCGCCCCCGCCTGGATGTCGAGAAAGGCGTTATGCGAGTCCATGGGGCCGGGGAACATGCGCTGGAATTCCAGCTGCTCGACCTCGTGCGCGAGCGTCGAGGCGTCGCGCTCGATCTCGGCGCTCGCCTGCAGATCGTTCTCCGCCGCCGCCACCTCGAGCAGCTCGCGCGCATCGCGCAGCCCGCCGGTGAGATGATCGAGCGAGCCCACCACCTGCTCGAGCTTGGCGCGCTCGCGACCGAGCTCCTGAGCTCGCTCGGCGTTGCTCCAGATGCCGGGCTGCTCGAGCTCGCGCGTTACCTCCTGCAGGCGTTCGTGCTTTTCATCGTACTCAAAGATACCTCCTCAGCGAGTCGGTACGCTCTTCGAGATCGGCGATGTATCGCTTCAATTGATTGATTTCCATGTGAGCACTTTAGCACGGCCGCGCCCGATCACTGGCGCGACGGGCACTCACGCAACGGGCGGTCACGCGCGACGGAGGATCACGATCACCCGGGACGGCCTGCTCCCCCCTAGAGCAGCGCGAGGTGCTGGCAGTTGAGCTGCGCGCGTTCCAGGCCCTCGTACTCGTTGACCTCGAGGCGATAGCCGACGTGCACCTCCGCGCCCGGCGCGGGCGGCTCGGGGAGGCCCTCGCCCTCACCCTCGAGAAAGCCGAAGTAGATCGCATCGAGCGCGAGCAGGCCGGTTGCGTAGCGCCCGTCGCCCGCCCGTGGCAGCAGGCGCAGCTTCAGATGCCGGTCGGAGAGCACGCGCCGCTCGGCCACCCGGAACGCGCCGTCGAACACGGGCTCGGGAAATCCCGCACCCCACGGCCCCGCCCGCTGCAACAGCCGCGCGGTCTCGACCGAGAGCTGCGCGGGCTCGAGCTCACCGTCTGAGAGCAGTATCCCCGCGAGCGCCGCGCCCTCGGCGCGCGCCGCGATCGCGGCGGCGAATGCTTCGCGAAACTCCTCGAAGCGCGCCCGCTCGAGGGTGAGGCCCGCCGCCATCGCATGGCCGCCGAAGCGGCGCACGAGGCCGGGATGGCGCGTCGCGATCTCCTCGAGCACGTCGCGGATGTGGATGCCGTCGACCGAGCGCGCCGAGCCGCGCAGCGCATCGCCCTCATCGCGGGCGAAGGCGATCACCGGGCGGTGCACCCGCTCCTTCACCCGCCCAGCGACCAGGCCAACGACGCCTTGGTGCCAGGTCTCGTCGAACAGACAAAGCCCCAGGAAATCGCCGCCCTGCGGCTCGAGGCGCACCCGCGCGAGCAGCTCGAGTGCCTCGCGCTGCATCTTGAGCTCGATCTCGCGTCGTGCCTGGTTGAGCTCGGAGAGCTCGCGGGCGAGCTGCCGCGCCTCGCCGGCATCGTCCGTGATGAGGCAGCGGATCCCGATGCTCATGTCGGCGAGGCGCCCGGCCGCGTTCACCCGCGGCGCGAGCGCGAAGGCGAGATCCGCCACCTCGAGCCTCTCGAGGTCGCGTTTCGAGTGCTCGGCGAGCGCGCGCAGGCCGGGCACGCAGCGCCCGGCGCGCATGCGCTTCAGGCCCTGCGCCACCAGGATCCGGTTGTTGCGATCGAGCGGCACCAGGTCGGCGACCGTGCCGAGCGCGACCAGGTCCAGGAGATCCGCCGCCCGGAACTCGCGCGGCTCGAGCGCGCGGGCGAGCGCTGCGATGAGATAGAAGGCCACCCCGACGCCGCACAGCGCGCGGCTGCCGAAGCGGCTGCCGGGGATGTTCGGGTTGATGAGCGCCTGCGCCGCCGGCAGCTGCGGGCCCGGCAGGTGGTGGTCGGTGATCAGGACGGGAATGCCGCGTGCGCGCGCCGCCGCCACGCCCTCGAGGCTCGAGATTCCATTGTCCACCGTGACGATGAGGCTCGGCTCGCTCATCGCCGCGAGCGAGACGATCTCGGGCGTGAGCCCGTAGCCGAGCTTGAAGCGGTCCGGCACCAGAAACTCGACGCGCGCAAATCCGAGCGCGCGCAGCGCCCGCACCAGGAGCGCACTGCCCGTGGCGCCATCGGCATCGAAGTCTCCGACGATCAGAATGTGCCCGTCGCGCCGGTGCTCGAGGAGCAGCTCGACCCCCGCCGGCACGCCCTCGAGCGAGTTCACCGGCAACAACCGATCGAGGGTGAGCGCGAGCTCATCCGCATGCCGCACGCCGCGCGATGCATAGATGCGCTTGAGGAGCGGCGGCAGCGCCTCACCGAGCTCGGCCGTCTCGAGCGCGCCGCGCCTGCGAATCTCACGCATCATGCGGGCTCCTCATCGCTCGAAGGCTCCATCCACCAGGGATGCGCGCGTCGCCACAGCCGATAGGAGCCGAGACGCCCGAGGCGGTGGGTGCGAGATCCGAGCGACAGCTCGAGCCGCTCGAGCCGCCCGGCACGCAGATCCGCGAGCGCGGGCACGAGCCAGTCGCGCTCGAGGATCGCATAGGACCCCTCGCCCGGGGGCGTCGCACTCACGATGATTCCCGAGCGCGCATCGCGTGGATACCGCTCGCGCGGCGCGTAGGCGCCGAACAGCGGATCATCGCCGTGCGACCACAGATCGAGCGGCGGCAGGGGCTCATCGCCGCGCGCCCCACCCCAGAGCCACAGGCCGCCGATCGCCGGCTCATCGCGAGCGCGGCGCGCATCGTTCAAGGGGTGATCGTGCAGCCAGATCTCGGTCTCGCTCATGAGCGCACGCAACGAGGCCCCGGCGGCCCCTTGCGGCAGATGGGCGAGGATATCGCGTCCGATGATCGTCGCGGGGTCGGTGGTGAGCGGCGGCGGCGCACCGCGGGAGGATGCCTCGATCAGGCAGAGCAGCCGTTGGCCGCGCCCGCGCACCAGCCGCGCGCCGCCCGCGCTGAAAGCGCGGTTGAACTCGCTCGCGAGCCAATCCGCTTCCTGAGCGCTGAGCGGGAGAAGACCATCCTCGGCAAGACTCACCCCCCGCATCCCCGCGATGAGGTTCACGGGGCTCGCGAGCATCAGCCAGCCCGCGCCGAGCGCCGAGCGGGCGCTCGCCTCGCTCTCCGCCGTCGCGCTGCGCTCGCGCGCGCCGCACGCGACCCCCGGAAACTCGGTGCCGGGCGCGAGCATGCGCCAGGCGTGAGCGCGCCAGTCCTCGACCGCGCCCGTGGAAGCGCCGCGGGCCAGCAGTCGCTCGAGGAGCGGCGCGCGCATCGCGCCTTCGCGCGGGCGCGCGCCGAAACGAAAGTACACAATGGCCAAGAGTCATCCCGAGGCTATTCTCGATATTCTAGAGAGCATGCGCTTCACACGAGACACCAGCACCGCCCTGTACCTGCCGCGCGCATACCGCCCGGGCGAGATCACGATCAACGAGACCTGTTACCGGACCCCCGTGATCATCAGCGCGAGCGCACTCGAGGCCGGACCTGCGATCGGGGAGGCCGCCTCGCTTCTCGAGTCGCACGCCGCGCCCGTGCTCGCGCTCGACCCCGAGGTCGTGCTGCTCGGCACCGGCGCGCAGCATACCTTCCCACCCGCCGTGTTCGGCGCGCAATTCTTGAAGAAGAGCATTGGATTCGAGGCGATGAGCACGGCGGCGGCCTGCCGCACCTTCAGCGTGCTCGTGAGCGAGCAGCGCCGGGTCGTTGCGCTGCTCCTCCCCTAGGGGAGGCGTGATCGGGGGAATCGAAATCTCAAGCGGGAGAAAATGGCGGGGCGCTGGCGATATGATTGTCTTGGTTGGAGAATTGTTCTACTTCTCGTTGATCTTATTCTAGTTTTGTTCTTCCGCATCTCATCGTAAGCGCCCCGCGGAATGGACTTCCCTAAACGAGGCTCAGTAAAACACAGCAATCGCACGGCCGCAAGAACGCGCGCTGGCCACCGCTCCTGTCGGGATTGCTTCGTCCCGTGTTAATTATTTTATTGATTTTCATATAGTTAACATCTAAACATCGAGCATATCTGAAGATCGATTCGCGACCGCGACGCCGCTATCGCTGCACGCCGGAGAGCAGCGGCACGAAACTCACGGCGCCCAACGCCTCGCGCTGCACGCGCGTCTCGGTCTTGGTGTAGCGCGTGAGCTCCTGCCGGCCCTCGGGTCCCACCGGCGCGATGAGCCGGCCGCCGACGGCGAGCTGATCGAAGAGCGCTTGCGGTACGGCGTGCGGCGCCGCGGTCACCAGAATGCCCTCGAACGGCGCGCGCGCGGCCCAGCCCACGTTGCCGTCGTCATGACGGAAGCGCACGTTGCGGATCTTGAGCTCGCGCAATGCCCGCCGCGCGCGCGCGACGAGGCTCGCGATCCGCTCGATGGTGTAGATCTCGCCGACCAGAGGCGCGAGCACGGCGGACTGATAGCCGCACCCCGTGCCGATCTCGAGCACCTTGGGCACCGGGCCCGCAGCGAGCAACGCTTCGGTCATGCGCGCGACGACATAGGGCTGCGAGATCGTCTGCCCGAAGCCGATCGGCAACGCGGTGTCCTCGTAGGCGCGCGACGCGAGCGCCTCGTCGACGAACAGATGCCGGGGGACGTTGCGGATGCGATCGAGCACTCGCATGTCCTTGATGCCCTGATCCTTGAGCCGCTGCACCAGGCGCTCGCGGGTGCGCGCCGAGGTCATACCAATACCGCCGAGACGCGGGCCTTCCATGGAGTGGCTACTCAAGCTTCAACCACCGCTGCAGCTCGGACAGGGCAGCATGGCGCGTCAGATCGATCTGCAGCGGCGTGATCGAGGCATAGCCGGCCGCGATGGCCTCGAAGTCGGTGCCCGGTCCCGCATCCGCCCCGCCCCCGGAAGGTCCGATCCAGTAGACATTGCGGCCACGCGGGTCCTTCGCGCGCACGATGGGCTCGCTGCGATGCCTCGCCCCGAGGCGGGTCACCCGCACCCCGCGCAATCCACCTTCGGGCAGGTCCGGCACGTTGACGTTGAGGATCATGGGGCCTTGCAAGGGCTCGACGCGCATGCGCTGCACCAGATCGGCCGCGATGCGCGCCGCGCTTGCAAAATTGCGCGGACTGCCGGGCTCGATGCAGAGGGAGACCGCGATGGCCGGCAGCCCGAGGAAGCGACCCTCGATCGCGGCCGCGACGGTTCCCGAGTACAGGGTGTCATCGCCGAGATTGGCTCCATCGTTCACCCCCGAGACGACGATGTCGTGCTCGAAGTCGAACAATCCGGAAATCGCCAGGTGCACGCAATCGGTGGGCGTGCCGTTCACGTAGTAACTATCGGCGTCGTACTTGAAGGCGCGCACCGGCACATCGAGCGTGAGCGAATTGCTCGCCCCGCTGCGGTTGCGATCGGGCGCCACCACGGTCACCTGCCCCAAGGGGAGGATCGCGCGGCGCAGCTCCTCGAGTCCGGGAGCACGGTAGCCGTCATCGTTCGAAAGCAGGATCTTCACGAGAGTTGGGAGCGAGCCTGAAGCTGGCGCGTTGCGACGCCGCGACTATACTGGAAGCTCCTCGAGTTGGGGATAGCGGATCAATCACATGTCGCGACGAGGGCCGAGGGAGCGCGGGCCGGAACCGAAAACTCGCGCCGCGACGCCGATTCGAGTTGACAAGCCCGTGAGCCCGGCTGCGGTCGACGACGCGGGGGCTTTTCGCGAAGCGGTGCGCGATGTGAGGCCGCTCGAGCCCCAAGGACACGTTCTCATCGAGGACGCTGCCGGCGCATCGCAGGCGCTGCATCGCGCCGCGCGTGCGCACGCCCGCCACGTGACTCGAAGCTCGGCGCGGCGCGCGGCCGCGGCCCGGCTCGAGGAGCCTGCGGTCGGCTCCGAGGAAATCGTCGCCGGCAGCGAGCCGCTGGTCTTTCGCCGCCCCGGGGTGCGCGATCAGGTGATGCGCAAGCTCCGCCGTGGGTTCTTTGCGATTGACGATGAGCTCGATCTGCACGGACTCAACCAGGCCGCGGCGCGCGATCTGCTCGGCGAGTTCATCGCGAATCAACGGGCCGCAGGGCACCGCTGCGTGCGCATCATCCACGGCAAGGGGTATCGCTCCGGTGCGCGCGGACCGATCCTCAAGATCCTCGTCAACGGCTGGCTCAAGCGTCACCTTGACGTGCTCGCCTTTTGCTCGGCGCGCGAGATCGACGGGGGCACGGGCGCGGTGTACGTGCTATTGCGCACCTGAGCGCCGCCCGAGCACCGAGTACCGAGCACCCGAGCGGCCCCACGACCGAGCGAGCCGCTCTAGCCCTCGAGCATCACCGTCGCGAGCGCCGCGAGCCCCTCGCCGCGGCCGAGGAATCCGAGCTGCTCGGTGGTGGTCGCCTTGACGTTGATGCAGGCCGCCTCGACGCCGAGGTCGGCCGCGAGGTTTGCGACCATGGCGGTGCGATGCCGAGCGATGCGCGGTGCCTCGGCGAGCACCGTGACATCGGCGTTGCGCAGCGCGTAGCCCGCGGCGCGCATCTTCGCGGCGACCTCGCGCAGGAACAGACGGCTGTCGGCACCGCGATAGCGCGGGTCGGTGTCGGGAAAGTGCTGGCCGATATCGCCGAGCGCGAGCCCTCCGAGGATCGCATCGCAGAGCGCATGGATGATCACATCGCCGTCGGAGTGCGCGACGATGCCGCGCGCATGCGCGATGCGCACTCCGCCGAGCATGACGTGATCGCCTTCACCGAAGGCGTGCACATCGCAGCCCTGCCCGATCCGCATGCGGCCTGCACCGCCTCCGCGCAGCACGACTTCCGCCACGGTGAGATCCTCCGCCCGGGTTACTTTGATGTTGAGAGGCGATCCGGGCACGAGCACGGCGCGCACCCCGCGCCGCTCCATGGCCTGGGACTCATCGGTGACCGCCACGCCCTCCTCGGCCGCGGCAATGAGCGCCGCGCGCAGCTCACCCAGGCGAAACGCCTGCGGCGTGAGCGCACGCCACAGCCCCGATCGATCGACGGTCGCGGCCACGGCACCGCCCTGCTCGCGCTTGACGGTATCGACGAGCGGTGCCGCGAGCACCACGCCCGGCGCGCCGGCCGCGAGCGCGGCGCTGAGCGCGCGCACCTCCTCGAGGGTGAGGCAGGGACGCGCCGCATCGTGCACCAGCACGAAATCCTCCGATGCGGCGCGCGGCACGAGATACTCGAGCGCGCGCAGCACCGACTCCTGCCGCGAGCCCCCACCGCTCGTCACGTGCAGCCGTGCATCGCCCAGCGAGGCGATGAGCGCGGCGCCGTGTGCATCGCCCGGGCGCAGCGCAATGACGATCGCCTCGATGGCGGGCTCACTGCGCAGCGCGCGCAGCGACCACTCGAGCACTGTGGCGCCGGCGAGCGGTGCGTATTGCTTGGGAAGTGCGGCGGCGCCCTCGGCCGCGAAGCGCTCACCGCGGCCTGCGGCCGGCACCACCGCGAAGAGGCGGCGCGCTGCGGAGCGCGCGCTCACCGCGCTCTGAGCTGCCCGCTCACTGCGCGCGGGCGGTCATGGCGCCGTGTCGCACACTCTGCGGCGCGCTCGGCAGCACGCTCGGTGTCGGCGGCCCGGCGGTGACCACCTGATAGAACGTCTCGTTGCTGCCCACCATGCCGAGCTCGCTGCGGGCGCGCTCCTCGAGTGCGGTGAGGCCGACCTTGAGGTCATTGACCTCCGCGGCGAGACGGCGATTGCGCTCACGGCTCTCGAGGTTCTGCGCGCGTTGTGCGGCAACGGCAGCCTGCAAACGCCACACCTCGCGCATGCCCTGATCGGAGAGCCAGAGCCGCACCTGGAGCAGCACCAGGCAGATCGCAAGAACAGAGAGGAAAAACCTCATACGGTCAGAAGCTTAGCACAGTTTCTTGAGAAATTGGAACGAGCGGTCCTCAGGTGCTGATCGGCACCGACAGGGCGGAGCGGCCCGCATAGCGCGCGCGTGCGCCGAGCTCGCCCTCGATCCTCAGGAGCTGGTTGTACTTGGCGATGCGATCGGAGCGCGACATCGAGCCCGTCTTGATCTGCGTCGCGCTGGTCGCGGCGGCGAGGTCCGCGATCGTCGCATCCTCGGTCTCGCCCGAGCGATGCGAGACGATGGCGGCGTAGCGCGCCCTGGCCGCCATGTCGATTGCGGCCAAGGTCTCGGTGAGCGTGCCGATCTGGTTGGGCTTGATGAGGATCGCGTTCGCGATGTGCTGCTCGATGCCGCGGGCAAAGATGCGGGTGTTGGTGACGAACACATCATCGCCCACGAGCTGCAGCTTCTTGCCGAGCTTCTCGGTGAGCACGCGCCAGCCGTCCCAGTCTCCCTCGCTCATGCCGTCCTCGATGGTGACGATCGGATAGCGCGCGGCGAGGCCTGCGAGGTAATCGGCAAAGCCGGCGGCATCGAAGCTGCGCTTCTCGGAGGCGAGCTCGTAGCGGCCGTCCTTGTAGAGCTCGTTGCTCGCCACGTCGAGCCCGAGGTAGATGTCGCGCCCGGCGCGATAGCCCGCCTTCTCGATCGCCTCCATGATGGTCGCGAGCGCCGCCTCGTTCGAGGGCAGGTCGGGCGCGAAGCCTCCCTCATCGCCCACGGCGGTCGACAGACCGCGACCGTGCAGCACCTTCTTCAGGCTATGAAAGACCTCCGCGCCATAGCGCACCGCCTCGGAGAGCGACGGCGCCCCGAGGGGCAGGATCATGAATTCCTGAATGTCGACGCTGTTGTCCGCGTGCGCTCCCCCGTTGATGATGTTCATCATCGGCGCCGGCAGCGTGAGATCACCCGCTCCGCCGAGATAGCGATACAGGCCTACTTTGCGATCCGCCGCCGCGGCATGGGCGGTCGCGAGCGAGACGGCGAGAATCGCATTCGCGCCGAGCCGTGACTTGTTCTCGGTCGCATCGGCGGCGATGAGCTTGGCATCGACGCCCGCCTGATCGTCCGCCTCGCTGCCGAGCACCGCGCTCTTGAGCGCCCCGTTCACGTTCTCGACCGCCTTGCGCACGCCCTTGCCGAGAAAGCGTTTCGGATCCCCATCGCGCAGCTCCACCGCTTCGCGCGAGCCGGTGGATGCGCCTGAGGGCACGGCGGCGCGGCCGCGCGCGCCGGAGGCGAGCACGACGTCCGCCTCGACGGTCGGATTACCCCGCGAGTCGATGATCTCGCGTCCCGTGACCTCGGTGATTCGGCTCATAAAGGATGCCCCTCGAGCAAAGTTTCTTCGAACGGTTTTCGCTTCACGGCCGCATCGATCTCGATGAGCGTCGAGAGGAGCGGGCCCATGCGATCGAGCGGCCAGGCGTTCGGGCCGTCGGAGAGCGCGCGCGCCGGATCGGGATGCGTTTCCATGAACAGGCCCGAGATACCGGCCGCGACCGCGGCGCGCGCGAGCACGGGCACGAACTCGCGCTGTCCGCCCGAGACGCTGCCCTGCCCTCCCGGGAGCTGCACCGAGTGCGTGGCGTCGAACACGACCGGGCAGCCGGTCGAGCGCATCACCGCGAGCGAGCGCATGTCCGAGACCAGATTGTTGTAGCCGAAGGAGAAGCCCCGCTCGCACACCAGGATCTGGGTGTTGCCGGTGGAGCGGGCCTTGTCGACGACGTTCTGCATTTCCCAGGGACTCAGGAACTGGCCCTTCTTGATGTTGACCGGCTTGCCGCAGGAGGCCGCCGCGACGATGAAATTGGTCTGCCGGCAGAGGAACGCCGGGGTCTGCAGCACGTCGACCACCTGCGCGACCTCATCGAGCGGGGTGTCCTCGTGCACATCGGTGAGCACCGGGACGCCGATCTGCTTTCGCACCCGCGCGAGCGTCTCGAGGCCCGCCTCGAGCCCCGGGCCGCGAAAGCTCGAGCGCGAGGAGCGGTTCGCCTTGTCGAAGGAGGCCTTGAAGATGAAGGGGATGCCGAGCGTTGCCGTCATCGCCTGCAACCGCCCCGCGACCTCGAGCACGAGCGCTTCGCTCTCGATGACGCACGGGCCCGCGATCAGGAAAAAAGGACGGTCCGCGCCCACCTCGAAGGAGAGGAGCTTCATGCCGCTGCGCGCTGTCAGGCCGTGGCGACGCCGGGCCGCTGCGCCGCCCGGTACGCGCGGGCGGCACGCACGAAGCCCGAGAACAGCGGATGGCCATCGCGCGGCGTCGAGGTGAACTCCGGGTGAAACTGGCTCGCGACGAACCACGGGTGACCCTTGAGCTCGATGAACTCGACCAGACCGTCGGCGGAGAAGCCGGAGAACGCGAGACCGGCGTTGCGCATGTCCTCGAGGTAGTGGTTGTTGAACTCGTAGCGGTGACGATGGCGCTCGAAAATCGACTCGCGCCCGTAGATCGAGTGCGCGAGCGAGCCCGGCACGAGCCGCACCTCCTGAGCGCCGAGGCGCATCGTGCCGCCGAGATCGGAGCGCTCGTCGCGCACCTGCTGGCCGCGCGCCAGGTCCTGCCATTCGGTGATGAGGGCGATGACCGGATGATGGGTCGCACGGTCGAACTCGGTGCTGTTGGCGCTCTTCAGTCCGAGCACGTTGCGCGAGAACTCGACGATGGCGAGCTGCATTCCCAGGCAGATGCCGAGGTAGGGAATGCGGTTCTCGCGCGCGAAGCGGATCGCCTGGATCTTGCCCTCGATGCCGCGATCGCCGAAGCCGCCGGGCACGAGGATGGCGTCCATGCCCTCGAGCATGCCGGGACCCGAGCGCTCCACGTCCTGGGACTCGAAGTAATGGATGTTGACACGAGTGCGCGTCTTGATGCCCCCGTGCATCAGCGCCTCGTTGAGCGAGATGTAGGAGTCGCGGATCTGCACGTATTTGCCGACCATGCCGATGTCGACCACGGCCTCGGGGTTCTGCTTCGCCGCCACCACCGAGCGCCACTCGGACAGATCGCTCGCCGGGGCGTCGAGCCTGAGCTTGTCGACCACGATGTCGTCGAGGTCCTGCTCGTGCAGCAGGAGCGGGATCTTGTAGATGTCGTCGGCGTCGACCGCCGAGATCACCGCCCGCTCCTCGACGTTCGTGAACAGCGCGATCTTGCGCCGCTGCTCGTCGGGGAGCGTGTCTGCGCAGCGACACAGCAGGATGTCGGGCTGGATGCCAATGCCGCGCAGCTCCTTCACCGAGTGCTGGGTCGGCTTGGTCTTGATCTCGCCCGAGCCGCCCACGATCGGCACGAGCGTGAGATGCATGTAGAGCACGTGATTGCGCCCGAGCTCGACGCCCATCTGGCGGATCGCCTCGAGAAAGGGGAGCGATTCGATGTCGCCGACCGTACCGCCGATCTCGACCATGCACACATCGCAATTGCCGGCGCCCAGGCGGATGCGGTACTTGATCTCATCGGTGATGTGCGGAATGACCTGCACGGTCGCACCGAGATAATCTCCGCGCCGCTCCTTGGCGATCACCCGCTCGTAGATTCGTCCGGTGGTGAAGTTGCTGTTGCGGCCGGTGGTCGTGCGCACGAAGCGCTCATAGTGTCCGAGGTCGAGATCGGTCTCGGTGCCATCCGCGGTGACGAACACCTCGCCGTGCTGGAACGGGCTCATGGTGCCCGGATCGACGTTGATGTAGGGATCGAGCTTGACCATGCTGATCTTGAGGCCACGCGCCTCGAGAATGGCCCCGAGCGAGGCCGACGCGATGCCCTTGCCGAGCGAGGAAACCACGCCGCCGGTCACGAACACGAATCGACTCATGGATCACCGCCGTTCAATGCACTTCAGGTCCCTGACCATCAGCGACCTGATACATCGTCCCAAGGGAAGTTGTTGGAAATCGACGGGAGTCCAGAGTACCAGATCGGTCCGCGGCCGACAATCGAAGCGCGCGCACCTCGCGCCGCGCGCACTGAACACTCGAGCGGTGCCGGCTCGAGCGGCGCCGGCGAGCGCGCGCGAGCGATCACTGCAGGCGCGGCGCGTTCTCCCAGCGGCACACGAGGCCGGGCGCGTCGGGCGCGACGCGCAAGTCCGCGTTGTGCCACAGATCGCCGACCGCGATGAGCGTTCGGTGCGCATACACGAACGGCAGCGCATCGCGCATCCAGGGCACGATCCCCCATGCCTGACACAGCTCGCGCGCGCTGCGCGTGCGCCCGCCGCGCGCGATCCGCAGCCGCTCGTTGCCTTCACGGCGGCGCACCTCGAGCGGGAGGCGCAGGCGCGCCGGATCGAGCCCGCCGAGCGCCTCCTCGAAGCGCAGGCGTCCGAGTCCGTGCGGCAGCTCGAGCGCAGCACCTGTGGCACCGCGCGCAGCACCCGCCCCCGACGCGGTGGCTACCGACCCAGGGCCCAGCGAGGCGGCGTCCTCGAAGGCCGGCCAGGCGAGCGGCTCCTCGAGTCGGGGTGGGCAGGCGGGGGTGAGAAACAGCCGGTCGCGATAGCGGCGCAGCGCGTGCTCCTCCCAGGCCACCGCGGGCACCTGGTCCGCGCCGGCCGCGAGCATTTGCCGCAGTGCCTCGCGCAGGCGCGCGCTCGAGGGCAGACGCACCCCCGCGGCGGCGATCCACTGCCGCAGCGCATGCAGCTGCTCGAGCTCATCGAGCCCCCGCAGCGCCTGGAGGCTCAGCGCCTCACCGTCGCGCGCGCGGCTGACGATCGCAGCGGCCTTCGTCTCGATCAGGGCCTCGGCCGCGGCGAGATGGGCGGCGCTGCGCGCGAGCGCCTTGGCCGCCCCGGGCCAGCGCGTCTCGATCGCCGGCCAGAGTGCGCTGCGCAGGTATGCACGCTCGAAGCGCGGGTCCGTGTTCATGGGATCCCGGAAGGGGGAGAGCTGCTGATCGCGGACGAACTGCTCGAGGGCCGCATGGCCGACTTCGAGCAGCGGTCGAATATGCCACCCCGGGCCGAGCCGCCGCCGCATCGGCATGCCCGCCAGTCCCCTGGGACCGGCCCCGCGCAACAGCTGCAGCAGCACCGTCTCGGCCTGATCCTGCTGATGATGCGCGGTGAGCAGGCACTCGTGCGCCCGCAACTCGGCGCTCAGGCGGGCGTAGCGCACGTCCCGCGCCAGCGCCTCGACGGACCCTCCTCCCGTCCGCGGCACCTCGGCCTCAAGAATCGCGAGGGGCACCTCGAAGCGCTCGCAGAGCGCGGCGCTCGCGGCCCGCATCTGCGCGGCCGCGCACTGCAGCCCATGATCGACGTGCAGCGCGCGCACCGGCAGATTGCGCACGGTGCCGATCGGCAGCAGGCGCAAGGCGGCGAGCAGCGCGGCGGAGTCCGGGCCGCCGCTCAGCGCGACGGCGAGCGCGGTGGCCTCCTCGGGGAGCGCCTCCTCGAGCGCGCGCCGCAGGTCGGCGGGGCCGAAGCTCATGCGCGGCGCCTCGAGGGCGAGCGCAGCGCGGCGCGGATGCGGCGCGGCCGCTCGCTACGGGTCGCGAAACACACCGAAGGAGCGCAGACGCGCCTGGCGTGCATCGAGCAGCGTCGTGATGGGCTGGTTGCGCAGCTCGGAGAGGTGCTTGGAGATGCTCACCTTCATGCTCTCGGCCATCGCCTGCGGGTCGCGATGCGCGGCGCCGTGCGGCTCCTTCAGCACCTCATCGACGAGGCCAAGCTTCTTCAGGCGCTCGGCGGTGCCCCCCATCGCATCGGCGGACACCTCCTTCTTGTCGGTGCTCTTCCACAGGATCGAGGCGGAGGCCTCGGGGGAGATCACCGAATAGACGCTGAACTGCAGCATGACGAGGCGATCGCAGACGCCGATGGCGAGCGCGCCGCCCGAGCCGCCCTCGCCGATCACGATCGAGAGCACGGGTGCGGCGAGATGCGACATCTCGAAGAGGTTGCGCGCGATGGCCTCGCTCTGCCCGCGCTCCTCCGAGCCGATGCCGGGATAGGCGCCGGGCGTATCGATCAGCGTGATCACGGGAATGCGAAAGCGCTCGGCCAGGCGCATCAGCCGCAGCGCCTTGCGATAGCCTTCGGGCTTCGGCATGCCGTAGTTGCGCCGCACGCGCTCCTTGGTATCGCGGCCTTTCTGATGGCCGATCACCATCACGGGCGTGCCCTCGAAACGGGCGAGGCCGCCGACGATCGCGAGGTCATCCGAGTACATGCGATCGCCGTGCAGCTCCTGCCAGTCGGTAAAGATCATGGCCACGTAATCGAGGGTGTAGGGTCGCAGCGGGTGGCGGGCGAGCTGGGTGATCTGCCACGGCGAGAGGTTCGAGAAGATGCTGGTGGTGAGGGCGCGGCTCTTCGACTGCAGGCGCTGGATCTCCTCGGTGAGGTTGACGCTCGAATCGTTGCCGAGGTACTTGAGCTCCTCGATCTTCGCTTCGAGCTCGGCGATGGGTTGCTCGAACTCTAGAAAATTCAGCGCCATGAAGATGTTTCCTCGCCTCGAGACTCAACCCGGGCGCCGTACGTGAGGGACCATCCGTCGCGTCCCACCAGAGCGGTTAGTTTATCGAGTAACTCGCGCGACGCACGCACCGACCAGCTGTCGGCGAGATGCACGCGGCCGCTGTAATCGGCTCGCTGCACGACGACGCTCACCCCGCAGGGTCCTTTCAGATAGGGACGCAACAGCTCCTCGAGCCGGGAGAGCCCTGCGGGCCCATTGAATTCCTGCGGCCAGCGCAGCCACAGGCGCCGCGCGTAGCGCTCGCGGGCGCGATCGATGTCCATCAAGCTCTTGGCCTGCAGCCGCCAGGCCTCGATGAAATCGTCGAACCGCAAGGTGCCCTCGATGAGGACGATCGCATCCTTGACGATCAGGTCACGGTACTGCTGGTAGGTCTCCTCGTACAGACTCACTTCGATCCGGCCGGTGCGGTCGTCGAGGATCAGCGTGACGCGATTCGGCCGGCGGCGGATCTCGAGGATGAGACCTGCGAGGGTGGCGGGCTTGCCCTGGGAGTAGCCGCGCTCCCCGGCGGGCGCGACGGGGCGCGCGCCGCCGGCCTCGGCGAGGCGCGCGCTCACCAGGAATTTGAGGTCGGGCTCGTACGGGGTGATCGGATGGCCCGAGAGAAAGAGCCCGAGCGTCTCGCGCTCGCCGGCGAGGCGCTGCGCCTCGCTCCACTCGGGGATGGCAATCGGCGGGCGCTCGCTCTCGCCGCTCGGTGCAAGACCGAAGAGGTCGACCTGCCCCACGGCAAGCGCAAAGGAGTTCTGCTCACCGAGGTGCATGGCGCGCTCGAGCTCGGCGCTCAAGGTGGCGCGATTGGGGCCGAGCGCATCGAGGCTCCCGGAGCGGATGAGCGCCTCGAGCACGCGCTTGTTGACGCGCGCGAGGTCGATCCGCCGGCACAGATCGGTCAGGCTCTTGAAGGGGCCGCGGGCCTCGCGCTCCTCGATGATCGCCTGCACCGCCGAGGCGCCCACCCCCTTGATCGCCCCGAGCCCATACCGCAGGCTCGAGGGACCGGAGACCCGGAAGGCGTACACCGAGGCGTTGACGTCGGGCGGCAGCACCTCGAGCCCGAGGTCGAGGCATTCATCGCGCAGCGCGACCACCTTGTCGGTCTTGTCCATGTCCGCCGACAGCACCGCGGCCATGAAGGCCGCGGGGTAATGCGCCTTGAGCCAGGCGGTCTGATAGGACAGCAGCGCGTAGGCGGCGGAGTGCGACTTGTTGAAGCCGTAGCCCGCGAACTTCTCCATGAGGTCGAAGATGTGGGTGGCCTGCGACTCCGGCACGCCGCGCGCGACCGCGCCGCTCACGAACACGGAGCGCTGCTTCGCCATCTCCTCGGGCTTTTTCTTGCCCATCGCACGACGCAGCAGGTCGGCGCCGCCCAGGCTGTAGCCGGCGAGGATCTGCGCGATCTGCATCACCTGCTCCTGATACAGGATGACGCCGTAGGTGGCCTCGAGCACGGGCTTCAATTTCGGGTGCAGATAATCGATGGTCGCGCCGCTCGTGTCGTGCTTGCGCGCGATGAAGTCATCGACCATGCCCGACTGCAGCGGGCCGGGTCGGAACAGCGCGACCAGCGCGACGATGTCGCCGAAGCGGTCGGGCTGCAGGCGCCGGATCAGATCCTTGAGGCCCCGCGACTCGAGCTGGAACACCGCGGTGGTCTTGCTGCTCCTCAACAGCTCGAACGTCGCCGGGTCATCCATGGGGAGCGCACTCATCGAGAGCGGCTGCTCACCGCTCACTGCGCGCGCCGCGTTGATGTCGCGCACCGCCCAGTCGATCACGGTCAGGGTGCGCAAGCCGAGGAAATCGAACTTGACGAGCCCCGCCGCCTCGACGTCGTCCTTGTCGAACTGCGTGACGGGGGCGCTGCCGCCCTCTTCGCAGTAGAGCGGCGTGAAGTCGGTGAGCACGGAGGGCGCGATGACGACGCCGCCCGCATGGGTGCCGGCATTGCGCGCGAGCCCCTCGAGCGCGCGCGCGAGGTCGATGAGCTCGCGCACCTCCTGATCGGCGTGATAGAGGCGCCGCAGCTCCTCTTCCTGCTCGAGCGCCTTGTCGAGCGTCATGCCGATCTCGAAGGGAATGAGCTTCGCGATGCGGTCGACGTAACCGTAGTTGTGGCCAAGGACGCGGCCGACATCGCGCACCACGGCCTTTGCTGCCAGCGTACCGTAGGTGATGATCTGCGAGACCCGCTCGCGCCCGTACTTCTGCGCGACGTACTCGATCACGCGATCGCGACCTTCCATGCAGAAGTCGACGTCGAAGTCCGGCATCGAGACGCGCTCGGGGTTCAAGAAGCGCTCGAACAGCAGGTCGTGCTCGATGGGATCGAGGTCCGTGATGCCGAGCGCATAGGCAACGAGCGATCCGGCGCCCGAGCCGCGGCCGGGGCCGACCGGCACGCCGTGCTCGCGGGCCCAGCGGATGAAATCCGCGACGATGAGAAAGTAGCCGGCAAAGCCCATGCTGCAGATCACCTCGAGCTCGAGCTTGAGGCGCGCCCGATAGGCGTCCCGGTCGAGGCTCGCGGCGGGCGTCGCCGCCGGCGATGCGGCGGCCTCGGCACGGGCGCGCGCCACGGCCTCGGACGCCTCGATCCGAGCGGTGAGGCCCCGCTCGGCCTCCTCTCTCAGGAACTGCTCGGCGCTCGTTGCCGCGGGGGTCGGATAGGCCGGGAGCATCGAGGCACCGAGCTTGATCTCGAGCGAGCAGCGCCGCGCAATCTCGACGCTGTTCGCGAGAAGCTCGGGCACATCGCTGAACAGCGCCTGCATCTCGGCCGGCGTCTTGAGGTACTGCTCCTCGCTGTAGCGGCGCGGGCGGCTCGTGTCATCGAGCAACGTGCCCTCGTGAATGCAGACGCGCGCCTCGTGCGCCTCGAAATCCGCGCGCGCCAGGAACCGCACCTCGTTGGTGGCGACCGCCGGCACACCGAGCTCGGCCGCCAGGTGGAGCACCGCCTCGCCGTAGTGCTGCTCGCCCTGCCGCCCGGTGCGCGGCACCTCGAGGTAATAGCGATCGGCCGTGAGGGCACGCCACTCCTCGAGCCGCCGGCGCGCTTCCTCGAGCCGGCCGCGCGCGATCGCCTGTCCAATGTCCCCCTCCGGCCCGCCCGAGAGCACGATCAGGCCCTCGAGCTGCGCGGGCTCGAGCCAGCGCCGGTCGACCATCGCGAGGCCGCGCGAGCGGCCCTCGAGGTAGGAGCGCGTCACGAGCTGCGTGAGGCGACGGTAGCCCAAGAGGCTCTGACAGAGCACGGTGAGACGCGAAGGGGGCGTGCGCTCACCCGCCTCGCGGATCCACAGGTCGACGCCGATCACGGGTTTGACGCCGGCGGCGAGCGCCTCCTTGTAGAACTTCACCATCGCGAAGAGGTTGCTCTGGTCGGTGAGCGCGACGGCCGGCATGCGCGCGGCCGCCACCGCCGCCATGAGCGAAGGGATACGCACGATGCCGTCGCTCAAGGAATACTCGGTGTGCAGCTTCAAGTGAACGAAGGCGCTCACGGCTCCTCGATCCCCAGCAGCGCCTCGATCTCCTCATCCCACACGCCCTCGCCGGCCGCCTCGAGCGCGGCGAGGCGCGCCTCGACCGGGGAGAAGCTGCGCCGGTGCAGCGGACAGGGGCCGTGCTCCTCGAGCAGCCGGCGATGCTTGCGGGTCGCGTAGCCCTTGTGGCTGGCGAAAGCGTACTGCGGATAGACCTCATCCATCCGCCGCATGTAATGGTCACGCGCCGTCTTGGCCAGAATCGAGGCGGCGCTGATGGCGGGCTCGGTGGCATCACCGCCAATGATTGCTCGAGCGCTCAAGGGAGAGCCGAGTCCCTCGAGCCTCGGCAGGCGGTTGCCGTCGACGATGAGCCGGTGCGGGGTCACGGTCATGGCGAGCACGGCGCGGCGCATTGCGAGAAAAGTCGCATGCAGAATGTTGAGCGCATCGATCTCGGCCGGATCCGCCCAGCCGATGCCGAAACACAGGGCGCGGCGGCGGATGATGCCGTCGAGCTCGTTGCGCACCTCGGGCGCGAGCACCTTGGAGTCGGCGATGCCGGCGATGCGGGGCCCCGGCTTGAGGATCACCGCGGCCGCGACCACCGGGCCCGCGAGCGGACCGCGGCCGGCCTCATCGATGCCGGCGATGCGCACTCTCATTGGGCAGATCCGGGGGATGCGGTGGATGCGGGGGAGGCGGATTCACCGGGGTGCTGCGAGGCGGCGTGCAGCTCGAGCACCGCCTCGGCGGCGCGCCCGCTCGCATCACGCCTGAGGACGGTGTGCATTCGGGTGAATTCCTCTTCCAGGGCCGCGCGCGCGGCGCCGTCGGTCAGCCACCGGGCGAGCTCCGCGGCGATCGCCTCGGGGACGATCTGATCCTGAAAATACTCGCCGACGACGCGCCGCTCCGCAAGTAGGTTGGGCTGGGCGAAGAAAGGGGATTTCACCAGTTTCAGATGCTTGATCAGGGCGGCCGTGAGCGCGCCGAGGCGATACACCACCACCATCGGGCGCTTGCAGAGCGCCGCCTCGAGACTCGCGGTGCCGGAGGCAACGAGCGCGGCGTTCGAGGCGATGAGGGCGCTCTGCGCCTGGCCATCGATGAGCGTCACCGGGATCTGCGGCACCTGGCGGGCGAGGGTCGCGGCAAAGAGGGCGCGGGTCGCGGCGCTTGCGAGCGGCGCAATGAAGCGCACGTCAGGACGCTGCTTCGCGAGAGCCTTGACGGTCGCGGCGAAATCGCCCGCGAGTCGCGACACCTCGCCGCGGCGGCTTCCGGGCAGGAGCGCGACGATCGGCGCATTGGCCGGCAGCCCGAGCGCCCGGCGGGCGGCTTCCCGATCCACCGCAAGGGGGATCGCATCGGCGAGCGGATGGCCGACGAATTGCGCGCGCACGCCATGATCGAGGTAGAAGCGCTGCTCGAAGGGCAACAGGCACAGCACCAGGTCGACGGCGCGATGCATGTCGGCGACGCGTCGCTGGCGCCAGGCCCAGACCTGCGGGCTGACGTACTGCACGGTGGGGATCCCGGCGGCGCGCAGGTCGCGGGCGAGCCGCAGATTGAATTCGGGGGAATCGATGCCGATGAACACATCGGGCGGGTCTTTCAGAAAACGGTCGCGGATCTGATCCTTCAAGCGCTTGAGGCGCGGCAGCTCGCGCACCACTTCGAACAGCCCCATCACGGCGAGCGACTCGGCGGGCTCCCACACGGTGCAGCCGGCGGCCTGCATCTTCGGGCCCGCCACGCCGGCGCAGACGAGCTCATCGACCCGGGCGCGCAACGCCTCGATCAGGGCTGCCCCGAGCGTGTCTCCCGACGCCTCCCCCGCCACCAGTCCCACCCGCAGGCGCTTGGAGTTCGTCAACACCATGGAGGGGGCCTGCTTGCCGCTCGCGACGCCTGAGCTCTCGTTATCGAACAATGCTGCGGTTGCTGTTCTTGATGAACTCGACGAACGGGGCGATCTCCGCCTGCGTGCACGCCGCCTGCTCGAGCTGCGCGAGGGCCTCCTCGAGCTTCTGTCCCGAGCGGTACAGGATCCTGAAGGCCCGGCGAATGTTCTGGATCTGCTCGGCGTTGAAGCCGCGCCGCTTCAAGCCCTCGGAGTTCACGCTGTGCGGAACGGCCGGTCGGCCCACCGCCATCAGATAAGGCGGCACATCGCGCGTCACCATGGCGTTGTGCGCGAGGAAGGCGTGGGCCCCGATCTTGCAGAACTGATGCACGGCGGACAGCCCGCCCATGATGACCCAGTCGCCGAGATCGACGTGCCCGCCGAGCGTGGCGCAGTTCGCCATCACGATCTGATTGCCGAGCTGGCAGTCGTGGGCGACGTGCGAGTAAGCCATGAGCAGGTTGTCATCGCCGATGCGCGTCACTCCATGGCCGGTCACGGTGCCCCGGTTCACGGTCACCGACTCGCGGATCACGTTGCGATCGCCGATCTCGAGCCGGGTCGGCTCGCCCCGGTACTTCTTGTCCTGGGGCGCATCGCCGATCGAGGCGAATTGGTAGATGCGATTCTCCGCGCCGATGCGCGTCGGTCCGTTGATGACCACATGCGGTCCGATCCAGGTGCGAGACCCGATGACGACCTGGGCGCCGATCACGCTGAAAGGCCCGATCTCCACGTCCGCTGCGATCTCGGCCTGCGGCGAGACCACCGCGCGTGCATCGATCATCGGGCGGGACCCTTCGTTTCCGGCGCGACCATGATCTCGGCGGAGGCCACCTCCGCACCGCCCACTTCGGCCGTACACTCGAATTTCCAGATTCCCTTGAAGGAGCGTTTCAGCACCACCTTGAGCAGGAGCTGATCACCCGGCTCCACGGGCTTGCGGAAGCGCGCGTGGTCGATCGCGACGAAATAGAAGCGGGTCTCGGAGTCGGGTACGACCCCGGCGGTGAGGAAGGCGAGCACGCCGCACGTCTGGGCGAGCGCCTCGATGATGATCACGCCCGGCATGACGGGCCGGTGGGGAAAATGCCCCGTGAAGAACGGCTCGTTGAAGGTCACGTTCTTGATCGCGTGACAGTACTCGCCCGCCTGGCAGGCGAGCACCCGGTCGACCAGCAAGAAGGGATACCGGTGCGGCAACAGCCGCATGACCGCCTCGATATCGAGCTTCACAGGCTCCGCCATCAATGCTGCTCCTTTCCTTTCTCACCGAATTTTCGCAGATGCGCCACCATGCGCCGCCAGGCGCGGGTCGGCACCGTCGGCATGCCGCTCGAGTAGCTGCCGGCCGCGTGAATCGAGTGGCTCACGAGGCTGCAGCCGGTCACGACGACGTCGTCCGCGATGGTGAGGTGGCCGGCGAAGCCGACCATCCCACCGATCATGCAGCGCTGCCCCAGGACGGTGGAGCCCGAGATGCCGGTACAACCCGCAATGGCGGTGTGCGCGCCGATCACGACGTTGTGACCCACTTGGATCTGATTGTCCAGCTTGACGCCGTCCTCGATGACCGTGTCGTCGATGGCGCCGCGGTCGATGGTGGTGTTCGCGCCGATCTCGACATCATCGCCCACCCGCACGCTGCCGAGCTGGGGCACCTTCACCCAGCGCCCACGGTCGGGCGCGAAGCCGAACCCGTCCGAGCCGACCACCGCTCCGGCATGCAGCAGGCAGCGCGCGCCGATCTCGATGCCCGGATAGAGATGGACGCGTCCGACCAGACGCGAGTCGGCGCCGACGCGGGCGCCGCGCCCGAGGATGCAGGCCGGCCCGACGACCACACGCTCGCCGATTTCAACCTCCTCCTCGATGAGCGCGAGCGCACCGATCGCGGCGCTCGGCGCGACCCGCGCGCCCGGCGAGACGATGGCGCTCGGATGCACCCCGGGCTCGACGGCCGGCGGCGGGTGCAGGTGCGCGGCGATGCGCGCGTAGGCGAGATAGGGGTTGTCCGTGACGAGCGCGGCCGCCGGGCAGCTCTCGAGGTCGGCCGGTGCGAGCACCACGGCGCTCGCGCGCGTCGCGGCAAGCGCCCGCCGGTAGCGGGGGTTGGCCAGGAAGCTCAGGGCGCCGGGCTCAGCCTGCGCCAGCGTCGCAACGCGCGTGATGCGCAGTTCAGGCTCACCTCTGAGCTCGAGCCCGAAGCGGACCGCCAGCTCGCCGAGCAGCATCGAGCTCATCCAACAATCTTAGCGCGGCGCGGGAGGAAACGCCGGGCTTCCTGCGTGCCGAGGCGCTACTTCGGCGTGCTGGGCTTGGCGGGCGCGGCCGGCGCGGCCGCCGCGGGGATGGTTGCGGGCTTCGCGTTCAGCACGGCCAGTATGTTGCTCGTGATGTCATACGAAGGCTTCGCGAAGAACACACCCTCGCCCAGCACCAGGTCGAAGCCCTGCTGGGCCGCGTAGGTCTGGATCTCCTCGGCGATGAAGCGCTGCACACGGCCGAGCTCCTCGTTCCTGCGCGTATTGACGTCGTCCTGGTATTCGCCCGCCTTGCGCGAGAACTCGCGCTGCTGATCGCGCAGCGACTTCTCCGTCTTGACCCGATCGGGCTCGGACATCAGCGCGCCTTCCTTCTGCAGCTTCTCGTCCTTCGCCTTGAGATCGTTCTGCATCGAGGTGAGCTCACGCTCGCGCGGCCCGAACTCGTTCTTCAGAGTCTGCATCGCGCTCTTGGTCTGGGGAGCATCCTGCAGAAGCTTCTGGAAGCTGACGACGCCCACCTTCATTTCGGCGCTCGCCGTGGCACTCACGAACACGCACAGGAGGAGCCCTAGCCAGGGAATGCTGCGGTTGAAAGTCGACATGGTACTTTGGTACGAACCTCTGATGGTTGTAGGTCAAAAGGCCTGACCGATCGAAAACTGAAAGCGCTCCGTCTGATCGTTGAACTTCGTCGTGCTGCCCGGGAAGGCGTTCAACGGAATGCCGTACGAAAAACGGAACAATCCCAGGGGCGCAAGCCACTGGACCGCGATTCCGGTCGATCTCTTCAGGTCATTATATCTGAAATGATAATCGACCGGCGTCACATCGTCCTCGCCCAGGAACCTGACCTTGTTGCCGGTGTAGAAGACGTTGCCCATGTCGAAGAAGGCGCTTACCCGGGCGGCGCTCTTCCACTTATCCGGCACCGGAAAGAGCAGCTCCAGGCGGCTCACGATGCGGAAATTACCGCCGAAGGGGTTGCCGATTCCGATGTTGTCGCGCGGCCCCAGGGTGCTCTCCCGATAGCCGCGTACGCTGTCGGGACCGCCCGCGAAATAATTCAAATAGGGCGGCAGGTACGTCGTCTTGCCGAGCGCCGAGGCGTAGTCGACCTGCGCGTTGTACGACAGCAGCCACTTGCGCCAGATGGGCACGTACTGCAGGAACTGCAGGTTGAGCGCGTAGTAGCGCACCTCGCTCAAGGGCAGCGCGTAGCGCCCGGACACGGCGAGGTGAAAGCCGCGGTCGGCGAACAGGGCGCGGTTGCGCGTGTCGAAGTTCCAGCCCCCCGTGATCTCGTAGGTGTAGAAGTTCGTGCCGTACACGGTGTAGGGCGTATCGAGCGAGTTGATGATCCCGTCGCCGTTGGTGTCGTCCAGGTAGCTCGTGAACGTGTTGCCGTTGTGCTGCACCCAATCAATCGCCTGCTGGGCGCTGTAGCCCTGCGAGACCACGAGCTCGTTCTTGTTCGCTGCCGCACCGATCGAGAGGTACTGATACTCGGTGATCGGATAGGAGAGCGTCTCGGCGAGCGTCAATTGCTTGGTCGAGAACTTCGAGGCGGCGGCCACGAACTGCGTCACGTCGCGATAGGTGAGCGAGGTCGTGCGCGCGATGCCGTCGATGGTCGTGTACGGGTTGGTGTGCGCGAAGGTGTAGGTCTTGCTGTAGACGCCGGCATTCACCTCGAGCGCGATGCGCTCGCCGGTGCCCATGAAGTTGCTGTGCACGAAATTCGCATTGATCGAAAAGCGCTGCGCCTCGGAGTAGCCGATGCCGCCGCCGAACTGGCCGGGCAGGCCCTCCTTGATGTTGTAGTCGACATCGACCAGATCCGCGCTTCCCGCCACGGGCTTGGTCTCGAACTCCACCTTCTCGATGTAGGGGAGCCGCTGCAGGCGCTCCTTGGAGCGCTCGACAGCTGAATTCGACAGCCACCCGCCCTCGAGCTGACGCATCTCGCGGCGCAGGGTCTCGTCGTTGATGGCGCTGGTGTTGTTGAAATTGATGTGCCGCACGTACACGCGGTTGCCGGGCTCGATGAAGAAGGTGAGCGAGACGGTCTTCTTCTCGTTGTCGGGCGTCGGCACCGGGTCGATCTTCGAGAAGGCGTAGCCGTCGGCCCCGAGGCGATAGCTCATCGCCTCCTGCGAATTGGTGACCGCCTTGCGCGAGAAGATGTCGCCGGGGTGAATCTGCAGCAGCCGCTTGAGCTGCTCCTCGGGCACCACCATGGTGCCGGCAAGCTTGATCTCCGAGACGCGAAACACATCACCTTCGTTCACGTTGATGGTGATGTACATGTTGTCTTTCTCGGGTGCGATCGTCACCTGCGTCGACTCGATCTGGAAGTTGGCGTAGCCGCGGTCCATGTAGTAGGAGCGCAGCTTTTCCAGGTCGCCGGTGAGAGACTCACGCGAGTACCGGTCGTCCTGCTTGTACCAGGAGAGCCAGTTGGGCGTCTTCAGCTCGAAGGTCTGCAGGATGTCCTTTTCCTTGAACCTCGTGTCGCCCACGAGGTTGATCATCTCGATCTTGGCGCGCTTGCCCTCCTTGATGTCGATCACGACGTCGACCTTGTTGCCCGGCAGGTCCGTGACCTTGGTGTCGATGCGCACGGCATACTTGCCGCGGCTGAAGTACTGATCGGTGAGGTACTGCTTGACCTCATCGAGCACGGAGCGGTCGAAGGTCTTGCCCTGCGCAAGGCCGACGTTGCGCAGGCTCTTGGTGAGATCCTCGGTCTTGATGTCCTTGTTGCCCTTGATCTCGAACTTGCCGATCGAGGGCCGCTCGATCACGACGACGAGGAGCGTGTTGCCGTCGCGTCTGAGCTCGACGTCGCGGAAGAAGCCGGTCGCGTAGAGGGCGCGCATCGCCTCCTGGATGCGCTGCTCATCGAGATGATCGCCGATGTTGACCGGCAGGTAGTTGAAGACCGTGCCTTCGGAGATGCGCTGCAGGCCCTCGACCCGGATGTCGCCCACCACGAAGCTGTCGGCCGATGGCGCCTGCGCGAACACGGGCGCTGCGAGAGGCTGGAGCGCGAGCGCCACCAGCCCGACCCGCCGGATGTCAAATCGCACGCGACGCCGACCGCAGATAGTCCCGCTGCGCAGCGCACGCGCCAAGGCGCCGCTTCCTGGCCTTAAGGCTCGGATGAGTCATGATTCCCCAATCAGTTCAGATGTCGTGAAATATCGTTATAGAAAGCCAGGCTCATCAACACGACCAGCAAAGCGATCCCCACCTGCTGCCCGAAATTCTGCGCGCGCTCCGACAGCGGGCTGCCCTTCACACCCTCCACCAGCTGGTAGAGGACCTGGCCGCCGTCGAGCAGCGGCACCGGCATGAGATTGAGCACTCCGAGGCTCACGCTGATGATGGCCAGAAAGGACAGAAACGCGGCGACGCCGAGCTGTGCGCTCATGCCGGCGAACTCCGCGATGCTGATCGGGCCGGAGATGTTCTTGGCCGAGACCTGTCCGGTCAAGATGCGCCAGAGCATCTGCACGGTGAGCGCGGACATCTCCCACGTCTTTTCCGCGCCGATCGCCAGCGCGGCGAGCGGTCCCGACCGACGCGTCTCGGTGAGCCCGGGCGGCCAGGAGCGGTCCTTCTCGGGCCTGAGCGTGATGCCGAGCCGGCCGATCGTGTGACCCTGCTCGCTCACCTCGGGAATCGCCGCCTCGAGGTGCACCGGGCTCGCGCCGCGCTCGACCTCGATGTCGAGCGTGCGCCCGGCCGAGCTGCTCACCCAGGACTGAAATTCCAAGCTGTTCGCGATCGGCTGTCCGTCCACCGCGAGCACGCGGTCCCCGGCCTTGAGGCCGGCCCGCGCGCCGGCGCTCGAGGGCGGCACCGTATCGATGACGGTGGCCGCGCGCCAGGTCGCCAGATCGAAGCCCAGGCCCGGCAGCAATCGGCCGGGCTCGGTGAGGGGACGAGTGTCCTGCGTCACGCGCAGCGTGACCGGCAGCTCCTGGCCCGAGCGACGAACCTCGAGCGGCACGACACCGTCGCTCGAGAGCTCGCGCAACAGATCGATCTGCAGCTCCTCCGTGTCGGCGACCGGGTGGCTGCCGACGCGCACGATCTCATCGCCCCGCTTCAGGCCCGCCGCCGCGGCCGGACTGTCGAGGTGCACCTGCCCGACCACCGGCTTGACCACCTCGGTGCCGACCATGGCGAGCGCCGCATAGATGAGCGTCGCGAGCAAGAGGTTCATTGCGGGGCCCGCGAGCAGCACCGCTATTCGATGCGCCACCGGCCGGCGCGTGAAGGAGCGGTGCAGCTCGGCGGGGGCGACCTCGCCCTCGCGCTCATCGAGCAGCTTGACGTACCCGCCCAATGGAATGGCGGCCAGGCAGTACTCGGTATGATCGGGACCGCGGCCGCGACGCATGAGCAGTGGCTTGCCGAATCCGATACTGAAACGCAGCACCTTGAAGCCGAGCCGCTTCGCCACCCAGTAGTGTCCAAACTCGTGGACGGCCACCAGTATCCCGATCGCGGCCAGGAAGGCGGCGACAAAAATCAGCATTTTCATGCAAGGGCTCCATGCGCGGCCTCGATCAGGTCGACGGCCAGGCGTCGCGCAGCGGCGTCGGCGTCCAATACATCACCCAGCTCTCGCACGGGGCGCGCATCGAGGCGCTGCAACACCTTGTCAATGACCGTGGGTATCGCGGTAAAGTTCAAGCGCCGGTCGAGAAACGCCTGTACTGCGACCTCGTTCGCGGCATTCAACACCGCGGGCGCCGTACCGCCCGCGCGGGCCGCAGCCCGTGCAAGGCCGAGACTCGGGAAGCGGGTGTGGTCGGGCGGCTCGAAATCAAGCCGTCCGATCTGACTGAGGTTCAAGGATTGTACACCGGAAAGGACGCGCTCCGGCCACGCAAGGGCCTGCGCAATCGGGGTGCGCATGTCCGGCGCGCCGAGCTGCGCGAGCAGCGAGCCGTCCGCATACTCGACCAGCGAGTGCACGAGGCTCTGCGGATGCACGACCACCTCGACCTGCGGCTCGGGCAAGCCGAAGAGCAGCGTCGCTTCGATCACCTCGAGCCCCTTGTTCATGAGCGTTGCGGAGTCCACCGAGATCTTGCGACCCATTTTCCACTTCGGATGGGCGCATGCCTCGTCCGGCGTCACGGTCTCGAGGCTCCCAGGCTCGGCGCAACGAAAAGGTCCACCGGAGGCCGTGAGGATGATGCGCACCACACCGGCGGCCTTCTCTCCGGGGAGATACCCGCCCGGCATGCACTGGAAGATGGCGTTGTGCTCGCTGTCGATCGGAATGAGCTCGGTGCGCCCGCGCCGCACCTCCTCCATGAGGAGGTGGCCCGCCATCACCAGCGACTCCTTGTTGGCGAGCAGCACGCGCTTGCCGGCGCGCGCCGCGGCGAGCGTCGGCAGCAGTCCGGCCGCACCCACGATCGCCGCCATGACGATCTGCACGTTCGCGCCGCTCACGGACGCCGCGAGGGCGGCGGCGCCGCTCTCGACCTGGGTGCTCGAGCCGGCCTGCGCGAGCGCGGCGCGCGCCCGCCCCGCGGCCTCCGCATTGGCCAGCACCACCGTGTCGGGCCGGAATCTCAACGCCTGCTCGACCACGCTCTCCCAGCTTCCCTGGGCACCGAGCATCGCCACGCGAAAGCGCTCCGGATGCAGCTCGATCACGCTCAGGGTGCTGCGACCGATGCTGCCCGTCGATCCGAGGATCGCGATGCCGGCGGGCGCACTCATGCGATCACCCCCGTGCCGAACAGACCGAGCGCATAGAGCGGCGCAGCCGCGGTGACGCTGTCGATCCGATCGAGCACCCCGCCATGTCCGGGGAGCAGCGTCCCCGAGTCCTTCAAGCCCGCGCCGCGCTTGAACATGCTCTCCGTGAGATCGCCGATCACCGAGAAAATGCCGACCGCGCAGGCGAACGCGATGCTCGGCACCAGCGCCAGGTGCAAATCGAGCGCCGCCACCGCTGCCACGAGCGCAACGGCCACCAACCCGCCGCACGCACCCTCCCAGGTCTTGGCCGGACTCACGCGCGGTGCGAGCTTCAGCCGCCCGAATTGCCGTCCCGCGAAAAACGCGCCGATGTCCGCAGCGATCACGATGAGAATCAGCCAGAGCACGATCTGCGATCCCGGTACGGCGGCATGACTCGCGACCTGCAGCCGCGCGAGCGCGACAAAGGCCGGCACCAGCACGAACACGCCGGCGAGCAAGGCGATCGAGGAGCGATGCCGTTCGGGCGCCCACAGCAGCCAGAGGAAGGCGAGCGACCACCAGGCGCAGGCGACGCTCAGAATCATCAGCAGATGGCCGAGGTCGGCGCTCCAGCGCCAGGCGAGATACCAGAGCAGAGCGATCGCGGCGGCGTAAGCGAGCCGCGCCGGCGCGCTGCGCAAGGCGCCGAACGCGGCCCATTCCCAGGCGCCGAGCGTGGCCACCAGGCCGAAGGCGTACACGGTGGCGCGCGGCGGGAGCACGAAGAGCCCGACGAACAGCAGCAGCGCGAGCACCGCGCCGGTCAGTACTCTGAGCCTAAGCATCGGCCCCGGCCGCGATCTGTGCAGAGGTCTTGCCGAAGCGCCGCTCGCGCTGCGCGTAGAAATCGAGCGCGGCCGCGAAATCCGCCGGCGTGAAGGAGGGCCACAGCACGTCGGTGAAATACAGCTCGGTGTAGGCGAGATTCCACAGCAGGAAGTTGCTGATGCGCTGCTCGCCTCCGGTCCGGATGAGCAGATCCGGGTCCGGCACTGCGGCGAGCGCGAGGCGCTCGGCGACCTGCGCCTCGCCGATCTCGCCGGGCAGGAGCTTGCCCGCGGCGGCGTCCGCGGCGAGCGAGCGGCAGGCCTGCACCAGATCCCAGCGGCCCCCGTAGCCCATCGCGATCAGCAGGGTCAGGCCGGTATTCGCGGCGGTCAGCGCCTCTGCACCGCGCATGCGCTCGAGCAGGGCGGGCGCGAGGCGCTCGCGGTCGCCGATGAAACGCAGCCGCACCCGATGCTTGTGCAGGTTGGCGATCTCACGTCCCAGGGTGTCGAGGAACAGGCCCATCAGCATGCCCACCTCATCGGCCGGCCGCCGCCAGTTCTCGCTCGAGAAGGCGAACAGCGTCAGGAATCGCACCTCGCGCACGGCGCACTCCTCGACGATGCGCCGAACGACCTTGACGCTCGAGCGATGACCGGCCGGCCGCGGCAGGCCGCGTGAGCGTGCCCAGCGGCCGTTGCCGTCCATGATGATGGCGACGTGCTGCGGCGTGGCTGCCATGAGAGGTGTCAACAGGTCCAAGTCGGAAGGATCAGACCTGCATCAGTTCCTTTTCCTTGTCCGCCATCGCGTGATCGATCTCGGCGACGTGCTTGTCGGTGAGCTTCTGGATGTCCTCCTGCGCCCGCCGATCATCATCCTGCGCGATCAGCTTCTCCTTGAGCATGTCCTTCAGCTTGGTGATCACCTCGCGACGCACGTTGCGCACCGAGACTCGCGCCGCCTCGGCCTCCGAGCGCACCACCTTGGTGATGTCCCGGCGGCGCTCCTCGGTGAGCGCCGGCATGGAGATGCGGATCAGCTGCCCCGCCGTGTTCGGAGTCAGGCCGAGGTCGGACTTGAGGATCGCCTTCTCGATCACCGACACCATCGATTTCTCCCAGGGCGTGATCGTGATGGTGCGCGCGTCCTCGGTGGCGAGATTCGCAACCTGGTTGAGCGGCATCTCCGAGCCGTAGTAATCGACCTTGATGTGCTCGATCAGACTGGTGTGCGCCCGCCCGGTGCGCAGCTTCTTCAGTTGATCACGGAACGCCGTGACGCATTTCTGCATGCGGATGTTCGCGTCCTTCTTGATGTCCTCGAGCATGGAGCGGTTCCTCTTATGACGCGGCCGGCGTGGCCGAGACGACGGTCCCCACGTCCTCGCCGCGAACGATACGCGTGAGATCCCCGGCGTGGAACAGGTTGAAGACCTGCAGCGGCAGGTTGTTCTCCCGGCACATGACGATCGCGGTCGCATCCATCACGTTCAGACGCTCGTCGAGCACCCGGTCGAAGGTGATGTGGGTGTAGCGGCGCGCCTGCGGATTCTTGAGCGGATCGGAATCGTAAATGCCGTTCACCTTGGTGGCCTTCAAGAGGATCTCGGCGTTGATCTCGATGGCGCGCAAGCTCGCCGCGGTGTCGGTCGTGAAGAAGGGACTGCCGGTACCGGCCGCGAAGATCACCACGCGACCTTTCTCCAGATGCCGTACGGCACGGCGGCGAATGTAGTCCTCGCACACCTCGTTGATGCGCAGCGCCGACATGACGCGCGCATAGGTGCCCTGGCTTTCGAGCGCATCCTGCAGCGCGAGCGCGTTGATGACGGTCGCCAGCATCCCCATGTGATCGCCGGTCACCCGGTCCATGCCGGCGCGCGCAAGGCCCGCGCCGCGAAAGATGTTGCCGCCGCCGAGCACGACGGCCACCTGCACGCCCATCTGATTGATGTCGCGGATCTCACCGGCGATGCGCTTGAGGATCTCCGGATCGATCCCGTAATCCTCGGTTCCGAGCAGCGCCTCGCCCGACAGTTTGACCAGAATCCTGTGGTAGCGTGCCTGCGGTGTCGTGTCGGTCATGAACGCGTACCCTACTACAAAAGACCCCGCCGGCGCGGGGTCTTGAAGGTCCTTGAAGTCGGCCCGATCAGTGGCCCTTGACCTGGGCCATCACCTCGCCGACGAAATCGTCCTGCCGCTTTTCGATGCCCGCACCGACCTCGTAGCGTACGAACTGGGCGACGCGCGCACCCGCCTTCTTGACGAGCCGCTCGACGGTGAGGTCCGGATCCTTGACGAAGGGCTGCCCCAGGAGCGTGATCTCGGCCAAGAACTTGCGCAGGCGCCCCTCGACCATCTTGGCGATGATCTCGGGCGGCTTCTTCTCGCCCGCGCTCTGCTCCTTGAGGATCTCGCGCTCCTTGTCGAGCACCTCGGCGGGCACCTGCTGCGCGTCGATGTAGGCCGGATTGACGGCCGCGACATGCATCGCGATGTCGAGCGCGAGCGGCTCATCGCCGCCCTCGAGCGCCACCAGTGCGCCGATGCGCGAGCCGGGGTGCAGGTAAGCGCCGAGCGCCGTGGGCGCCGTGAGACGCGCAAAACGCCGCACGGTGATGTTCTCGCCGATCTTGGCGATGAGCGCCCGACGGCGCTCCTCGAGCGTGCTGCCGCCGTGGCCGAGGCCGAGCAGTCCGTCGAGGTCGGCGGGCGCGTGCTTGAGCGCCGCCTGGGCGAGCTCGCGCGCGAAGTTCTGAAACTCATCGCCGCGCGCGACGAAGTCCGTCTCGCAGTTGAGCTCGAGCAGCACCGCGGTGAGCCCGTTGCGCTCGAGCGCGAGGGTGCCCTCGGCCGCCACGCGGGTGGCCTTCTTGTCGGCCTTCGCGAGCCCGCTCTTTCGCATGAGCTCGGCCGCGGCATCGAGATCGCCCTGGGTCTCGACCAGCGCGCGCTTACACTCCATCATGCCGGCGCCCGTGCGCTCACGCAGCTGCTTGACCGTCTCTGCCGTGATGTTCATGACGATGCCCGCGCTTCAGCCGCGCGCCGGGGTGCGCGCCCGGGTCGTTCGGCGGCGCGGAGCGCTCGCCGGCCGGCTTTCGGCGGGTGCCGTGTCGGGCGCATCGACCTCGTCCGCCTCGCTCTCGACCGCCGCCTCCTCGAGCTGGGCGACGACCGCACCCGGGACCGCTCCGCTGCCCGGGATGACGGTCACGGGCACCTTGCGGCGCGGCGGTTGCTTCTTGCCGCGTCCGCCGGCGGTGGGGGCACGGCGCGCCGGCGCGGTGCTGCGCTTGCGCGGATTGCCTTCCTCGTCGAGCTCGACGAACTCGTCCTCGCCGACCGGAACCTCCGGGAGCGAGGCCTTTCCCTCGAGCACCGAGTCGGCGACGCCCGCGGCATAGAGCTGAATGGCGCGCATGGCATCGTCGTTGCCCGGGATGACGTAGTCGATGCCGTCGGGCGAGCAGTTGGTGTCGACCACCGCCACGACCGGGATGCCGAGCTTCTGCGCCTCGTGCACGGCGATCTCTTCGTGACCGACGTCGATGACGAACAGGGCATCGGGGAGCGAGGTCATCTCGCGAATGCCCCCGAGGCTGCGCAGCAGCTTGTCCATCTCGCGCCTCAGCATCTGCGCCTCTTTCTTGCCGCGACGCTCGAGCGTGCCGTTCTGCGCCATCTCATCGAGCTCATTGAGGCGCTTGATCGACTGGCGGATGGTCTTGAAGTTCGTCAGCATGCCGCCGAGCCAGCGCTGGTTGACGTACGGCATGCTGCAGCGCGTGGCCTCCTTCTGGACGGCCTCGCGCGCCGAGCGCTTGGTGCCGACGAACAGCACCTTGCCGCCGCCCGCCACCACGCCCTTGATGAAGGTCGAGGCGCGGGCGTACAGCGGCTGGGTCTTCTCGAGATTGATGATGTGGATCTTGTTGCGCTCGCCGAAGATGAAGGGCGACATCTTCGGGTTCCAGAAGCGGGTCTGATGTCCGAAATGGACACCCGCTTCCAGCATCTGTCGCATTGACACGCTGGCCATGTTTGACTCCTGGTTGGGTTGAGCCTCCGCGTGTCCCGATCGGCAACCCGACTCTCGCCGGGCACCCGGCCGATCGTGACGACACGCGTGCGGGGTTGTTAAAAATAGCCGCGCTTTATACCATGAACCACAGCCGATACCAAGCTTGCACCCCCCCATGAATGTGACCATCAAGACGCCGGCGGAACAGGACAAAATGCGGGCCGCGGGCCGCCTGGCCGCGAGCGTGCTCGACATGATCGAGCCCTTCGTACAGCCCGGCGTCACCACCGAGGAGCTCGACAAGCGCTGTCATGACTTCATCGTGAACGACCTGAAGTCCGTGCCCGCAAACCTCAACTACCGCGGCTTTCCGAAGACGATCTGCACCTCGGTGAACCACGTGGTATGCCACGGGATCCCCGGCGATAAGCGCCTGAAGAACGGGGACATCGTCAACATCGACGTCACGGTGATCCGCGACGGCTATCACGGCGACACCAGCCGCATGTACTTCGTCGGCACACCCTCGGTGCTCGCGCGGCGTCTCACCCAGGTGTGCTTCGAGGCGATGTGGCGCGGCATCGGCGTGGTGCAGCCCGGTGCCCACCTGGGCGACATCGGCCATGCCATCCAGAGCTATGCCGAGAGCCAGGGTTTCTCGGTCGTTCGCGAGTATTGCGGCCACGGAATCGGCACGGTCTACCACGAAGATCCGCAGGTGCTGCATTACGGCAGACCCGGCACCGGGCTCGAGCTCATCGAGGGCATGACCTTCACCGTCGAGCCGATGATCAACGCAGGACGGCGCGACGTGCGCGTGCTCGATGATGGCTGGACGGTGGTGACGCGCGATCAATCGCTCTCGGCGCAGTGGGAGCACACGGTGCTCGTGACTCGTTCCGGCTACGAAGTCCTGACGTTGGGCGCAGCCGCAGCGGTGCCTGCGGCCGCGACCGCTTCTTGAGCGCCGGCGCTCGATTCCTCGAGCCCTCGCCCGAGTGGGGCTACCTCTCCTCCGTTTCCCAGACGCTCGAGCACGGTGAGTTCTCGCCGTTCGCCTTTCGCCAGGTGCTCGACCGGGGCGCCGAGATGTTGCGCGAGCGCTTCACCGCGGACGAGCCGATCGAGGCGCTGGTGCATGACCGCGCCCTGCTGGTCGATGTCGTGCTGCGCGCCGCGTGGGCGCATCACACGGGAAAGTACGCGCTCGATCTCGCGCTCGTCGCGGTCGGCGGATACGGACGCGGTGAGCTGCACCCGAGCTCCGACATCGACATCATGGTGCTCTTGCCGAAGAGCGACTCGGAGGACTGGCAGCCCGACATCGAGCGCTTCCTCACCTTTCTCTGGGACATCGGTCTGGAGGTCGGGCACAGCGTGCGCTCGATCGACGACTGCCAGCGCGAGAGTCTCGCCGACATCAGCGTCGCGACGACGCTGTTCGAGGCGCGCCTGCTCACGGGCCCGGAGTCTTTGTTCGCAGGCATGCGCCGGGCGCTCGCCCCCGACCGGCTGTGGTCTTCGCAGGATTTCTTCGAGGCGAAGGTCAAGGAGCAAACCGAGCGGCATCACCGCTACTTCGACACCGCCTACAACCTCGAGCCCAACGTCAAGTCGAGCCCGGGAGGCCTGCGCGACCTGCAGACGATCGGCTGGGTCGCGAAACGCCACTTCGGCACCGACACGCTCGATGAGCTGGTCGCCCATGGCTTCCTCACGCGCGAGGAGCTGCGCACGCTGAAGGCCGGGCAGTCGTTTTTGTGGAAGGTGCGCTTCGGACTGCACATGCTGACGGGGCGGCGCGAGGACCGGCTCCTGTTCGACTACCAGATCAAGCTCGCGAAGCTGTTCGGCTACGAGGATGCGAGCTTCACGCTCGCGGTCGAGCAGCTGATGCAGAAGTACTACCGGACCGTCATGGACGTGAGCCTGCTCAACGAGATGCTGCTGCAGCTCTTTCGCGAGGCGATTCTCACGCAGAGCGCGCCGCCCATGCCCCTGAATGCGCGCTTCCAGATCCGCAACGACTACCTCGAGGTGACGCACGCGGAGGTGTTCGCCCGTCATCCGTCCGCGCTCCTCGAGCTGTTCGTGCTCCTGCAGCAGCACCCGGAGGTGCGCGGGGTGCGCGCCGAGACCATCCGGCTGATCGGCTCGCATCTGTGGCTCATCGACGAGGAGTTCAGGCAGAACCCGCGCCACCACCGCCTGTTCATGGAGATCCTGTGCGCTCCGGTCGGCGTCACCCATGAGCTGCGGCGCATGAATCTCTACGGCGTGCTCGGACGCTACATCCCCTCCTTCGGGCGCGTCGTGGGTCGCATGCAGTACGACCTCTTTCACGCCTACACGGTCGATGCGCATACGCTGTTCGTCGTCAGCAACCTGCGCCGCCTGGCGATGCCGAAGTACAACCACGAGTTCCCGGCCCTGAGCCAGATCATGCAGTCGCTGCCGCGCCAGGAGCTCGCCTACCTCGCCGCGCTCTTCCACGACATCGCCAAGGGACGCGGGGGCGATCACTCCGAGCTCGGGGCGGTCGATGCGGAGGCGTTCTGCCTCGAGCAGGGACTCGGGCGCTACGAGGCGCGCCTCGTCGCCTGGCTGGTGCGCAATCACCTCATCCTGTCGATCACCTCGCAGAAGAAGGACATCAGCGACCCGGACATCATCCACCAGTTCGCGCGTCAGGTCGGCGACCAGGTGCATCTCGATTACCTGTACGTGCTCACCGTCGCGGACGTGCGCGGCACGAATCCGAAGCTCTGGAACGCCTGGAAAGCACGCCTGTTCGAGGAGTTCTACGAGCGCACCAAGCGGGCGCTGCGCCGGGGGCTCGAGACCCCCGTCGACCAGGACGAGCTGGTGCGCGAGACGCAGGCAAACTCGCGCGCGTTCATGCCCAGCGTCGACCCCAAGGCCATCGGGCGCGTCTGGGGACAGTGGACCGAGGCCTACTTCCTGCGCTTCACCGCCGAGGAGATCGCCTGGCAGACCCAGGTCCTGGCGGCGCGCGACCCTGCGGATGAGACCCCGGTGGTCGCGATCCGCCAGCTTGCCGAGCGCGGCGGCACGGCGGTGCTCACCTACACGCCGCACCGCATGCACAGCTTTGCGCGCACCACCGCGGTGCTCGACCAGATGGGCTTGAACGTGGTCGATGCGCGCCTCATCAGCAGCGCGAACGGCTTCAGCCTCGAGACCTATTTCGTGCTCGAGGATTCCGGCGCGGTCATCACCGATGCCGCGCGCGTCCGGGAGATCGAGCGCGGCCTCGAGCGCGCGCTGCGCCAGCCCGAGGACGCCCCGCTCACCGTGACTCGGCGGGCGCCGCGCCAGGTGCGCATGTTCTCGACGCCGACTCAGGTCAATTTCAGCGTGGACAGCCGCAATCGACGCACCATCCTCGAGCTCGTCGCCGCCGATCGACCGGGACTTCTGTCGGAGGTGGGCAAAGTGTTCAAGGCGCAGCACGTCGACATCCATGGCGCGAAAATCATGACGGTCGGCGAGCGCGCCGAGGACGTCTTCTACGTCACCGACACCGAGGGGCGGCTCCTGTCCGAGGAGGCCTGCCTGCAGGTGCAGAGTGCGCTGGTGCGGGCACTCGATCGGCGCGAGGCCTCCCGCACGTGACCCCTCCCGGCACTGCGCTGCTCGATGAGCTGAAAGACCCCATCGAGCGGGCCTGGGAAAGCCGCGCGCAGCTCAAGCCGGGGAGCGCCCCTGCCGAGCTGCGCGCAGCCGTCGATCGGACGCTCGAGCTGCTCGATGCGGGGGTGCTGCGGGTCGCGGAGAAGTCGCAGGGCCTCTGGCGAGTGAACGAGTGGGCGAAGAAGGCGGTGCTGCTGTCCTTTCGCCTCGCCGACAACACCGCCCTGCATGCCGGTCCGCTCGGTTTCTACGACAAGGTGCCGCTCAAGTTCAGCGGCTGGTCCGATGAGCGCTTCGCCGAGGCCGGCGTGCGGGTGGTGCCGCCGGCGACGGTGCGGCGCGGTGCCTTCGTCGCCCCGAACGTCGTGCTCATGCCGAGCTACGTGAACATCGGCGCGTACGTCGATTCGGGCACGATGGTCGATACCTGGGCGACGGTCGGCTCGTGCGCGCAGATCGGCAAGAACGTGCACCTCTCGGGCGGCGTCGGCATCGGCGGCGTGCTCGAGCCGCTGCAGGCGGGCCCGACCATCATCGAGGATGACTGCTTCATCGGCGCACGCTCGGAGATCGTCGAGGGCGTGATCGTCGAGACGGGCGCCGTGGTGTCGATGGGCGTGTTCATCGGCAAGAGCACCCGCATCTACGATCGGCAGAGCGGTGAGACGCTGTACGGGCGGGTTCCCGCGGGGGCGGTGGTGGTCGCGGGATCACTGCTCGCAGCCGACGGCAAGCATTCGCTCAACTGCGCGGTCATCGTCAAGCGGGTCGATGCGCAAACGCGCGCCAAGACCTCGATCAACGAGCTGTTGCGCGCCATCGACTGAGCGGAGCGGCGCGGCGCGGCGCGGAGCGGAGCGACTTAGCCGAAACGGCCCGTGATGTAGTCCTCGGTGAGCTTCTGCTGCGGGTTGGTGAAGACCAGGTCGGTCGGACCGACCTCGATGAGGTCGCCGAGGTAGAAGTAGGCGGTGCGCTGCGAAACGCGCGCGGCCTGTTGCATGTTGTGCGTGACGATGATGATGGCGTAGTTCGCGCGCAGCTCATCGATCAGATCCTCGATGCGCGCGCTGGCGATCGGATCGAGCGCCGAGGTGGGCTCATCCATCAGGATCACCTCGGGATTGATCGCGATCGTGCGCGCGATGCAGAGGCGCTGCTGCTGTCCGCCCGAGAGACTGGTGCCGGGCTCGGAGAGCCGGTTCTTCACCTCGTCCCACAAGCCGGCGCGCTGCAGGCTCGTGGCGACCAGCTCATCGGTGTCGCTGCGATTCTTGACGAGCCCATGGATGCGCGGGCCGTAGGCCACGTTCGCATAGATCGAGGTCGGAAACGGCGTCGGCTTCTGGAACACGATGCCGACCCGCGCTCGCAGCTGCGAGAGGTCCTGACCCTCGGCGTAGATATCCTGGCCGTCGAGGAGGATGGTGCCGTCCACCCGTGCGCCCTCGATGGTGTCGTTCATGCGGTTCAGGCAGCGTAGGAACGTCGTCTTGCCGCAGCCCGAGGGACCGATCATCGCGAGCACCTGGTTGCGGCCGATGTCGAGCGTCACGTTGCGCACGGCGTGCTTGTCGCCGTAGTGAACGTTCACGCCGCGAGCCGACATGACCGGGTCGTAGATGACGTCGCGCGTGCCGACCGGCCGCTCGCGCTGCTGCTCCGTGAGCCGCGCGAGACGGGCGATCTCCTCGACCGACTTCGCTTCCTGCTCATCCACCATGAATCTATCCGAACCGTCCGGTGATGTAGTCGTCGGTCTTGCGATTCTTGGGCGCGGTGAAGATCTCGTTCGAGGGTCCGATCTCGATGAGCTCACCGAGGAACATGAACCCCGTCACGTTGGACACGCGCGCGGCCTGCTGCAGGTTGTGCGTGACGATGACGATGCAGTACTTCTGGCGCAGCGCCTCCAGGGTCTCCTCGACCTTGAGCGTCGAGATCGGATCGAGGGCCGCGGTCGGCTCATCGAGCAGCAGCACCTCGGGCTGCACGGCAATGGTGCGCGCGATGCACAGGCGCTGCTGCTGGCCGCCCGAGAGGCTGCGGCCGTCTGCATCGAGCTTGTCCTTGACCTCTTCCCAGATCGCCGCGTCCTTGAGCGCCGACTCGACGCGGTCCTTGAGCTCGCTGCCGCGCACTTCACCCGCGAGACGCAGGCCGAAGGCCACGTTTTGGAACACCGACATGGGAAAGGGCGTCGGCTTCTGGAACACCATGCCGACGCGATAGCGAAGATCCGCAATGTCCACCGTCGCGCCGAGAATGTCCCTGCCTCCGATCAGCACCTCGCCCTCCGCGCGTTGCTTCGGGTAGAGCGCATACATGCGGTTGAGCACGCGCAGCAGCGTCGACTTGCCGCACCCGGAGGGGCCTATGAAGGCGGTGATCGAGCGATCGGCGAGCGTGAGGTTGATGTCCCGCAGCGCCTGCACATCGCCGTAGTAGAAGTTCAGATGGCGGATCTCGATTTTCGGCGGCCCGACCTGCGTCTGCGCAGGCACCGTGCTGACGGGCGGACGCGTCTTCAGGTGCTTCGGGGCCTTCGGCGTCGCGTACATCATCGACCGCCCCCGCTCTGGCGATACAGCACCGCGAGCAGCATGCGCGCCGCGACGCTCAGCACCAGGATGGTCACGGTGATCAGCAGCGCACCGGCCCAGGCGAGCTGCTGCCACTCGGCGTAGGGACTCAGCGCAAACTGGAAAATGACGACCGGCAAATTGGCCATCGGCTCAGCCAGGTTGGTGCTCCAGAACTGCTTGTTGAGCGCCGTGAACAGGAGCGGCGCGGTCTCGCCGCTGATCCGCGCGACCGCGAGCAGCAACCCCGTCACGATCCCGCTGCGCGCCGCAGGATACAGGATGCTGATCGTCGTTCGCCAGGGATGGGCGCCCAACGCCGCCGAGGAGTCCTTCATGCCGGCGGGCACCAGGTTCAGCATGTCCTCGGTGGTGCGCAGCGTGACCGGGATCGCGAGCACGGCAAGCGAGAATGCCCCGGCGAGCGCGGAGAAGTGGCCCATGGGCACGACGACGATCTCGTAGATGAACAGACCGATGATGATCGAAGGGGCGGAGAGCAGCACGTCGTTGATGAAACGGACCGCGGTGCTGAGGCGTGAGTTGCGCCCGTACTCCGAGAGATAGGTGCCGGCCAGCACGCCGATGGGGCCGCCCACCAGGATGCCGATCGCCGTCATCACGGCGCTGCCAAAAATGGCGTTGAGCAGTCCGCCGGGCTGCGCCGAGTTGGGCACGGGAGTCATCTGGGTGAAGAGCCGCGGCGACAGGCCCGCGAGGCCGTGCGTGATCAGGGTGAACAGGATGGCGCCGAGCGCCGCGAGCCCCGCGGCGGTCGCCACCATGGAGAGGCCGAGAAACAGCCCATTCTTCAGCTTGCGAAAGCCGCGGCGGCTCATATCGAGGTCAGCGCGCGTCGCTCGAGCCGCCGCAGCATCGCCTGCGCCGCGGCGATCACCGAGAAGGTGATCAGGAAGAGCAGCAGGCCCAGCGCGATCAGCGATGAGGTGTACAGATCGCCCACCGCCTCGGTGAACTCGTTGGCGATGGCCGAGGAGATCGTCGTCCCGGGCGCCAGCAGCGAGACGCTGATCCGGTGCGCATTGCCGATGACGAACGTCACCGCCATCGTCTCACCGAGCGCACGCCCGAGCCCGAGCATGACGCCGCCGACGATGCCGGCCCGCGAGTGCGGCACCACCACGTTCCAGATGACCTCCCAGGTGGTGGCACCGAGCCCATAGCCGGATTCCTTGAGCATCGCCGGCACGGTGTCGAACACATCGCGCATCGTCGCGGCGATGAACGGCAGCACCATGATCGCGAGCACGATGCCGGCCGTGAGGATGCCGATGCCGAAGGGGGGGCCCTGGAAGAGACGGCCGACCGCGGGCAAGGGGCCGAGGTGCTCGATCAGCCAGGGCTGCACGTGCCGCTGCAGCACGGGGGCGAGCACGAACAGGCCCCAGATGCCGAAGATGATGCTCGGCACCGCCGCGAGCAGCTCCACGGCGACGCCGATCGGGCGCTTCAGCACCGGGGGGCAGAGCTCGGTCAGAAAGAGCGCGATCCCGAAGCCTGCGGGAACCGCGATCGCCATGGCGATCGCGGAGGTCACGAGCGTGCCGTAGATGGCGGCGAGCGCCCCGAACTTATCGGTGACCGGGTTCCAGACCTCGCTCGTGACGAAATGCAAGCCGAACCGATGCAGGGCCGGCCACGCCCCCTGCAGCAGCGAGAGCGCCACACCCCCGAGAATCAGCAGCACCAGCACGGCGGCGCTCAGCGTCGCCGCGCGGAATAATCGCTCGTAGATCTGCTGCTTCGCGGCGTGCCGGGGGTCGATGATCGCCACGGTGAGCGGAATCGAGCGCGTTGCGGGTTCGGCCCCGAGAGGGCCTAGCTCCCCGTCCACACGGGCTTACCGCCCGCGCTGATCTCGGTGCTCCAGGTCTTTCGCACCTGGGCGATGAGCGGGGCCGGCAGAGGCACGTAATCGAGCGAGGCCGCCATCTCGCCGCCATTCTGGTACGCCCAGTTGAAGAACTTGAGCGCGGCCAGCACGGCATTGGGATCGGTTGGCTGCCGGTACACCAGGATGAAGCTCGCACCGGTGATCGGCCAGCTCTTGGCTCCCGCCTGATCGGTGAGGATCAGGTAGTAGGAGTCGGCCTTGGCCCAGTCGGCGCTCGCTGCGGCGGCCTGGAAGGACTCGGCATTCGGCTCGACCACGCCGCCGGCCTTGTTGGTCAAGGTGGCGTAGGCCATCTGGTTCTGCTTGGCGTACGCATATTCGACATAGCCGATCGCCCCGTCGGTCTGTCGCGTCATGTTGGCGACGCCCTCATTGCCCTTGGCACCGATGCCCATCGGCCATTGAACCGAGGTATTGGCGCCGATGCTCGAGGAGAATTTCGGGCTTTCCTTGGACAGATAGTCCGAGAAAAGGAAGTTCGTGCCGGAGCCGTCCGAGCGATAGACCGGCGCGATGGCGGTGCCCGGCAGGTTGAGCTTGGGGTTGAGCTTCTTGATGCGCGCATCGCTCCACTGGGTGATCTCACCCAGGTAGATGCTCGCCACCGTGGCGCCGTCGAGATGCAGCTGGCCCGGTCCGATGCCCTTGATGTTCACGACCGGAACGACCCCGCCGATGATCATCGGAAACTGCAGCAGGCCCGCAGCTTTGAGCTCATCGGGCTTCAGGGGCATGTCGGAGGCACCGAAGGTGACGGTCTTTGCCTTGATCTGCTTGATGCCGCCGCCCGAGCCGATCGATTGATAGTTGATTCCGACGCCCGAGAGCTTCTTGTAGGCATCCGCCCACTTGGCATAGATCGGGTAGGGGAAGGTCGCTCCGGCGCCCGTGATGTCCTCGGCGCCGAGCGCGGCGAGTGCCCCAAGACTCAACGCAGCGACACCGCAGTGCTTCATGATCTTCAGCATTTTTCTCTCCATCTCTCCGGGACAAACCAGCGATGATCGCCCGCCGATGTGTCGATTTCATGACGCGCGCGGTGGAACCTGCGGGCCAGCGGCCTGCGGGAGCCGGCATGATACCTGCTCAACGCGCGAGGGCGCGATAGTCCTCCGGCCGGGTCGCATCGCGCGGCGCGCCCTGCGTGCGCAGCACGGGCGTGAGCACGACGGCCAGCAGCAAATTGAGCACCAGCGTGTAGAGCGCCGTGTACCCGGGGAAGGTCCAGCCGCCCAGGTGCAGCGCGTATGCGGGCTTGAGCTCCGATGCGAACGCCATCCAGGTGCCCGCGAGCATGCCCGCCGCCCAGCCGATGAGCAGGGCCCGATCATCGAACCAGCGGGTGTAGACGCCGAGCATCACCGCGGGCAGCGTCTGAATGATCCAGATGCCGCCGAGGAGCTGCAACTCGATCGCGTACTTCGTGGGCACGAACAGGATGAACACGAGCGCGCCCAGCTTGACGACCATCGACACCCACTTCGCGAGCCGGGCCTCTTCGCGGTCGCTCGGGTTGCGGTGGAAGAACTCGCGGTGAATGTTGCGGGTATAGAGGTTCGCCGCGGCGATCGACATGATCGCGGCCGGCACGAGCGCCCCGATGCCGATCGCGGCGAAAGCGATGCCAACGAACCACGAAGGGAAACTGTGCATGATCAGCGCCGGCACGGCGAAGTTGGCGCCGAATTGCTTGAAGCCGGGTGCGTACTGCGGCAGCGACCCGACCCCGGCCGCGAAGGCGAAGAAACCGAGCAGCGCCAGCAGCCCCAGCATGAAGGAGTAGCCCGGCAGCAGCGCGGCGTTGCGTCGGATCGCATGGCCGCTGCTCGCGCTCAGAATGCCGGTCAGCGAATGGGGGTACAGGAACAGCGCGAACGCCGAGCCCAGGGCAAGCGTCGCATAGGCGCTGTAGGCGCCGGTCGTGTGCTCGGCGGGCCGGGCGAGCAGCACCATCTTGGACGGCAGGGCGGCAAAGATCTTGCCGAAGCCGCCCAGCTCGATCGGCACCACGATGACGGCGGCGAATGCCGTGATGTAGATGAGGATGTCCTTGACGATGGCGATCGAGGCCGGCGCCCGCAGTCCGCTCGAGAATGTGAAGGCTGCGAGCACGCCGAACGCGATGATGAGGGGCAGATCCGCGGCGAGCCCCGTGCCCGAGATGCCGAGCGCACCGATCACGACCTGGATGCCCACCAGTTGCAGCGCGATGTACGGCATCGTGGCGATCAGACCGGTGACGCTCACGGCGAGCGCGAGCCAGCGATTGCCGAAGCGACCGTGCACGAAGTCGCCGGCCGTGATGTAGCCGTGGCGATGACACACGTTCCACAGCCGTGGGAAGGCGAGAAACAGCAGCGGATAGATGACGATCGTATAGGGCACCGCGAAGAAGGCAACGGCCCCTTGGCCAAAGGCGAGCGCCGGCACGGCAATGAACGTATAGGCCGTGTAGAGATCTCCTCCGACCAGGAACCAGGTGATGAGCGTGCCGAAACGGCGGCCGCCGAGGCCCCACTCATGCAGCTGGTCGAGATCTCCCTTGCGCCAGTGCGCCGCCGCGAAGCCGAGCCAGGTGATGAAGGCAAACAGCGCGACGAAGACCAAGAGCGCGATCCAATCGACCTGTGCCACCCTGCTCCCCTTTCTTGTATCGTTCGTCGCGCCGGACCGGACGTCGCTAACGCGCTCGCATGAAGTACACGATCGCCGTGAGCACCGCACTCACCAGCACCCAGGCGAGCTGGAACCAGTAAAAGAAGGGAATGCCCCAGAGCGTGGGCTCGATCTTGTTGTAGAGCGGCGGATAGAGAGCGACCGCGAACTGCACGAGGAACAGCAGATACCAGGCGCGGCCGCCGGCACGCGAAGGGCGTGGCGCGCTCATACGCGCTCGCCCCCGCAGCGTCCTACCGAGATTGCCGTTCGCGAGGTCATGCGAGACGTTACTCCACATGAAACCGGGATAGGCGTCAAATCGCTCCGGGACCCAAGGGTTCTCACGGCTGGCCATCAACCGTGAGAACCCTGAAGTCGACCGGTCAATCGATTAGAACGAGAACCGGGCGCCGATCGTGGGGTCGATCATGGTCGTGTTGAGGTATCCGTTCGCCAGTCCGTGCGACACGTTCGACCACATGGCACCCGCGTAGGTATCGAAGCGCTTGGTGAAGTGATAGTCCAACGACACCGACACGGCGTTGAAGTTACCGCTGCAGGCACCGCTGATCGTGTTCGAGCAGCCCGCGTCGGCGCCGCTCGCGAAGGCGAATTGCTTCTCTCCATAGTAGGCGACGGCCGCCGTGAGATGCGGTGTGACCGCATAGCGGGCGCCCAGCCAGTACACGTTCAACTCCTTGTCACCCTTCGCATAGGCCTTGTTGTTCACGGCGCCGAGCTTGTAGCCACCGATATCATCGAATCCCGGAGCCAGGGGGATCGAGGGGTTCATGTAGGTGATGTGCTGGAAGCCGCCGTAGACGCTCAGGGGCACGGGAACGATGGCGTAGGAAGCCATGACGCCGAACGAGGCATTATCCGAGATCGTTGCGGAGACCGAGTTCTGCGGATCCAGGCCCACCGGCAACTCCGCGAGCTGCGCCGCGCTCAAGGCGGACACTCCGACCGCATCCTTGACCTTGGTGTAGAACGCATCGATGGAAGCACCCGCGTACTGCGCGCCCAGCGCGACCTCGAAGGCGGAGAATGCCTCGCCCGAGCCGCCGCTGGCGAAGCTGGCCGCCGATGAGCCCTGGGTCTTGTAAATCGCGCCCACATGGACGAGGTCGTAGAAATGCGCGTCGTACTTGATCGAGGCGTCGAGGCGCCGATCCTGCGTATCGCCACCGCCGGCAGGCGTGCCCGACAGCCCGAGCAGCGAGAAGGCATAGGAGGTCTGCTGGGGATCGTACTTGGCGATCAGGTCCGCCAGCGTCGAGTTCTGACGCCCGAAGGTGAACGTTCCCCAGGTGGGTGAGCTGAAGCCGACGAACGCCTGCTCGAACGGCTGTCCGGCGATGCTCGAATCGATGTTCGTGCTTTGCTCAGCGGCGGTGCGTCCGTTGTTCTGGGTCACGGATTTCAACGCGTCGGTGATCTCGCCGGAGGCCGGGTTGAAATAGCTCTCGAGCTTGAACACCGCCGACCAATCCATGAAATTCAAAGGCTCCTTGCCTTGCAACCCGATTCGCGACTGGCTCAGGCCGTTCGAGGTGAAGCCGGATACGGCATTGTTGCTGTTCTTCTGCACGATATCCGAGCCGCCCGAGATGAAGTAAGGGCTGAACGGCGCCCCGTGGGTCTCGTACTGAAAGTCCACATCCACGACGCCGTAGAGCGTGATGCCATGCCAGGTGAGCGTCTGGTCATCACTCGGGTTGCTGCCCGACGGAGCCCCGCTGGATTGCGCCTGAGCGCCGCTTGCGGCGAGCGCGAGAGCCGCGCCTGCGAGGAGCGCGCGCCAACGCGATGAGGGTCGTTCGAGGCTGATGGTCGTATGCACGTTTGTCTCCGTTAGGGTGTCCATGTTGTTAATGCCCAACACCAGCGGCCTGTGATTATACTTGCGGTTCAGTACTGGGTCGGCTCTTAAAAGCCACTGCTCAGATACATCAGAGGGGGATTGGTTCCCTGCTTCCGTCTGATGTTGTGCAATTGCAACATTCATTCGCGTTCAAAAGCCGCGAACGCGTAGTCTTGCCGAGTTGCGTTACATTTGAATGACAAACGCGCACTTCTCGGCGAGACACCCGAACTCCGTCGGAGGCTTGCAACAATCAGTGCGCGTTGCCGGAGAGAGCGATGGCGTTGTCGACACGCGTCACGCCCGGCACCTGCGCGGCGAGCGATTGCGCCATTTGCTGCTCGAAGGGGGTGTCGACGAGCCCCGTGAGATAGACCACGTGCCGGCGCGACTGCACCTGGACCTGGTTCGGCGCTTGCAGCTCGGGCGCACCCGAAAAGCGCGCCTGCACCTCGCGGGTGATCTGGCGATCCTCGACACACACGCTCGAGGTGCAGTGGCCCACGAGCTCACAGCCGCCGGCGAGCGCTGCGATCAAGCAGCTCAGACTCCCAAGCCAGGCAGCGCTCGGCCGGGTCCTCATGGCGGGGCCGCCGCGGGCCCGACGGGCGCTTCCCGCCCGCCGGTGAGCAAGCGGCGAAACGCGGCCAGCACCGCGGGTTGCGGCCGCCGGATGTCGGGCACCTGCTCGAAATGCTCCCAGCCCCCGCCCAGGCTGCGATACAGCCGCACGAACTGCTCCGCCTGCGCCTGTTGCGCGGCGACGTACTGGCCCTGGATGTCGTAGAGCTGGCGCTGCGCATCGACGACGTTGAGAAAGTCGGTAAGCCCGCGGTTGTAACGCTCGGTCGCCACGTCGACGGCACGCTGGGCCGCGACCACGGCGCCGCTCAAATTCTGAAGGCGCGCCTGCTCTGCGCCGTAGGCATCGAGCGCCGCATCGACCTCCTCGACTGCGTTGAGGATCGTCTGGCGATAGGTGACGAGGCTGCGTTGCGCCTCGAGATCCGCAATGTCCACTTCGGCGTCGATCGCGCCGAAGTCGAGCAGCGGCCAGAGCGCGCTCGGCCCGAAGGACCAGACATGCTGGCCCACGGTGCGGCCGTTCGCCGCAAGGGTGCCGCGCTGCGCGCCGATCGATCCGACCAGGGCGACCTGCGGAAAGAGGTCTGCGGTCGCGACACCGATACGCGCGGTGTTGGCTGCCAGCTCGCGCTCGGCCTGGAGCACGTCCGGGCGGCGCTTGAGCAGATCGAGCGGCACCCCCGGCGCGACCGCTCCGGGAAGACTCGGGATGAGCGCCGGCGCCTCGAGCTCCTGCGCGATGCTCTCGGGATAGGCCGCGAGCAGCACGGCGATCGCGTACTCGGACGCCTTCACCTGCGCCTCCGCGGGTGCGACCTGCGCCTGCACCGCATCGAGCTCGCGCGTGGCGAGCGCGACATCGAGCTCGTTGGTGATGCCGCGTTGGTAGCGGATATTGATGATGCGCACCGACTCGCGCAGCAGATCACTGGCCTCGCGCAGCACGCCGAGCTGCAGCTGCTCGGCGCGCAGGTCGACGTAGGCACGCGCCACATCGGCGATGACCGCCGTGATGACGCCGTAGCGCGCCTCGGCCGCGGCCTGCGCATCGAACTTCGCGGCCTGGAGGGCGCGGCGATACTTGCCGAACACGTCGAGCTGCCAGACCGCATCGAATCCGACGAGCGTGTTGAGGTGAGAAAGACCGGCCGCATTGTCGGCGGAGTGCAGCGGCTGCTCGGCGCGCCCGCGGCTCAAGTCCGTTCCCGTGCCCCGTCCCTCGGCGGCGCTCGCATCGGCCTCCGGCAAGGCGTGTCCGGCGACGACCGCCTCATAGGTTCGAGCCTGCTGCAAGCGCAGGAGCGAGGACTCGATGTCGAGATTGGATCTGACGGCCCGCTCGATGAGTGAATCGAGCTCCGGATCGCCGAGCGCCCGCCACCAGGTCGCGGTGTCCACGACGGTCGCCGCTGCGGACGGCGTCGAGGACGACGACGATGACGATGAGGTGGGCGTGGCGGGGAGCGCGGCGCTGTAACGGTCGGGCACGTCCGCTCGCGGCGTCCGATAGGACGGGCCGACGGCACAGCCCGCGAGAGCGAGGAGCACGCTGCACACGAGGGCGAGGCGCTCTGTCATCGTTTGCTCAGCCGATCGGCGGACGCGGCGCCGGCGGGCGCCGCGCTGCCGGGCGCCCGGCGCGGGGCCACGACCTGGCCCGCGACGATCTGGCTGCTCATGTTGAGAATCAGCTCATCGCCCGGCTCGACCCCCGAGCCGAGCTCCACCTCATTGCCGTTGTCGCGCGCGATGCTCACATCCACGAGCTCGACGCGGCCCGAGCGATCGACGCGCGCGACCTGCGGGCCGCTCGAGCGGAACAGAAGCGCGGCGGCCGGAACCTCGACCGATCCGCGCGCCGGCAAGCCGAATGCGACGCTCACGTACATGCCGGGCACCAGCGCGTTGTGCGGGTTCGGCACGTCGACTTCCACGCGCAGGGTGCGCGCCTCGGTATTGATCGCCTCGGCGCTGCGCACGATCTTGCCATTGATCACTCCCTGCACCGAGCCCGCAGCGCGGATCTGTGCCGGCACTCCGGGCTGCATCAGCTCACCCGCAGCGCTCTGCGGAGCGTCGACGAAGATGCGCAAGGGGTCGTTCTGCGTGATTTGATAGAGCGAGGTCGTCGTCGAGGTCGAGCCGGCGGTGACCAGATTGCCGATGTCGATGTGCCGCTGGGTGATGGTGCCGTCAAAGGGCGCACGGACTTCCTTGTACGCGGTGAATGCGCTGTATTGCGCGACGCGCGAGCGATCCTGCGCAACCTGCGCCTCGGCGGCGAACAGACGGGCGGAGGCCGTGTCGAGGTCGGCCTTCTTCGATTCGCGCTCCTGCTCCGAGACGACTCCCTTCGGCGCCCCGCTCCAGCGCTCGTTGGTCGTCTTGGCGAACGCCTGCTCCGCCTTGCGCGCGGTGACCAGGGCCTCGGAGGTCTTGAGCTGCGCACGGGCCGCTGCGAGCTCCGCATCGAGGTCGGGGGTCTCGATCGTCGCGAGCAGCTGTCCGCGGGTGACATGATCGCCGATGTCGACGTACCACTGCTTCACGTAACCATTGACTCGTGCATAGATCGTGCTCTCGTACCAGGCGGCCGTCTGGCCCGGCAGCACGAGCTCCTGCCCGCCCGCGATGGGCCGCGCGATGACCACATCGACCGGTGGTGCGGCCGTGCTCGCGGCACGCGTCTCGCTCGACAGGGCGCGCGCGTGAAAGAAGCGCACGACGTGCACCAGCAGGAACGCGACCGCCAGCACGATCACCACGCGGATGACGGCCCGCTTCACGCGCCGATCGGTTCCGGGCTCGAAATGCGTCGAGATCGGTGCATCCTCGGACTGCGAGATATCGTCGGGGACCGTGTCGCTCACGCGCGGGTCGTCATGCTCGGGCATCGGCTCTCCCCACCCGCTGGTAGCTGCCCGCAGCCGCGAAGCGGCGCCGGAGCAGCGCGTACATTGTCGGCACGAACATGAGCGTCGCAAAGGTCGCAAACAGCAACCCGCCGATCACCGCGCGGCCGAGCGGCGCGTTCTGCTCGCCGCCCTCGCCGATCCCGAGGGCCATCGGCACCATGCCGACGATCATCGCACCCGCGGTCATCAGCACCGGTCGCAGCCGCGTGAACCCCGCGGTCGCAGCGGCCCGCAGCGGCTCATCCCCCTTCGCCATGCGTTGATTGGCAAAGCTCACCACGAGAATGCTGTTCGCCGTGGTGAGTCCGATGCACATCAAGGTGCCCATCAGGGCGGGCACGCTGATCGGCGTCCCCGTGAGGAACAGGATCCAGAGTACCCCGCCGAGGGCGAACGGCACGGCCATCAGGACGATGAGCGGATCGATCCAGCTCTGGAAGTTCATGACGAGAAACAGGTACACGAGGATGATCGCGAGCGCGATGCCGGTGAAGAGGCCCGTGTAGCTCTCGCGCATGGTCTCGATCTGCCCGCTCAGCGTCACCTTGATGGCCTTCGCGGCCGGGGGTGTGTGAGAGGCAAGAACCCGGTCGATGTCGAGGGATGCCGAGTACAGGTCGCGGCCCTGCACGTCCGCCTGCACGTCGAATACCGGGCGGATGTTGAGCTGCGAGGTGACGAGCGGCAGCGTCCGGCGGCCGAAGGAGGCAAAATCCGCGAGCAGCCGGCTGTCGCCCGTGGCTTGCGAGGTGAGCGGCATGTTGCGGATGTCTTGTGAGGATCGATAGCGGTAGGCGGGGAACTGCACGACCAGCGGATAGCTCACCCCGTTGCGGGGGTCCACCCAGAAATTCGGCGACGACTGGGCGCTCGAGTTGGTGGCGATGAGCACATCGTTGGCCGCCTGCTGCTGCGTGATGCCCGTCTCGGTGGCGAACGCCCGGTCGACATCGACGGTGAGCGCCGGCGCATTCGGTACCTGGAAGACATGCGCATCGACGACGCCCGGCACCGAGCGCAGCGCACTTGAGATCTGCGCGGCGACGGCGAATGTTTCCCCCTGATCGGAACCGGAGATGCGCACATCGATCGGCGCCGGCTGGCCGAAGTTCAGCACCTCATCGACGATGTCGGCAGGTTGAAAGAAGAATTGCAGCGCGCCGAAGCGTCGCGGCAGCTCGCGACGCAGAAGCGCCACGAGACCGGCGGTCGGCGAGTGATGCTCCTTGAGGGAGATCAGGATCTCTCCGTCCATCGGACCCACCGTCGCCGAGTCGCTGAGCGCGATGTTGATGCCGCTGTAGGGCAGCCCGATGTTGTCGAGAATGACGTCGATCTGATGGTTGCCGACGAGCGCGCGGATCTGCGCCTCGACGTCCGCGAAGTATTGCTGGGTGCGCTCGAGGCGCGTGCCCGGCGGCGCCCGCACGTGCAGCCGCATCTGGCCCGCATCGACCTGCGGGAAGAAGTCCCGTCCGAGCTGCGGGAACAGCAGGGCCGAGGCCACCATGAGCACGATGAACGCCGTCACGGTCAGCACGGGCTGCGACAGCGTCCAGGAGACGACGTTGCGATAGCGCTCGCGGAACGACTCGAAGCCATACTCGAATCGGCGCTGCAGCCGCACCAGCGGATTGCCCGAGCGGGCGTGCTCGCCATGCGGGCGCGCCGGTTGCATCTCGGTGGCGTGCACGGCGCGTCCCATCAGCAGGTTGAAGAGCACCGGCACCATCGTGAACGACAGGGCGAGGCTCGCGAGCAGCGCCCCGATCACCGACAGCGAGAGCGGCGAGAACAGATACTTCGCGGTGCCTTCGAGCAGGAAGATCGGCACGAACACGATGCAGATGCACAGGGTCGAGAGGAAGGTGGGCAGTGCCACCTCGCTCGCACCCTGCACGATGGCCTGGTGCAGCGGCTCGCGCATCGCGACGTGCCGCTCGATGTTCTCGATCACGACCGTGCCATTGTCAACCAGGATGCCGATCGCCAGGGCGAAACCGCCGAGCGTCATCGTGTTGAGCGTCTGCCCAGTGACATCGATGAACAGCACCGCAGTGATGATCGAGAGCGGAATGGCCGCCAGGATGATCAGCGAGAGGCGCAGATTGCCGAGAAACATGATGATGACGAGCGCGGTGAGAGCGGCCGCCATGCCCGCGCTCAGCAGCACGCTGTGCAAAGCCGCCTTCACGAAGATCGACTGGTCGAAAATCGGCTTGATGTTCACGCCTGCGGGCAGCAGGTGCTCGATGTCCGTGAGCGCGGCGCGCACCCCATCGATCACCGCGAGCGTCGACACGCCACCGGTCTTGCGGATCACCATGAGGGCGCCGGGCGTGCCATCGACCGAGACCGAATTGGTCTGCACCTGAAAGCCATCATGCACGTGCGCGACGTCGCGCATGAACACCGTGCGCCCGCCCACCTGCTTGATCGGAAAGCCGTTGATCGCCTCGATCGCGTCGGGCGTGTTGTTCATCGACAGCGTGTAATCCTGGTCGCCGATCTTGACGTCTCCCGAGGGCAGGATCACGTTCTGGTGCTGCAAGGCGGCGCTCACCTCCGAGGGCGACAG
>DATGIA010000020.1:0-6448 GCA_035307465.1 Steroidobacteraceae bacterium
GTACCGACGCCGGCCAAGCGCGGCGAAAAAGTCGGAGCGCATCACATGCACCCGGCTCTTAAGTCGCAAGCGTCGCACGTTGAGTCGAGCGACCGCGAGCGCCGCCCTGGAAATATCGACCGCATCGACCCGGGCCCGCGGAAAGGCGCGCGCGCAGGCGAGCGCAATCGCGCCCGAGCCCGTGCCGACATCGAGCACGCGGCGCACGCGCGCCGCACGGATCCAAGGCGCGAAGCGATGCACGATCAGCTCTGCGATGGGCGAGCGCGGCACGAGCACGCGCTCATCGACGTACAGCTCGAGGCCGGCGAAGAAGGCGCGGCGCGTGAGGTAGGCGAGCGGCACACGTCGCTCGATGCGCTGCCGCAGCAACCTCTCGATGCGCACGCGGGTGCCGCGCTCGAGAGGCTCGCCGTAGGCCCGGGCACCGCACTCGTGTGCAAGCCCGGCGGCAAAGAACACGAGCTCCGCCGCCTCATCGCGCGCATTGTCCGTGCCGTGCCCGAAGTGCACGCGCGCCGCCGAAAGCGCCCGGGCGCACCGCTCGATGGCGGCGCCGACCGTGGCCGCGCCGACCGTGGCTGCGCCGACGGTGGCCGCGGCGAGGGGGGTCGTATGGGATAATTGCGCGATGGACCGACGTGTCAAGATGCTGTCCCTGGCATTGCTGCTGCTCGCAGGCATCTCGGGCGTCGCCGCCTCGATGCTGTGGCGCCACTCCCGCGGCTCCCAGGTCGAGCTCGCGACCGGCACCTATCTGTCATCGCCGCGCAGTCTGCCGAATTTCAGTCTCATCGATCAACACGGCGCGCCCTTCGCCCCGCGCAACCTCGAAGGACACTGGTCGATCCTGTTCTTCGGCTACACCAACTGCCCGGATTTCTGCCCGACGACGCTCGCCCTGCTCTCCTCGCTCGACAAGCGCCTGCGCGCCGAGCGCGCGCCCGTACGGCCCGAGGTGATCTTTCTCTCGGTCGATGCACGTCGCGACACGCCCGCCCAGCTCGAGCGCTACGTGCCCTACTTCGATCCGGACTTCCTCGGCGTCACGGCCAAGGATCAGGCGACGATCGAGGACCTGGCGCGCCACCTCGGCGTGGCGGTGATCCTCGAGCCGCCGCGGGCCGATGGGAGCTACTCGGTGGACCATTCAGGTTCCTTGTTCGTGCTCGACCCGCGCGGCCGGATCCAAGCCATTCTCACCGGGCCCTTCACGGTAGCCTCGCTCGAGACGGATCTCGAGCGCATCGTCGCCGCGCGCTCATGAAGGAGACGAGCCGCGTGCAGCCGGGCGCAGAGGTGGCGGACCCGGGACCGCCTGTCGGGCGCCCGGCGGCGCTGCGCGGTCGCCTCTTCGTGTATCTGTCCCACGTGCTGCCGCATCATGCGCTCTCGCGTCTCACGCTTGCGGCCACCCGGGTGCGCACGCCGTGGTTCAAGAATTTGCTGACGCGGTCCTTCCTCGTCCTGTTCAAGCTCGACATGAGCGAGGCGCTCGAGAGCGATCCCTACCGCTACGCGACCTTCAACGAGCTCTTCACCCGCGCGCTGCGCCCCGGAGTGCGGCCCATCGCGGCGGCCCCGCAGCTCATTGCATCGCCCGTCGATGGCACCGTGAGCGAGTGTGGCGAGATCGACGATGATCGTATTCTACAGGCCAAGGGACACACCTACACCCTCACCGATCTGCTGGCGCAGCAGGCGTGGGCGGCCCGCTTCGCGGGCGGCGCATTTGCGACCCTCTACCTCGCGCCGCATGACTATCATCGCATCCACATGCCGCTCGACGGTCGTTTGCTCGAGACCGTGTACGTCCCGGGGCGTCTGTTCAGCGTCAACGCCCTCTCGGTGCGGGTGGTGCCGCGTCTGTTCGCTCGCAACGAGCGTGTCCTCACCTTGTTTGAAAGCGCCTACGGAGCGTTCGCTCTCGTGCTGGTCGGGGCGCTCAACGTGGGCAGCATCAGCACCGTCTGGCAGGGCGTGATCACCCCCGCCGCGCGGCGGCAAATCACGCGCTTTCCCTCCCCCGACCTCGAGCTGCGCAAGGGCGAGGAAATGGGCCGCTTCAACATGGGCTCCACCGTGATCCTGCTGTTCGAGGCGCAGCACGCCCATTGGCTCGAGGGCTTGCGGGCCGGCGCGCGCATACGCCTCGGCCAGAGCATCGGCAGCCTCGCATGAGCGAGAGCGGGCCGCCGCTCGATTGGCGCCCGACCGCGAGCCGCGAGGCTTTGTTGCAGCGCGCTACCTTGCTCGCGCGTGTCCGCGCCTTTTTCGCCGAGCGGAGCGTCCTGGAGGTCGAGACCCCGGTGCTGTCGAGCGCCGCCGTGAGCGACCCGCAGATCGAGTCGCTAAGCACCGAGATCGCCGGCCTCGCCGGCCCGTTCCATCTCCAGACCTCGCCCGAATTTGCGATGAAGCGCTTGATCGCCGCGGGCTACGGCGATATCTATCAAATCGCGCGAGTTTTTCGCGATGGCGAGCGCGGCCGGTGGCACAACCCCGAGTTCACGCTCCTCGAATGGTATCGGCTCGGATTCGACGATGCGGCGCTCATGCGCGAGGTGCAGGCGCTCATCGTCGCGCTGCTCTCGCCCGAGCGCGAGCTGCTCGCAGCGGAGCGGCTGAGCTACGCGGAGGCGCTGAGCCGCCATGCCGGCCTCGAAGATGCGCACACCGCGAGTGTCGCCGAGCTCGAGCAGGCGGCCCGGCGCTGCGGTATCGCCCCTGCGGGGCCGCTCGAGCGCGATGCATGGCTCGACCTGTTGATGGGGGTCGCCGTAGGACCTCGGCTGGGCCTCGAGCGCCCGTGCTTCATCTGCGACTATCCCGCCTCGCAGGCCTCGCTCGCGCGCCTGAAACCGGGCAGCCCGCCGCGAGCCGCCCGCTTCGAGCTCTACATCGAGGGACTGGAGATCGCCAACGGCTTCCATGAGCTCGCCGATGCACGCGAGCAGCGCCGCCGCTTCGCATCGGACCTTGCGCTGCGTTGCGCGCGCGGCCAGCGAGAGCCCCCGATCGATGAGCGGCTGCTCGCAGCGCTCGAGTCCGGTCTGCCGGAGTGCGCGGGCGTCGCCCTGGGGTTCGATCGGCTGGTGGCGATCGCGCTCGGCGCGCGCTCCCTGTCGGAGGTGATCGCCTTCCCGGTCGAGAGCGCCTGAGAGCGCCGCGCGAACGGCCTGAAGCCCTGGCGGCGCGACAGGCGCTCAGCCGCGGGCGCGTGACAGGCGCTCAGCCTTTGCCGCGCGACAGGTATTCCCCGGTGCGCGTGTCGATGCGAATGCTCTCGCCTTCGTTGATGAAAAGCGGCACCCGCACGACGGCGCCCGTCTCGAGCTTCGCCGGCTTCGAGCCGCCGGTGGCGGTGTCGCCCCGTACCCCGGGATCCGTCTCGACGACCTTGAGCTCCATGTGCGCCGGCGGAGTCACCTGCAACGGTACCCCGTTCCACAGCGTGACGACGCAGATCGTGCCGTCCTTGAGCCACTGGGCGCCCTCGCCCACGGCCTGTTTTGAGGCAACGAGCTGCTCGAAGGTCTCGGGCACCATGAAGTGGAAGAACTCCCCGTCGCTGTACAGGTACTGCATATCGGTGTCGACGACATCCGCCGCCTCGACCGAGTCGCCCGATTTCCAGGTGCGCTCGATGGTGCGCCCGGTCTTGAGATTGCGTACCCGCACGCGGTTGAAAGCCTGGCCTTTGCCGGGCTTGACCATCTCGTTCTCGACGATCGTATACGGATCACCGTCGATGAGGATCTTGAGTCCGGACTTGAATTCGTTGGTGCTGTAGCTAGCCATCACGGGCCTGCGCGAAACGAGGGGCGCGTATGATAGCTGCCAAGCCCGTCTTAAGCCAATTGCGGGGCACATCACGGTGCTCGCGCCGCCCGCGTCGTCCAATAGCGGGTGCTACACTTCGAACCGCTTTTAGACACGCACTGAAGGAGACTTCCACGTCGTGAGTGAACAGGGCGCCGTTCCAATGATCGTCATGACGCGCTCGCAGGACCACGTCGAGGCCATCAATTCGACGCTGCGCAAGGCGGGCCATCCGGTGCATTGCACCTGGCTGCCGGATGCTCGCGACCTGGGCGATGCCCTCACGCAGATCAATCCCGAGATGCTGATCGCCTTCATCGATGAGCTCGGCATCGATCTCGGCTCGCTCATGCGCGTCAAGCAACAGAACGCCCCCGAGATGCCGGTGCTCATCGTGCGTCCGCAGGTCGATGAGGCGGCGATCGCCGAGGTGATGCGCCTGGGTGCCCAGGATCTGGTGACGCTCGGCAACCGCAGCCGTTTGCAATCGGTGGTGGGCCGGGAGCTGCGGGCCTACCGTCTCGAGCGCGCGCTCTCGAGCACCTTGTCCTCGGCACGCGAGTACCGCGAGCAGCTGCAGCGCTTCCTCGACGGCTCGGCCGATGCCATCACGCACGTGCAGGAAGGCATCATCGTCGATGCCAACCGCGCATGGCTCGAGCTTTTTGGCTACTCGGGCGACGATGCGCTCACCGGAACCCCGCTCATGGATCTGTTCGAGCAGGAAACGCACGCCGCACTGAAGGGCGCGCTGGTCGCGTGCCAGCAAGGCAAGTGGACCGATCACGGCCTGAAGGTGCAGGCGTTGCTCTCGGACGGCTCGACCCTCCCGCTCGTGCTCAGCCTGAGCAGGGCCGATTACGAGGGCGAACCTGCGACCCGCATCAGCATTCCGGCGCGGCGCGAGCAGGAGCACGACCTTGAGCTGCAGCTGGCCGAGGCGGTGCGCAACGATGCCACCACGGGTTTCCTGCAGCAGCGGCATCTCACCGCCGCGGTGTTCGCGCGCTGCAAGCACCCGATGAAGGGCGGCGTGCGCCAGTTTGCCTTCGTCAAGCCCGATCGCTTCATCGACATCCAGGGCGCCATTGGCGTGCTCGCGAGCGAGGATTTCATGGCGCAGCTCGCCGAGCTGCTGCGCACGCAACTGGCGGGAACGGACCTGTGCGGACGGTTCAGCGGCAACGGCTTTCTCGTCATGCTCGAGCGCGGCACGGCGCGCGACGTGGAGACCTGGGCCGAGAATCTGGTGCGCCGGGTGAGCGACCATACCTTCACGTTCGATCAGAAGAACCTCTCCGCGACCATCACCGTCGGACTGGGTCTTCTACCCGCGGCCAATCCCGATGTCGCCGCCGCAATCACCGATGCGGTGAGCGCCGCGAAGCGCGGCCGCGAGCTCGGCGGGAACCAGATGTATGCGGTCGACAAGGCGGACACCGACACCCGCGTGCAGGCCTACGACAAGATCTGGGTCAAGCACATCAAGAGCGCGCTGATGGAGAACCGCTTCCGGCTGGTGCAGCAGCCGATTGCGAGCCTGCTGGGCGAGGACAAGGGCATGTTCGATGTGCTGGTGCGCATGCTCGATGAGCAGGGCAACGAGGTGCTGCCCTCCGAGTTCATCGCCGCTGCCGAGCGCAACGACCTCATGAAGAACATCGATCGCTGGGTGATCGGCGCCTCGATGTCCTTCGCGGCCAATCGCAAGGCGTCCTGCATCTTCGTACGCATCTCCAGGGACACCATTCTCGACAAGAGCGTGGTGGGTTGGCTCGAGACGCAGCTGCGCTCGCTCAAGATCGAGCCCAAGCGCATCTGCATCCAGGTGACCGAGGAGCTTGCGACCCAGTACGTGCGCCAGACCAAGGAGGTCTCGGATCAGCTGCGCAAGCTCGGCTTTCGCTTCGCGCTCGAGCACTTCGGCACCGGACGTGATCCGTTGAAGCTCCTCAACGACATCACCATGCAGTTCATCAAGGTCGATGGCTCGCTGATGCAGGGACTTTCGGGGAACCAGCTGCAGCAGCAACGCGTCAAGGGCCTGGTCGAGGCCGCGAAGCGCCGCGGCGTCGAGACCGTCGCCGAGCGGGTCGAGGATGCGAACACGATGGCGGTGCTGTGGCAGCTCGGCATCGAGTTCATCCAGGGCTATTTCGTGCACGCCCCGGAGGATGTGACGATGTCGGGCGAGCGCTAGGCGCGCTCGCGCTCAGGCGGGCCTCGACACCTCCAACCGGTCGATCTGCTTGTAGGCGCGCGAGAAGCGCTGGCGACGCTGCCCCTTCCTGTCCTCGAACTGCCCGAGATCCTCGTAATTGAGCTTCATGGGTGCGCTCGCGCCGCTGTAGACCGTGAGTGTCTCGCCCGGGGCCACCACCGCGAGCGCGCAGAGGTATTCCTCGCGCTCCGCCGAGCGCTTGCCCGGGATGCCGTACAGATTCTGACCCTTGCCGGCGTTCATCTCCTCGATCTGGGACACGGGCAGCGCGAGCACCTCGCCGGTGTTGTTGACGAGAACCGCCCGCGCCGCGGGGTCGGTGACCGGCTGGGCGGGCAGTACGTGGGCATTCTCGGGCACCTTGAGCACCGCCTTGCCCTTTTTGTTGCGCGCATAGAGCTCGGC
>DATGIA010000021.1:0-59567 GCA_035307465.1 Steroidobacteraceae bacterium
CGCGGCGAGGACGGGGTGACGGCACCGGCGCCGAGTGGCCTCTTCGGGACCCTGCTCGACAACGTCACGCTCGATTCCGCGCTCGCCTATTACCATGAGAATGGCCGGATTCGCGCGGTAGAGCCGATCGTCGATGTGAGCAAGGTGTTCTCGGGCGGCTCGACGCTCGGCGTGGATGGGGTCTTTGACAGCCTGTCGGGAAGCACGCCCAATGGCGCCCTGCCCTCGCGCGCGCCTCAAACGTTTGCTTCACCCTCCGCCAAGGGGCTTGGGGCGGGATCGAGGACTTACACGACCGCTCCGGGCGGGTTGCCTGTCGATCCGCACTATCACGACGAGCGCGTCGCTTTCGGTCTTGCGTGGAATCAGCCGCTCACGCGCACGCTGGGACTGAGCCTCGGGGCGAAAGTCTCCGATGAGCACGATTTCGTCTCCCTGACCACGAGCGCCTCGCTCGCGAGCGCCTTCAACGAGAAGAACACGACCGTGTCGCTCGGCATCACCGACGAGATCGACTCGGTCAAACCCATCGGCGGCGCGCCGCTGGCGGGAAGCAACTACGCGCTCTTCGAGAAGACCGGCGGCAGCAAGAGCAAGGATGGAGTCGGCGCGCTGCTCGGCGTGACGCAGATCATCACGCGTCAATGGATATCGGAATTCGACCTCTCGGCCGATCGGTTCACCGGCTATCTGAACGATCCCTACAAGATCATCTCCGTGCTGGACGGCGGTGGTCACGTCACGGGATACCAGTACGAGAGCCGGCCCGACGAGCGCACACGGCGCGGCGCCTACTTGGAGAATCGGCTCGCCGGCAATGCGCTTTCCGCCGCACTTTCCCTGCGCTACACCTCCGATGACTGGCGGGTGCGCTCCGACACGGCGGAGCTGCGGATGCGCTGGACATTTGCCGAGCGCGTGCGCTATCTCGAGCCGGTGGTGCGCTGGTACCGGCAAACTGCCGCCGATTTCTACGTGCCCTGGCTCGATGCGGCGCTGCAGACGGGCACGACTTTCGCGTCCTCGGACTCGCGACTCGCACCGCTGCACTCGATGACCTATGGAATCAAGTTTGCCGAGCGTATGGGAGATGCGAGCGACCCGCAGGCATCGGAGCTCAACGTGCGCCTCCAGTACTATCGCCAGACGTTCGACAGCCCGCGGTCGATACCCGCGGCGTTGCAGGGACTCGACCTGATACCCGCGTTGAACGCGATCATGTTGCAGGTCGGCTGGCGATTCTGAAGCGCCATGCACGCCCAGGCGCAAGTCGAGAGCACCATCGAGCGCGAGCTGCGCCTCGAGGCCCGGGGACGCGAGATGTGCGCCGTGTGCTTCCTCGCGATGGGGAGCCCATGCGAGCTGCTGTTGCCTGCGATGAGCGGCACGGGCGCTCTGGCGCTCGCACAGATCGCCGCGCGTGAGGCCTGGCGAATCGAACAGAAGTTCAGCCGCTACCGCGACGACAGCGTCATCGCGTGGATTCATGCGCATCGGGGCGAGCTGCTCGAGCTCGACGAGGAGAGCGCGTCGCTGATCGACTTCGCGGCGCATTGTCACGAGCTGAGCGAGGGACTGTTCGACATCACCTCCGGGGTGCTCGGCCAGGCGTGGCGCTTCGACGGCGCCGAGCACGTTCCCGACCCGCAAGCGATCGAGCGGCTGCTCGCCTCGATCGGTTTCGAGAAAATCCAGTGGCAGCGGCCGCGCCTGATGCTGCCCGAGGGGATGGAGCTCGATCTCGGCGGCATCGGCAAGGAATACGCCGTCGATCGAGTTCACGAGCTGCTCGCGCTCCGCACGTCGATGCCGTTTCTCGTCAATTTCGGCGGCGATTTGCGCGCCAACCGCCCGCCCCAGTGGGGGCCCTGGCAGGTCGGGATCGAGCGACCGGACTCGGATCGCGAGGCGACGATGGTGCTCGGTCTCGAGCGTGGGGCGCTCGCGACGAGCGGCGACTCACGACGCTTTGTCAGGTACGAGGGGCGCCGCTACGGCCACATTCTCGATCCGCGCACGGGCTGGCCGGTTCCGCAAGCACCTCGCTCGGTGAGCGTCGCCGCCAGCAGCTGCACCGAGGCCGGCTTGCTTTCGACACTTGCGATGCTCAAGGGAGCGGCGGCCGAGCAATTCCTGGCCGAGCAGCAGGTGCCCCACTGGGTGCTGCGCTAGGACCTGTCGGCAGGGCGCCCGCAGCGCTCCCCGCAGGCCACTATTCCTTCTTGATCGCGTGACCGCCGAATTGATTGCGCATTGCGGCGAGGAGCTTGTCCGAGAAGGAATCGGCATCTCTCGAGCGTAATCGCTCGAGGAGCGAGGCAGCGATGACGAAGGCCGGGACTCCGAGCTCGATCGCCTCGGCCAGCGTCCAGCGACCCTCGCCCGAGTCCGCGACGTAGGGCGCAATCCCCTGCAGCGTCGGATTCTTCTCGAGCGCATCGGCGGTCAGATCGAGCAGCCAGGAGCGCACGACGCTCCCATGGCGCCAGATCTCGGCGATGCGGTGCAGATCGAGCTTGAACTCCTCCTTGTGCTGCAGGATGGAGAACCCTTCCGCATAAGCCTGCATCAGACCGTACTCGATGCCATTGTGAACCATCTTGGTGAAGTGACCGGCGCCCACCGGACCCACGCGCCCCCAGCCTCTGTCAGGCGCCGGGGCGAGCGTCTCGAAGATCGGCCGCAGGCGCTCGACGACCGATTCATCGCCGCCGATCATCATGCTGTAGCCTTCCGCGAGACCCCAGATCCCGCCGCTGGTGCCGCAGTCGACGAAATGCACGCGCTTCGGCTCGAGAGCGGCGGCGCGCCGCTGCGTATCGTGGAAATTGGAGTTGCCGCCATCGATGATGATGTCACCCGGCGAGAGCAGGGGCGTCAGCGATCGAACCGTGTCGTCGGTAATCTCACCGGCCGGTACCATGAGCCAGAGTATCCGGGGCGGCTCGAGCTCCCCCACCAACGCCTCGAGCGAGGACGCCGAGCGAGCCCCCTTCTCCTCGAGCAGCTTGCGGGCCGCAGGCGCCGGATCATAGCCGATCACCCGGTGGCCTCCCTGGACGAGCCGCTGCGCCATGTTGGCGCCCATGCGACCGAGACCGATCATCGCGAGTTCCATGACGGTTGGACCTCAGGAGAGTGAGGATGCGAATGCACCTGGTTGCGAAGTATAGCCCGCCCTCACGATGCGTACAGGCCGGCGCGCCGCCAGGTAAGATGCTGACCACCCATGCAAACGGCGTCCCGGGCCTGGATCAACACTGCGAGCGCCGCGCTCGCGGTGCTCGCCTTCATCAATCTGTTCAACTATCTCGATCGCTATCTGCTCGCGGCGCTCGTGGTGCCCATCCAGAAATCCGAGCTCGCGCTCACCGATGAACAACTCGGCTTCCTCCAGACCGCCTTCCTGATCGTCTTCGCGCTGGTGGCCCCCCTGTTCGGGGCCCTCGGCGATCGCGGCTCGCGAACTCGACTCATCGCCCTGGGCGTCGGCTGCTGGAGCGTCGCGACCGCCCTGTCCGGCCTCGCATCGAGCTATCTCGCGCTGTTCGCCGCGCGCGCCGCCGTCGGGGTCGGCGAGGCGGCCTACGTGACCATTGCGCCGAGTCTTCTGTCCGACTACTTCCCGCGCGCGCAGCGCGGCCGAGTGATGGCGATCTTCTTCTGCGGCATCCCGGTCGGCTCGGCCCTCGGCTACGTGCTCGGCGGCTTGATGGAGCACTACTTCGGCTGGCGTTCGGCCTTTTTCATCGCCGGCGCGCCGGGTGTCGTGCTCGCGTTGCTCTGTGTCGGGCTGCGCGACCCGCCGCGCGGCAGCCAGGACCCGACCGACGTCGGGGGCCACGAGGGTGCGGCATGGCGACCCAGCGCACCCACCTATCGAGCGCTGCTCGCAAACCGGGCCTACGTGCTCACGATCCTCGGATATGCGGCCTACACGTTCGCGCTCGGAGGTCTCGCCTTCTGGATGCCGGCATTCCTCGAGCGCACCCGCGGCATCCCGCGCATCGAGGCGACGCGTGACTTCGGCCTGATCATCGTGGTGACGGGTCTCGTCGGCACGTTCGTGGGCGGCTGGCTCGGCGACTTCGCAGCGCGCTACTCGCCGCGCGCGCACCTGTGGATCTCGGCGCTCGCCACTCTGCTCGCCGCGCCCGCCGCCTGGATCGCGCTCACCGCGCAATCAAGTGCCCTTTACTACGGGGCCATGGTCAGCGCGCAGCTGCTCATGTTCCTGTCGACCGGTCCCATCAATGCCTCGATCGTGAATCTCGTGAGCCCGGTCCAGAGGGCCTCGGCCAATGCGCTCGGCGTGCTGAGCATTCACGTGCTGGGTGATGTCCCCTCGCCCTGGCTGATCGGCAAGCTGTCGATGGCATCCTCGCTCGGCGAGGCGGTCAAGATCGTTCCTCTGGCCATTCTCGTCTCGGCCTGCATCTGGTTCATGGCCGCGCGAGCCCAGGGGCGCGCGCCGAGCGCATCCCGCAGCGCCCGCGAGGCCGAACGGCGCATTTGAGTCAGTTGCAGTCTCGGCGCCCTGACCGCCGGCCACTTCTCAGTCAGCCACTTCGCACGCGCCTCGACCGCCCGCGTTCTCGCCTGCAGCGCGCCGCGCACCCGCGCACCTTGCAGCGCGCCGCGCATCCGCGCGCCCCGCAGGCGGCCCGGCACCTCGTGCACAAGAGCGACCATCCGCTGGGTGAGCTTCGGCCACTCATCGTGCACGACCGATCGGCTGTGACGTTGGAGCAGGTCGGCCGCGCGGTGCAGGCGCCGGTGCGCATCGCTCAAAGCGACCCGCGCCTCGTGGCTGACGAGCGCCGGCAGGTCTTGCAGCACGAGCGCCGGCCCTGCCTCGCGCAGGAGCGCAACAGCCTTGGGCATACGATGGCGCAGCGCGCGCGCCGGCCGCTGGAACGCCGGGGTCTGCACATTCCAGCGGATCAGACGCCGTGCATCGCTCGCGGCGATGGCGGCCGCCCGCTCGCTCGGCGCACGCATGATGAGCACCCAGGGCACGGTAAGACTGCTGCGGGTGCGCTCGACGCGATCGCCGAGCACCGGCTTTTTGACCCAGCGGTAGAACTCGGGAAGCGACTCGACGGCCTCGATCCCGAGCAGGTCATGAAGGGTTTCGCTGCGCTCGGCGAGGCCGCACACGTAGCGCAGTGCCTGTGCATCGTAGCGCGCCCAGTCGAGCTCAGCTTGCCGATACGGCTGCTGGCTCCCGTAGTAATGGCACGCCCAGTCGATCAGGTCGACGCGCGACCCATGCAGCTCCCCGCAGATGCCGGCATTGCCGTCACCGGCCAATCGGGGCGCGATCTCGATGAGACACGGGCCTTGCGCATCGACCTTGAGCTCGAGGTGAAAGGGCGATCGCGTCAGTCCGGTCGCCTGCATCACCTCCCTCGCATAGGACGAGATCTGTGCGAAGGTCGGACTGCCGTGACTCAGCTTCAACGTCTCGAAGTCGAGGTTGTGCCGGCCATTGGCGGGTTGGCGCAGATGCTCGAATGCCGCCACGATCGCGACGTTGCCCAGAGCATCCATCTGACCATTGAGGAAATACTCGCGTCCACCGATGTACTCCTCCATCACCACCGTCTGGCCCCGCACGCTCTCGAAATACTCCTCGATGCGGTCGCGGCCGCAGCCCGCCCCGAACACGCTCACATCGCGATTTCCGGAACCCTCGTTGGGCTTGAGCACGAAACGATGATAGGCGGGATCGGCGCAGGCGCTGATCACTTCCTGCGGGCTTGCGACGCGTCGAGATGCATTGACGCGCAGGGCGGGTCGCGCCGCCCGCAACGCCGACTTGATCGCCTCTTTCGCGCGAAGTCGCCGCAGCAGGGCGGGCGGCGGCCAAGCCAGGCCAAGCCGCTCGACCAGATCGGCGCACGGCAGCCAACTGTCCTCATCGAGGGGTACCACGGTCCCGATCCGATGCCGCGCTCGCAGGTGCGCTGCGAGGGCTGCCGGATGACGCAGATCCACACAGTACGCCGCAGCGATGTAATCCCCGTGCGTGCGCATCAGGGCCCGCGCCTGCCGCGCCCCGGCCAGTCGATCGGTAAAGCAGCACACCGCGCGGCTGCCGTGGGTGCGATGCATGCGCTCGATGCAGGCGGGCCCGTACTCGTGGTGCGGATTCCAGATGACGTACTCGGCCGGCTCACCCATGGAGCGTCACCCTGCAGCGTGTGAGATCCGACGCCGGATGGTCGGCAAAAGAGCCTGGACGGGCTGTCGCCGTGCTCCGCAAACGCGTGTGGGACTGGACCCGAGGGCGTGGGAGCGGCGCCGGGCCTCACACTCCTTCTGACTTTAGCGCGCGCTCGCGAGTGAGAGCGGAAAGATGCGCCGCAACATCGGCGCGCGCCGCAATGTCCTCGATGTCCTGCGCGATCTTGCGCTGCCAGTTGGGATACTCGCGGTCCGTACCCGGCACATTGACGGGCTCGCTCATGCCGAGCAGGTCCTCGATCTGCACTGCAACCAGCATTGCGCTCGAACGGGCGAGGTACATGTGCAGAGCCGCCACCAGCTCCGGGGTGCACGGCTCGGCTGCCGTGCACGGGTGCGGGGGCGCCAGCTCCTCCGCCCTCAGGGCGGTGAGGAGCGCCGCGCGGTCGATGTCGCGCTCCTTGCGGATCTGCGCCTCCATCTCGGCGCTCGGGTAAACGCCGAGATCCCGCCGCAGATCGATGTCGAGTCCCTCCCAGTAGCTCCGGATGGGCGGCATATCGTGCGTCGTGACGGTGGCGAGCGCCCGTCGAGTCAGCTCATCGGGTCGGCGGAAGCGCCCGTTCTGCTTCTCGAACAGGAGCACCTTGTAGTGATACAGCCCGAACTCCGGCATCGCGCGGCGCATCTCATCGGGCACCACCCCGAGATCCTCACCGACCACCACGCAGCGCTGTCGCACGCTCTCCAGGGCAAGCGCGGCCAGTTGCTGATACAGCGGGTAGTGCACGTAGGCACCCTCGCTCGGCGACATGCCCGCCGCTACCCACCACAGGCGAAACAGCGACATGACGTGGTCGAGACGCAGGGCGCCGTAGCAGCGCATGTTGTCGTGAATGAGCCCAATGAAGCTCTCGAGGCCTCGCTCCTCGAGGATCATCGGATCAGGGGGCGGCAGGCCCCATCCCTGCCCCTTCAGCGCGAGCGGGTCGGGCGGTGCACCGATCTCCGCGCCCAAGCGGTACGCCGCGCGGTCCATCCAGGTCTCCGAGCCCGAGGGGTGCGCGCCCACGGCGTAGTCACCATACAGACCGATTTGCATGCCGAGCTCGCGCGCGAGCCTCTGCGCGCTCGCGAGCTGCTCGTGTGCGAGCCACTGCAGGTAGAGAAAGAACTCGACCCGGTCGGCGTGCTCACGCGCGAACTCGAGCACGTCGGGGCTCTCGCAATCGCGAAACTGCACCGGCCAGTTGCTCCACCCGGAGGCTGTGCCGAGCGTCGCGCGGCAGTGGGTGTCGAGTGCGTCGAACAGCGCATGCCGCTCGAGCGGCACACCGCCCGCGGCGATGAAGCGGCGAAAGGCGGCCGCACGCTCGGTATCGCGCGCCAGATGCCGATCGCAAAAGTCGCGGTACAGGATCTCGAGAATGTCGAGCTTCGCGGCCGCGACGCGGGCATAGTCGACGAGCCGCGCCGCCCGCAGCTCGGCGAGTCGCTCGCGAAATGCCGGTGACTCCACTTTGAGGCGCGCCGCCGCGCAGTCGCGCAGCTCCGGCACCGCGGGCACCGCGATATAAAGCACGTTGAGGAAGTGACGGTTCGAGGCACTGTAGGGGCTCGAGCGCTGCGGGTCCGCGGGCGCGAGCGCATGCAGCGGATTCAGGCCGATGAATGCCGCACCGTGCGGCGCCAGGAAGCCCACGAGTGCCTTCAGGTCGTCGAAGTCGCCGATCCCCCAGTTCGAGCGCGAGCGCAACGTGTAGAGCTGCACCGTCAATCCCCACAGCCGCCGGTCCGCAAGGATCGAGGCAGGCTCGAAGCACGCGGGCGGCGAGACGATGAGGCGGCAGCGGCCGCAGAGGGACGGTCCGATCCTGACCTCGAGCTCGTGACGGCCTGGCTCGAGCGCGAGCGGCAGCTCGAAACGACGCCGCGTGATCCACACTCCCTCCACCTCCCCGCGCCACAGCTCGGGGCAGTCCGCCGTCGAGCGTGATCCCTCGCACGTGCGACCCGACTCGAGAGTCAGCGTCCACACGAGCGTCGCGCCGAAATCGCGTGCAGGAATGTTGAGATCCACACCCATGTGCGGGCCGCGCGCGGCCGTCACCGGCGGCAGGAGCCTGCGCCAGCGCGCGATCTCCGCCTCGGACAGCTCGATCGAGAGCGCCAGGGGATCATCGACGGCGCAGCCCATGGCGCGCAGCAAGGCAGCCTTGGTCTCGAGCGGAAAGCGGCACAACTCGCCCCGATAATCGTGATAGGCATCGCCGATGCCCCGCAGCCGGGCGAGCCTCTCGATCAGGGCGGCGTCGATCATGGCGAAGCCTCGAGCGAGCCCGTGGAACCGCCCGCGGCGGACCCCGCACCGATCAGCATTCGAGCAGCACCGCGCTGCTCGCGGCGAGGAGGTAGGCGCCTTCCCCGAGCCGCGCGGGCGAAGCGCCCTCGAGGGAAGTATCGAACCTCAGCATCCAGCCGTGGGCGGGCGGCGCGGCCGGGAGGGCGAAACTTTGATCCACCGCCGAAGCATTCAACAGCAGCAGCAGCCTTCCCGCGGCGCCCCGCTTGCCGTACCACACGCCGAGCGTGTGCAGCGCCTGCTCCTGCCAGTCCTGCGCACTCATCTCGCGGCCGTTTGGATGCAGCCAGGTCACGTCCTTCACTCCGCCGCGCGAAGTAGTTCCCTTCAAGAAGGTCTCGCGCCTGAATTCCGGGTACTCGCGCCTCAATTGCGTGAGCAGGCGCACGAAGCCGATCAGATCCGTATTGCGCTCGGCAAGTCGCCAATCGAGCCAGGAGATCTCGTTGTCCTGGCAATAAGCGTTATTGTTGCCGCGCTGCGTACGGCCCATCTCATCTCCGCCCTGGATCATCGGCACCCCCTGCGAAAGCAGCAACGTGGCCAGGAAATTGCGCCGCTGCTGCCGGCGCAGGCGCAGGACCGAGGGATCCTCGGTCGGTCCCTCGACACCGCAATTCCAGCTGAGGTTGTGCGGATGGCCATCGGCATTGTTCTCCAGATTGGCCTCATTGTGCCTCTCGTTATAGGAGACGAGGTCCTCGAGCGTGAAGCCGTCGTGCGCCGTGACGTAATTGATGCCCGCCGTGGGCTTGCGACCGCGGTAGCGGAAGATGTCGCTCGAGCCTGCCATGCGCTCGGCGAATGCGCCGAGGGTGCCGGCATCGCGGCGCCAGAATCCGCGCACCGCATCGCGGTAGCGGTCGTTCCACTCCGCCCAGCCCGGCGGAAAGCGTCCCAGCTGGTAGCCGTCCACACCCACGTCCCAGGGCTCGGCGATCAGCTTCGTGTACGCGAGCGAGCTGTCCGCCTTGATCGCCTTGAAGAGCGCGGCGTGCTCGTTGAAGCCGTGCGCCTCACGGCCGAGCACGGTCGCGAGGTCGAAGCGAAAGCCATCGACGTGCATCTCCTCGACCCAGTATTTCAGGCAGTCGACGATGAGGGCGCGCACCTGCGGATGCGCACACTGAATGGTATTGCCGCAACCGGTGAGATTCTCGTAGTAGCGGGGGTCATGCCTCAGACGGTAGTACACCGGGTTGTCGAGCCCCTTGAGGGAGAGCACGGGCCCCGCCTCGTTGCCCTCCGCCGTGTGGTTGAAGACGACGTGGAGAATCACCTCGAGGCCGGCGGCGTGCAGCGCGCGGACCATCGATTTGAACTCGATCACGGGATCTTCGAGCGCGTACTCGCGGGCGGGAGCGAACCAGGCCACCGGATTGTAGCCCCAATAGTTGGTGAGTCCGCGCTCGAGGAGGAACGGCTCGGTCGCAAACGCCTGACAGGGCAGCAGCTCAATCGCCGTCACGCCGAGCGAGGTCAGATGCTCGAGCACCGCCGCGGTGGTCAAACCCAGATATTTGCCGCGCCACTCGGCAGGAACCGCCGGGTGCAGCTGGGTGAAGCCTTTGACATGCAGCTCGTAGATGATCGTGTCGCGCCAGGGCCGCGCCGGGGGCCGATCGCCCCGCCAGTCGAATGCGCCATCGACGACCTCGGCGCGATGGGCGGGCGATTCGCCCAAGGAGCGCGCATACGGGTCGATGAGATCGATCGTGGGATCGAACTTGAGGCCGCGCGCAGGATCGCGCGCTCCATCGACTCGATAGGCATACGTCGTGCCCGCAGGCGCGCGACCGGGTGGCAGCAGGCCATGCCACACGTCGCCGGTGCGCCCGGGAAGCTCATAGCGCGCGTCCTGGGCACCTCGAGCGTCGAACGTCACGAGCTCGATGCGAGTCGCGTGGCTCGAGTACACGGCGAAGTTGACCCCATGCCGGCTCACGGAGGCGCCGAGCGGGCGCGGCAATCCGAGCTCGATCGTCATGGCGTCCCGTTGTGCTGATCGAGGTCGGTCATCGGCATGCTGTTGCTTCGTGATGCAGGCGCTTCTTCGGCGTGGTGTTCGGCGGGCACCGCGTCGAGCCGCTCTAGATCACCGGATTCACGCCCCAGATGCGCTCCGCATACTCGCGAATGCTGCGGTCGCTCGAGAAATATCCCATGCTCAGACAGTTGATCACGGACTTGCGAGTCCACTCGTCGGTGCGCAAGTAGAGCGCATCGACCTCGGCCTGCGCCCGTTCGTACGCCGCATAATCGGCGAGCACCAGAAAAGGCTCGCCTTCGCTCAGCAGGCGGCGCACCACGAGCCGAGCATCCTCGGGCCGCGTGGGAGAAAAGAATCCCGAGTCGATCAGATCGATGGTCGCTTTGAGCTCGGCATCCTGCTCGAGCGTCTCCCAGGGCCGATAGCCTGCCGCACGTCGCGCCGCCACCTCCTCCGCAGTCAGCCCGAAAATGAAGATGTTCTCGGCGCCGACGTGTTCGCGGATCTCGATGTTTGCCCCGTCGAGCGTACCGATCGTGAGAGCGCCGTTGAGTGCGAGCTTCATGTTGCCGGTGCCGGAAGCCTCCATGCCGGCGGTGGATATCTGCTCCGAAAGGTCGGCTGCGGGCATGATCGTCTGCGCCAGCGAGACGTCGTAGTCGGGCAAGAACACCACGCGCAGCTTATCGCGCATCGATTCGTCGGCGTTGATGGTGCGGGCGACATTGTTGATGAGCTTGACGATGGCCTTGGCCATGAGATAGCCCGGCGCCGCCTTGCCTGCAAAAATCGCGGTGCGGGGCACGAGCGCCGCGTGAGGGTCCTCGCGCAGGCGCCGGTAGCGGGTCACGACGTGCAGCAGGTTCAGCAGCTGGCGCTTGTACTCGTGGATCCGCTTGACCTGGACATCGAACAAGGTTTCGACGCTCACCTCGATCCCGGTGCGGCGCATGATCTCCTCGGCGAGCTTGAGCTTGTTGCTGCGCTTGACGGCGTGAAAATGCCGTCGAAACGCCGCATCGTCGGCCGACCCGACGAGCCGGCCGATTTCCTCGAGGTCGTTCTCCCAGGCCGAGCCGAGCCGCTCGGTCAGGAGCGCGGAGAGCCCGGGATTGGACTGCCGCAGCCAGCGCCGCACCGAGATGCCGTTCGTGACGTTGACGAACCGCTCCGGGTACATCTCGGCGAATCCGGCAAACACCTGCCGGCGCATGAGCTCCGAATGCAGCTGCGCCACGCCATTGACGTGATGGCTGCCGACGACGGCAAGATGCGCCATGCGCACGCGCCGCTCGCCCTCGTCGGCAATGATCGACAGCGCGCGCAGGCGCTGCGCATCGTCGGCGAAGCGTGCAGACACGGCCTGCAGAAAGTCCCGGTTGATGAGGTAGATGATCTCCAGATGCCGGGGCAGCAAACGCTCGAACAGCGTCACCGGCCAGGTCTCGAGGGCTTCCGGCAGCAGGGTGTGGTTGGTGTAGGCGAACACGTGCGTGACGATGCGCCAGCTTTCGCCCCAGGCCATGCCGTGCTCATCGATCAGCAAGCGCATCAGTTCGGGGATGGCAAGCGTCGGATGAGTGTCGTTGAGCTGCAAGGCGACCGCCTCGGGAAGGGAGGCGAGCGATCGGCCCTCGCCGAGATGCGTGGCCAGCATGTCCTGCAGGCTGGCGCTCACGAAGAAGTACTGTTGCTTCAGCCTCAGCTCGCGCCCCTGCGGAGTGGAGTCATCCGGATAGAGCACCCTGGAGAGATTCTTGGCATCGATCTGCTCGCGTACGGCCGCCGTGTAATCGCCGGCATTGAACGAATCGATGCGAAACGGCGTGATCGCGCGGCCGGACCAGAGGCGCAGGTGGTTGACGGTAGGGCCGCGGTTCCCCGGGATCAGCTGATCGAAGCCGATTGCGTAGATATCCTCGGTATCGATCCAGCGATGCGGATCGCTCACCTGCGCGCTCGCCGGAGCGACGCTGCGCCCGCCGAAGCGCACGATGTAGCGAACGTTGCCCCGCGGAGTCTCCCAGACGTTGCGCAACTTGAGCCAGCTGCTCGCAATTTCACGCTGTCCGCCGTCACCCGCCATCACCTGCGTGAAGATGCCGTAATCGTAGCGGATGCCGTAGCCCACGGCGGGGTATTGCAGCGTCGCCAGAGAATCGAGGAAACACGCGGCGAGCCGGCCAAGTCCGCCGTTGCCGAGGCCGGGATCGACCTCCTCGGCGGCGATGTCCTCGAGCTCGTAACCCAGATCGCGCAGCGTTGCCCGCGCCTCGTGCACGAGATCGCCCTCGAGACTGTACAGCGCATTCAACAACGACCGTCCCGGCAGATATTCGACCGAGAGATAGCAGACGCGCTTCACGCGCGCCTGCGCGACGCGCCGCTGGGTCGCGAGCCAGCGCACGGTGAGCTCCTCGCGAACGACCAGCGAGAGCGCGTCGTAGATGTCGCGGGGAGTGGCCTGCTCGAGGCTCTTTCCCAGGGTGCGCGTCAGCCGATCGATCAGCGCCGCCTGCAACGCGCCGGGTTGAAGCGCAACGTTCGGCGGCGTCGCGACCTGGGTCTCAATCGATTCCATATTCATCGTTATTATAGGGTTCCCGTCCCTTGGACGGGGCGCTCAAACTCTCATTGCGGAGTGTTCATGCGCTTTGCGTCACAGCGCCCTCGATCTCCATATGGCGACCCCGGGCCGCGTCGAGGCGGCGGGGACCTCGTACGCGAGACAGCCCGGCGCCGGCAGCGCCAGGCGCTCGATCGAGTCACGCCGCGCCCTGCCCTGGCCCTATCCACGATCGCAATCGCTGTCGCGCTCGCCGCCTGCGCAAGCAGGCCCGTATCCCGTGTCCCGACCGCTCCACGCAGCCCACCGCAGGCCAACGCGCCCACCACACCGCGCGAGCCCGCGAGTGCGGCCGAGCTTCTCACCACTCGAGCGCTCGCGATGCTCGGCCAACCTTATCGCTATGGCGGCGATGCACCCGGCGGCTTCGACTGCAGCGGCCTCGTGCACTATGCGGCACGCGCGGCGGGGCTCGCGCTGCCGCGCACTGCCGAGGAGCAGCTCGAGACCGGTACGCCCGTCGCGCGGACGTCGCTGGCCAGCGGGGATCTGGTCTTTCTCCACCTGGCGGGCAAGGAGCTGCATGTCGGCATCGCGCTGGATGGCGTGCGCTTCATCCACGCACCCTCGAGCGGCGGGCGCGTACGCATCGACTCCCTCGCGGCAATGCCCTATGCACGGGGCTTCATTGCCGCACGCCGCATTGCCCCCGCGCCGCCCTAGCAGCGCCCGTACTCGAGCCGCCCGCTCGCGCTGGCATCGAACCCAGGCCCCGGCGGCGCTCCCCCGCCGAGGCCGGGCCCAGCGAACGGCACGCACCGCTATAATGTGCGCTCCCCCCGTCTCGAACCCAGGAAATCCCATGAAGCTCTATTACTCCCCCGGCGCCTGCTCGCTCTCCCCGCACATCGTGCTGCTCGAGGCCGGCATCCCGTTCAGTGCCGTCAAGACGGATCTGAAGTCGAAGAGGACCGAATCCGGCGGCGACTATCTGAAGGTCAATCCCAAGGGCTCCGTTCCCGCGCTCGAGCTCGACGACGGCCAGGTGCTCACCGAGGGACCCGCCATCGTACAGTACCTCGCGGACCAGAAGCCCGATGCCGGCCTCGCACCGCGCTTCGGCACCCTCGAGCGCTATCGTCTGATGGAGATGTTGAACTTCATCTCGACCGAGCTGCACAAGAACTTCAGCCCCCTGTTCAATGCGAGCGCATCGGAGGACTGGAAGAAAGCAGCACTCGAGAACCTCAGGAAGAAGTTCGAGCTCCTCTCATCGCAGCTCACCTCGCACCCATTTCTCCTCGGCGAGCGCTTCACGGTCGCCGATGCGTACCTGTTCACCGTGCTCAGCTGGAGCAAGCCGCTCAAGATAGACCTGAGCCCCTGGCCCACCCTCATTTCCTACCTGGCGCGCGTGCGAGAGCGTCCCAAGGTGCAGCAGGCGCTCAAGGAAGAGGGCCTGCTCCACTGAAAAAAGGCCACGCGGTCGACGCAGGGTCGGGCTTTTACTCGGCAGCCGCGTCGACCGCCTCGCTCGTCACCGCCGCGAACTGCAGCGCGGCGAGGCGCGCGTAGAGCGGGCTCTGCCGCAGCAGCTCGGCGTGCGAACCGACCGCAACCTTGCGTCCGTGATCCATGACGACGATGCGGCCCGCCTTGAGCACCGTCGCAAGGCGGTGGGCAATGATGAGGGTGGTGCGTCCGCGCATGAGACGCTCGAGTGCCTGCTGCACCAGGCGCTCCGACTCGGCATCGAGCGAGCTGGTCGCCTCATCGAGCAACAGGATCGGCGGGTCTTTGAGGATCGCACGCGCGAGCGCGATGCGCTGGCGCTGACCGCCGGACAGTCGCGTGCCGCGCTCGCCGAGAAACGTATCGTAGCCCTGCGGCAGGGCGCGGATGAACTCATCGGCAGCCGCCGCGACCGCCGCCGCCACGATCTCGGCATCGCTTGCGCCCGGGCGGCCGTAGCGGATGTTCTCGCGCGCGCTCGCGCCGAACAGCACCGTCTCCTGCGGCACCAGCCCGATGTGCGCGCGCACGTCCTCGGGGCGCAGCTGGGTCAGCGCGCGCTCATCGATGAGCAGGCGGCCGCTGCTGGGATCGTAGAAGCGCAGCAGCAGCTGAAACGTCGTGCTCTTGCCCGCTCCGGAGGGACCGACGAACGCCACGGTCTCGCCGGCGGAGACCTCGAGGCTGAAGTGCTCGAGCGCTGCGCTGTCGGGCCGCGACGGATAATGGAAGGTCACGTTCTCGAAGCGTAGGTCGCCGCGCACGCGCGCCGGCAGCTCGAGCGGATGAGCCGGAGGCCGGATCGCCGGCTGCGCCTGCAACAGCTCCGCCAGCCGCTCCATCGCGCCGGCCGCGCGCTGCATCTCTCCCCACATCTCGGTGAGGGCCGCCGCCGAGCTGCCGACGAAGCCGGCGTAGAGAAGGAACTGCGCGAGCAGTCCGCCCGTCATCGTGCCGGCAAGCACCTGATGGGCGCCGAGCCAGAGCACCGAGACGATGCCGGCAAACACCAGCATCACGCCGATCGCCGTGAGTGCGGCGCGCACGGCCGTGCGACGCAGTGCCGTCGCGAAGCTCGCCTCGACCGCCTGCGCATAACGTCCGCTCTGCAACTCCTCGAGCGTGAACGCCTGCACGGTCTGGATTGCGTTCAAAGTCTCGCCCGCGAGCCCGCTGGTGTCGGCGAGGCGGTCTTGCGAGGCCCGGGAGAGCCCACGGACGCGCCGGCCGATGATGATCAGCGGCGCCACGACGAGCGGAATGAGGACGACGAGCACGCCCATGAGTCGTGCGCTCGTGAGCCACAGCATGGCCAGGGAGCCGATCAGGCTGAGGGCGCTGCGCAGGATGATCGACAGATTGACGCCGGAGATCGCCTGCACCAGCGTCGTATCGGTCGTGAGGCGCGAGAGCACCTCGCCCACCCGGGTGGTCTCGAAGAACAGCAGATCCATGCGGATCACCCGCCGATAGACCGCAATGCGCAGATCCGCGACCACGCGCTCACCCAGACGCGTGACGAGGTAGAAGCGCAGCGCCGCGAAGACGCCGTAGATCACCGACGCCGCCAGCAGACCCGCGAACATGCGATTGGTCCTGCCGACATCGTGCCGCGCAAGCACGTCGATGACTTGGCGAAATGCGACCGGCAACGCGAGCAACGCCGCGGCGGCGACCAGCAGCGCGCCGAGCGCTGCGACGAGCATCGCCCGATGCGGCCTGATGAAGGGCAGCAGCGCGCGCAGGGGCCGCAAGGATCGCGCGCGGGCGCGCTCGGGAGGAGTGCTCGACATTCCCCCGCATGATCCCACAATTGCGTTTCGTCAGGCGCCCGGCTAACCTCGATTGCGGGATCACACTGCGGCCGTCCGGGCGGAACCGGAACGGCACACACCACTCATCGAGGGGATGCTTCATGCTGAATCGTCGGCAGGCGCTCGTTTTGGGCGCAGCGTGCGCTCTGTACCAGCCGGGCGGCGCACGCGCCGACACTGCGCCGTCGGCCGATACGGCGGAGGCGGGTCCGCTGCAGGAGATCGTGGTCACGGCGACTCGGCACGAGGAGTCCTTGAGCAAGGTACCGATCAGCGTCACGGCGCTCACGCAGGACGCGATGGACCTGCGAGGCATCAAAGACATTCTCGATGTTGCCCGCTTCACGCCCGGCATCAACATCGACAACTCGGGCACCAACAACATCGCGATTCGGGGCATCGCCTCGACGGGCGGCGCCGGCACGACCGGCATCTACCTGGATGACACGCCCATTCAGATGCGCGCGCTCGCGTTCAATCCCGACGAAGCGCTGCCTCAGTCCTTCGACCTCGAGCGGGTGGAGATCCTGCGCGGCCCGCAGGGCACGCTGTTCGGGGCGGGCTCCGAGGGCGGCACCGTGCGCTACATCACCGTCAAGCCGAGCTTGACGCAGTCGAGCTTCTACAGCCGCAGCGAGGTCTCCTATACGCAGGGCGGCGAGCCGAGTTACGAAGCCGGTGTCGCCGCGGGAACACCGATCATCGACGGCACGCTCGGCATCCGTGTGACCGCCTGGTACCGATACGATGCCGGCTGGATCAATCGGATCGATCCCGAGCCTCCGTACAGCACTCTGCAGAAGGATGCGAACTACGCGCAGAACAAGCTCGTGCGCATCGCCGCGGTATGGCAGCCGGCCGAGAACTGGACCGTGACGCCGAGCTACTTCTACCAGGACCGCTATGCGAATGACGTGCAAAGCTACTGGCCGCTCTATTCCAACCCGGGGAGCGATCGTTACGTGAGCGCGAACCCCACGCAGCGCACCGTACCCGATACGTTCTATATTCCGGCGCTCAAGATCGAGGGTGATCTCGGCGCCGTGCGCCTGATCTCGAACACCTCCTACTATCACCGCAAGGAGGAGACGGGCTACGACGGCACGCTCTACAACCTGGGCTTCTACCAGGCGCAGGGCGCCGCACCCGTGATCGGACTCAGCTCTTTCCTCCCCGGGGTGTTTCCGCTTCTCGACGGCAACGGCCTGCATCTGCCGGCCGGCGCCACCAACTATCGCGCCCCGGCCTCGGTCGACAACATGCAGCAGAACCTCACCGAGGAAGTGCGGCTGCAGTCGAACGACCCGAGCTCGGCGCTCACCTGGACCGCCGGCCTGTTCTTCTCATCCAGTCGGCAGGACTATCTCGAGCAGATACATGATCCGCTGCTGAACGAGCTCACCCTGGCGGCAACGGGCCTGCCCTATCAGGACATTTTCTACTACGTCAATTCGGCAGGCGCGAACGTACCGGTTCTCTACGATCCGCGCTTCCCCAACGACTCGTATTTCTTGCAGACCTATTCGAAGGATCGCCAGGGGGCGCTCTTCGGCGAGGGTACGTATGCGTTCACCGACCAGTGGAAACTGACCGCTGGCGCGCGCTACTCGCAGACGCAGTACTCCTTCCACACGCTCACCGGCGGGCCGCAGCTGTTTCTGTCCAACCAGGCCAACAGCGGCGACAAGAAGGAGAACTCCTTCACGCCGCGTGTGAGCCTCGATTACCAGCACGACCCGCACAATCTCTACTACTTCACCTACGCCAAGGGTTTCCGCCCGGGCGGCGCCAACAACCCGGTCCCACAGGCCGCGTGCGGCACCGACTTTGCGAACTTCGGCATCAGCCAGTCGCCGGCCACCTTCAATTCGGACACGGTGGACAGCTTCGAGGTGGGCGCGAAGAACAACATCGACAACCGTTTCAGGCTCGCGAGCAGCGTGTATTACATCCGCTGGAACAACATCCAGCAGACCGTCGTGCCGCCCATCTGCCAGATCTCCTTCATCACCAACCTCGGACAGGCGGTCGCCAAGGGCGCCGATTTCCAGGGCGAGTTTGCGCTCACGGACAGTTTCACCGCCGAGCTCACCGCGGGCTACACCGACGCACGCTACACGGAGAGCTCGAAGCTCTCCCCGATCGAGACGACCCCCATCGTGCAAAGCGGGGATGCGATCGTCGGTCAGAGCGGCCAGCCGGCGCCCCCCGTGACCGTGTCCCTCGGTCTCGAATACCGTTTCAGCGTCGCGGCTCACGACTCCTTCATCCGTCTGGACGATGAGTATCAGGGGCGTCCGAAGTGGGCCGGCGCGATCCAGGATCCGGGCACGCTGCAATTCGACTCCGCCAACTACACGCTCTCGGCAACCAACTTTGCCTCGGCCCGGGCGGGGCTCAAGTGGGGCGACTGGCAGATCGAGGCGTTCTGCGACAATCTCGCCGACACGCACACGGTCACCAATTACGAGTGGTCGATCGACCCGCAAGTGGCGGGTACGAGCCGCCTGCAGCGCGATTTCACCTTCCGGCCCCGCACGTTTGGCTTTACGTTCATCTATCGGAACAAGTGAGAGCCCCCGGGGCGAGACGGGGCGCCCGCGGCGCGCGTGCTCGTAGCGCGGTAACAACAGCCAGTACCGCACGCAGGCCCCCTCGCGTCGGCGACGCCCATCCGGCGATGATCGTGTCACCGCGCGCCTCGCAAGGGCAACCATTTGCGCGGCGTTACACACTCATACAAAAAGCGGTGTGACTGCGCGCAGCCAAGTTGCGCCCCTTTTGGGGGGATGCTACTGTCGATTCAAGGCGGATTATCTGACCATATAACAACGGTGGAGGGTGCCATGCCGTCCCAGCTCAAGACCTCGCGCAATGGCTCGACGGCGAGCGTTCTGTTGCTTTTGGGCGTCGTCACCGGGGGCGTCGGGGGAGCACGGCCCGCGCAGGCCACCGATGCCAATGCCGAGGCGAGCGCGCCCACCGCCACCGCGGGTCTCGAGGAGATCGTGGTGACGGCGACCCGGCGCGAGGAAAGCATCAGCAAGGTGCCGATCAGCATCACCGCCATGAGCCAGGAGTCGCTCGATCAGCGCGGCATCCGCGACATCACCGAGCTCGTGCGGTTCACCCCCGGAGTCTCGATCGATAGCACGGGCACCAACCAGATCTCGATCCGCGGCATCTCCTCCTCCGCAGGCGCCGGCACCACCGGCATCTACATCGACGACACCCCGATCCAGATGCGCGAGCTCGGCTTCAATCCGGACGAGACGCTGCCCAAGACCTTCGACCTCGATCGGGTGGAGGTGTTGCGAGGACCGCAGGGCACGCTGTTCGGCTCCGGGTCCGAGGGCGGCACCATCCGCTACATCATGACGCAGCCGAGCGTGACGCAGGAGTCCACCTACGTGCGATCCGAGGCCTCGTACACCGAGTTCGGCGCGCCGAGCGGAGAGGCGGGGATCGCGCACGGCGGTCCCATCATCGACGGCGTGCTCGGCTACCGGGCGAGCATCTGGTACCGCTACGACGGCGGCTGGATCAACCGCGTCGACAACGCCGGCAACATCACGGAAAGCAATGCAAATCACGCGGGCACCACCGCCGCGCGGCTCGCTCTGCTCTGGCAGCCGAACGACCACGTCAAGGTGACGCCGAGCCTGATGTTCCAGAACAAGCAGCAACACGATCTTTCCACCTACTGGCCGGCCTATTCGAATCCGGGAGCGGGCCGCTTCAACAACGCAACGCCCGAGCTCATCCCGATTCCCGACGTGTATTACCTGCCCGCCTTGAAGATCCAGATGGACTTCGGACACGTCTCCTTCATCTCGAACAGCTCCTATTACCATCGCAACGAGACCGACTCGTATCAGGGGACTGCCTTCGATCTGGCCTACTACCAATCGCTGGGTTGGGCCGGCTCCCAGGGCACGGTGCCGGGCCCGGGCGGCACGCAGATCCCCTCGCCGCCGTTCGGCTGCGGATCGGCCTCGACGACACCGACCGAGCCTTGTTCGTGGTACCCGCTGCTCGATGGTCGCGGCATTCACATGCCGCCGGGATTTGCCAACTACGCTACGCCCAACACGATGACCAACAACCAGCGCATCTACGTGCAGGAGTTCCGCTTGCAGTCGACCGACGTCGATGCGCGTGTGCGCTGGACGGCGGGGGTCTTCTGGTCGCTCGCGCAGGAGCTCTCCATCGAGCAGCTCAACGATCCCCGCATCAACCAGCTCTTCGAGGCACTCTACGGTTTCAGCGCCGACAGTCTCTACGGATCGTATTACAACTGCCCCGGCACCGGCTTCACGACGCCGGTCAGTCCGCCGATCCCGAACTGCGACGTCTATTACAACTACAACAAGAGTTATGACCGCCAGATCGCGGGCTATGCCGAGCTGACGACCCGGCTGGTGGAAGGCCTTTCGCTGGTCACCGGTGCGAGATACTCCAAGCTGGGCTTCTCTCTGAATCATTACGCGAACGGTTACGAGAACTACGGGCCCTACCCGGCCGCCGGCCAAGCCTCGAACACCGCGTTCACGCCGCGCATCGGCCTCGACTGGCAGGCCAATCAAAACAACCTGTTCTACATCACGTATGCCAAGGGTTTCAGGCCCGGCGGCTTCAATGCACCGCTGATTCCTGCGTGTGCGCCCGGCCTGATCGCCGACGGGTTCGCCAACGGACAGGCACCGGCGACCTACGGGCCGGACAATACGCAGAGCTACGAGGTGGGCTCGAAGAACAACTTCAACAATGTCGTGAAGATTGCCACCAGCGTGTACTGGATCCAGTGGAACAACATTCAGCAGAACGTCTACATTCCCGGCAATTGCGGTCTGCAGTTCACCGACAACCTGGGAACCGCCATCGCCAAGGGCTTCGACCTGCAGCTGCAGGCCGAGCTCGGTGAGGGCTTCGTGTTCGATTTCTCCGCGGGCTACACCGATGCGCGCTTCACGAAGAGCACCATCTTCTCGCTCCGGGGCGAGGCCATCTCGGGCAACGCCGCGATCAACTACGCGCCCGGCACGAGCCCGCCCTGGTCGATCGCCGCCGGGCCGCAATACAATTTCCACGTTGCCGATCGCCCGGCCTACGCGCGTCTCGATTGGGAGTACACGAGCCGCAATCCATGGCTCGCGCCCGTCCAGGATCCGAACAACGGCAGCCAGTACGAATATGCGTTCTCTTACACGCTGCCCGCCACCAGCTTCTTCTCCGGTCGGACCGGGGTGAAGCTCGCCGGCTGGGACATCTCGGCGTTTTGCGACAATCTCTTCAACGCACACCCGATCGTCAACTACGCACAGGCGCAGGCGGATGGATTCAATCCGGCGGGTCCGCCGACTCCCCAGGAGAACGACTTCACCTGGCGCCCCCGCACCTTCGGCATCACCGCAACGCTGCGCCTCTAGAGCGGCGACGGATCGGCCACACGCTCGGACGAAACCTCAGGCCGCGTCGCGCTTCGACTCGACGCCGCGCGCCTCCTTGATCGAGGCGACGAGGAGCTCCAGGCCCTCCTCGAGCACGGCATCCTCGATGGTGAGGGGTGCGAGCAGGCGCACCACATTCGCCTCCGTGCCGCACGAGAGCAGAATGAGGCCGCGCTTCTCGGCATGAGAGAGAATCGCCGCGGTGAGCTCCGGATCCGGCGTCTTCGACTTCGGATCCTTCACGAGCTCGAAGGCGACCATCGCGCCCAGACCGCGAACATCGCCGATGCAGGGCAGCTGCGTGGCCAGCGCCTCGAGTCGTGAGCGCATCTTCTGGCCGACCTTGAGCGCCCGCGCGCACAGCCCTTCCGATTCGATCACATCGAGCACCGCATGCGCAGCCGCAAGGCTGATCGGATTGCCGCCATACGTGCCGCCGAGACCGCCCGGGTGCGCGGTATCCATGATACTCGCGCGACCCGTGACGCCGGAGAGGGGGAAGCCGCCCCCCAGGCCTTTGGCGAGCGTGATCAGATCGGGAACCACCCCTGAGTGCTCGATCGAGAACATCTTGCCGGTTCTTGCAATGCCGCCTTGCACCTCATCGGCGATGAACACGATGCCGTGCTCGTCGCAGATGCGGCGCAGCGCGCGCAGAAACTCGAACGGCGCCACGTTGAAGCCCCCCTCCCCTTGCACCGGCTCGATCAGGAGAGCGGCCACGGATTTGGGGTCGATGTCCCCGTGGAACAGCCGATCGAGATCGGCGAGCGCCTGCTCGGTCGTGATGCCGCGGAAGGGGCTTGGAAATTCCGCGTGATACACCTCCGCGGGATACGGTCCGAACCCGCGCTTGTACGGCATGACCTTGCCGGTGAGCGCGAGGGTCATCAGCGTGCGGCCATGGAAGCCTCCGGAGAAGGCGATGACGGCAGAGCGCTTCGTATGGTAGCGCGCAATCTTGATTGCGTTCTCCACTGCTTCGGCGCCGGAGGAGAGGAATATGGATTTCTTCGGAAAATCACCGGGCGCCAGGGCGTTGAGCCGCTCGGCGAGACGCACGTAGGACTCGTAGGGTGCGACATGAAAGCAGGTGTGCGCGAAGCACTCGGCCTGCCGCGCAACGGCGTCCATCACCTGCGGATGCCGGTGGCCCGTGTTGAGCACCGCGATGCCGGCGGCAAAATCGATGTAGCGGCGACCGTCGACGTCCCAGAGCTCGGCGTTCTGGGCGCGGGCGACGTAAATGCCCCGGGTGGCCACCCCATTTGCGACCGCTGCCGCTTTGCGGGCCTTCAATTCCTGGGAGGTCGACATAAGATGCTCCGCTGCAGTGAATACCGAGCGCGGACGGTATCATTGCCCTTGATTTTGAGCAAAACTGGCTGCAAGTACGACCGATGCATCGCGGCGGTCGCGATGGAGGCGCACGAACGTGAGCAGCGTCGATCTGCCGACAGGCCCCGTCCCCGAAAGCGTCCCCGCCAGCAGCGCCAGCGGCACGCTCGAGGTGCGCACGGTGCGGGCAAGTCCTGGATTGCGCCAGGAGCGTACCGATCGAGTCGCGGTCGAGGCGCCGCTCGAATTCCAGCTGCATCATCCCGCCCTGGGGCCCGACCCGGTGTCCTTCGGCACCACCATGCGCACCCCGGGCGACGATGAGTGGCTCGCGGCCGGGCTGCTCTACGGCGAGGGCGTCGTCTCGAGCGCGGCCGACATCGCCGCGGTCGAGACCAGCACACGTCGACCGAACGTGGTGAACGTGCGCCTGCAGCCGCATGTCAGCCTGCAGCTCGAGGTGCAGGCGCGGCGCTTTTCGGCCGGCTCGAGCTGCGGCGTGTGCGGGACCACCGGGCTCGATGCCGCGATAGCGCGCGCGGCGGCCACACGCATCTCATCCGCCGGCTTCATCGATCTGGCCGTGCTGCTCGATTTGCCCGAGCGCATGCGCGCCTCGCAGTCGCGATTCGGGCACACCGGGGGCATTCACGCCGCCGCGCTCTTTGATCTATCGGGACGCGCACTCGGCATCGCCGAGGACGTGGGCCGGCATAACGCATTCGACAAGCTGGTGGGTGAGAATCTGATGGCCGATCGCTTGCCGCTCACCGATCGAGTCGTGATCTTGAGCGGCCGGGCGAGCTTCGAGCTCGTGCAGAAGGCGTTGCGGGCCGGGGTCGGCGTGCTTGCGGCCATCGGCGCGCCGTCGAGCCTGGCCGTGAATCTCGCTCTTGCGTCGGGTTTGACGCTCGTCGGCTTCCTGCGCGAGCGCCACTGCAACATCTACGCTCACCCGCACCGGATCGGCGGCCGCTGAGCGTTTCAGGCGGCTGCGATTGCCGTCGCTACGACCGGCGCGGCGTCATTCCACTCGACAGAAGCCAGTTCGAGGTGCGGGCGGCGCGGTCGGCGAACCAGGCCGGGCTTGCGCGCAACGCATCGATCACCTTGGGGTAGGTAACCGCGCACTGGACCGCGGTCACGAAGGAGTGCCAATCGCGGCAGTTGAGGAACTGGCTGCTGTGGGAGATTGGATCGGCCATCGAGATCCTCCTAGGTTCGACGCGACAAGAGATAACCGAGGGTGACACCGACGAGCGCAACGGCCCCCATCGCCTGCCAGGGATTGTCGCGGACGAATTCATCGGCGGTTCGCACGAGGTCGCGCATGCGTTGCATCCAGTCCTCGGAGGCGTCGAGCAGCGGATCGACGGCGGCAGCGAAGGTGCCGGAGGCGCTGCTTGCACCGATGCCCCCGACGTGCAGATCGCGTCGCGCGGAATACTCGTTGAGGGTGCTCGACATGAGACTCTCCGTGGCCGTTCCAGATGAACGGAGTATGCAACGCACGCACTGCGTCGCGCATTCCGTCGCAGAGCGCAGACAATGGTAGGAAATTGACTCACTGCAACCACTGAGACCGCCGACATGCGGCGAGCGCTTCAGCAACTCGATGAAGAATGCGTCATCTGCAGCGTCGCGGAATGACGGCCGCAGCGTCTCAGATCACAGCTTAAGTTCAGTTGAGCTGATAGCCGCGACCCTGCAGGCAGGCCGCCCACGCTCGATCGTAGTTGGCGTGACTGCGATCGAGTTGCTCTTCCGGCACTCCGCCGTCGGCGGCCGCTGGATCGAAGCCGCTCTGCGCCTTGGCCCAGTTGCCGCAGTCGTATTGATCGGCCGCCTGCTGATCCTTGCTCTGTCCGTTTTTCGGATAGATGAAAAAGTCCGGGCTGCTCGCAGGCCCGGGCGCGCCGGTCATGGGCGGCGTGCCCGCGTCCGAGGATTGCGCATCCGGCGCACCGTCCGCCGAGACCTCCGAGGAGCCATCCGGTGGATCGACGACCGCATAGCCGTTCTGATCCGGCTGCCAGGCATAGTAGGCGTTGTCGGCGTAGTAGTAAGGCACGCCGGCATACCAGACGGTCGTGCAGAACGGCGGCAAGCTCGCGATGATGATGCCGACCGGAGCGGGCACGACGGCGAAGCCCCCACCCCGCGACACGTACCAAGCCCCGTTGCTGAGGTAGTAACGTCGTCCCTGCAGATAATAGGGGCGGTGATCCGGTGGCAGCACGCGGGTGACCGCGCCCACCGGCGCGTAGTAGCGCCCGTGGTTATGGCGTGCATCGAGCGCCAGGCCGTTATTCATGAGGGGCCGCGCCGGGGCGCCCGCGGCGGGAACGGACGAGAGCGCGCGCGGTGGCGCCGCAGGACGGGTATACGGCGGACTCACATGGCCGCTGGCGCGCGGCACCTCGCTTGGACGCGCCGGCGGCTCATTCACATGCGGAGGCGCATGAGCGGATGGGCGGGGTATCGGCTCCTCGGCCGCGACGACTCGCGGCAGAGAGGCCGAGAAAAGAGTGCACAGCAAGCCGCCGATCAGGACCGCGGGCCGCGCGCGCGGGCCCGGGCCGAAAACATCCCGGTCGCGCGTCACGATGCGTCAGGTCACGGTGTAGCCGCGCCCCTGCATGCAGGCGCCGAACGCACGACGATAGGTATCGAGCCGCGCGCGACCTTGCGATTGAGCCTGCGCGATCTGCTCGGCCGTCATGTGGGCCTGAGCCTGTGCATTGGCATCGGCGGCGGAGCCGACGATTGCGCCCGTGGCGGCGCCGAGCGCAAGACCCGCACCCCAGTTTCGCGGGCCACCGATGATCGAGCCGAGCACACCGCCTACGACGGCCCCGGCTGCCGTGTTCGCGCCCGGTGGCGTGCCCGGTTGTACGACGACACGCTCGTACGGATTGGCATCACGGCTCGGATCGACGCCGGTCTGCGATACGGCCCATTCGTGACATTCGTAGCGGTCGCGATCAGTCTGCTCGGCGCTCTGGCCGTTGTTCGGATAAACGAAAATCCTTTGCGGCGGCGGCACCGGAACGGCAACTGCGCGCGGCGGGGGCGTCTGGCAGGCCGCCAGTCCCAAACCGGCTGCGAGCAGCGCACCGAAGCGCGCCGCCCTGCGCACGCGGGGAGAAACATCATTCATGCTCATGCGTCGATAACCTCCGGACTGCTGCTGCTTGAACGCGCCAGGCCCGCTGAGGTTGACAGCGATGGCGGGCCCAAGTTCTTGAATTGCAGGACAATGATTGGTCAAGAACGGTCAAGGAGCGCGCCTGCGGCTAGGGCTTGCGGAACACCAGGATGAATTGATCGGTGTGCCCGCGGATGGCCGGGTCGAACACCTTGAGGGAATGATCATCATTGGTGTCGCGCAACAGATCGATTGAGTTGAGGAACTTGAAACCGGCTGCGAGCACCTCGCTCTTCACCACCGCCGGATCGATTCTATGCAAGGTCGAGGTGGCCTCCGTCCCCGATCCGGCGGCCGCTGCATGGTCGAGAACGATGTAAAGCCCCCCCGGCTTGAGGCTCGCGAAAATGGCGCGGTTGACCTGGGCGACATCGAAGTCCTTGCGGTTGTGCAGGTCGTGATAATTCTGCGAGGTCCATACCAACCCGACCGGCGTCGGGGTCTTGAGCGCTGCGAAGGGCTCGACCAGCACGCTCACATTCGAGTAGGCGGGATCCGCCGCGATGGCCCTGACTTTCGCCGCGTAATCCGGCGCGTTGGCCGGCGCATCGGGTGGCGGCGCAGGCACCAGCGCATACACATGCCCGTCGGGCCCCACCACCTTGCTGAACAGTCGCGTAAAGTAGCCGCCCCCGGGCATCAGCTCGGCGATGCTCTCCCCCGGCTTGACCAGCGCGAGCTTGAGCATTTCGCGCGGTTTTCGCTCGGCGTCGCGCTCGCGATCGGACTCCGGCCGGGCGGGATCGCTCACCGCGGCGTCGATCACCGCGCTCGCGGCGCCTCCGCTCGCGGCGTGCGATATCGGCCCCGAGATCAGCGAGACGAGTAAAATGAGCGCCCAGGCGGTGCAGTCGTTCCGAAGCGGCATCGCAGATTCCCCGTATCAGCGTCCTGATTGGAATTCTAGCATCCGTATGAGCTTGAGCGTTTTCGACATCTTCAAGATCGGCATCGGTCCCTCGAGCTCGCACACGATGGGTCCCATGAATGCCGCGCGCAGCTTCGTGCTCGAGCTCGAGCGTCATGGAATCCTCGGGCGCGTCGCACAGGTGTCGGCGCAGCTGTACGGCTCGCTCGCGCTCACCGGCCGGGGCCACTGCACCGACCGCGCCATCCTGCTCGGGCTCGAGGGGTTCAGCCCCGACACGATCGATCCGGGCGCGGTCGAGCCCGCGCTCGCGCGCATCCGCGGGCAGGGACGCATCCGGCTTCTCGGCTCGCACGAGATCGCATTCGATGAGCCGCTCAATCTGCTGTTTCATACGGATGAAGTGCTGCCCGGGCACTCGAACGGCATGCGCTTCACCGCGCACGATGCAAGTCTCGAGGTGCTGCTGCGGGAGGAGTACTACAGCGTCGGGGGCGGTTTCATCGTCAAGGCGGGTGACGCGGGCGGCACGACCGAGGCGCGCCGGCCCGCGCGACTCGAGTTCGACTCCGGCGCCAAGCTCCTCGAGCTCGGACGCCGTCACGGCCTGGAAATGCACGAGCTCATGCTCGAGCGCGAGCGTACCTGGTACGACGATGCGGAAATTCGCGCGCGCCTCAGCCGCATCTGGCAGGTGATGCAGGATTGCGTGCGCCGCGGCTTCGAGGCGCAGGGCCTGCTGCCGGGTGTTCTCGGCGTGCGCCGGCGCGCGCCGAAGCTCCATCGGCAGCTGATGAGCGGCGACCCCTCGAGCCCGATGCACGCGCTCGATTGGGTGAACGCATTCGCCCTCGCGGTCAATGAGGAGAACGCCGCCGGCGGCCAGGTGGTCACCGCGCCGACGAACGGCGCCGCGGGCATCGTGCCGGCGGTGCTGCATTACTACCGGCGCTTCGAGGCCGGTGCCGACGATGCCGGCGTCATGCGCTTTTTGCTCGCCGCGGGCGCGATGGGCATGCTCTACAAGCAGAACGCCTCGATCTCGGGCGCCGAGATGGGATGCCAGGGCGAGGTGGGTGTTGCCTGTTCCATGGCGGCTGCGGGGCTTGTCTCTGCGCTGCACGGCTCGAACGAGCAGATCGAGAATGCAGCCGAGATCGGCATGGAGCACAACCTCGGCCTGACCTGCGACCCGGTCGCCGGACTGGTGCAGATTCCCTGCATCGAGCGCAACGCCATGGGCTCGGTGAAGGCCATCAACGCCGCCCGCCTGGCGCTGCGGGGCGACGGCAGCCACAAGGTGAGCCTCGATCAGGTCATCGCCACGATGCGGCAGACGGGCCGCGACATGTCGACCATCTACAAGGAAACATCCAAGGGCGGTCTCGCGGTCAACGTTCCCGAGTGCTGAGGAGCCGGGCAATCACCCCACAGGCGCAGGCCGTGCCGAGACAGGCGAGGAGGCCGGCACCGCGGTAGGAGAGCAGCTGCGCAAGCCGCGCCCCGAGAATCGGCCCCAGCGCCGTTGCACACGCCGTACCACCGCCGATCCAGCGTGCGAGCGCGCCCGATGGATCCACCTGCGCGGCCATGGCGTAGGCATAGGCGAGAATCGGGCAGAACACCACGCCCCAGACCGACAGCATCGCGGTGTAAGAGAGCGCGCCGGTGCAATAGCCCATCCACACATAGCACAGTCCGCTGGCGAGACAGGTCCCGATGAGCGCATCGCGTGGCTTGACGCGTCCGGCAAGCGCAGTTGCGAGCGCGGCGCCGAGCAGTCCTGACAAGGTACCCATGCCCAGTGCGTGGCCGACCGCTCGCTCCGTGAGACCGAGCTCGCGGCCAAAGCGCTCGGTGAGTGACCAGATCGCCGCGTAACACAGCCAGATCACGCTCACCGCGAGAAACAGGACGACGCGACCGCAAGCGAGGCGGCCGGCACGCACCGCGGGTACCGCGCGCTCGGCCACTGCGGGCCGCGGCAGCCATTGCATGGCGAGCGCCCCGAGCACACACAGCGCTCCATAGCCCTCGAAATAGCGCGCCCAGCCGAACCGGCCATAGAGCTCCGGCATCGCCGCGAAGAACGCGGCAGCGAGCGCAATGCAGCCGAAATTGGCCTGGATGAAGAGCCTCTGCGCCGCTCGCGACTGGCTGATCGCGGTATTGAGTCCGGCGGCCATCCAGCCGAGACCGACCCCGGCGGCCACACGCAGAACCCCCAGCGCGAGTCCTCCGTGCGTAAGGGCCGACAGCCCGTTGGCGAGCCCGGCCAGCAGGCCGCCGGCAAGCGCGAGATGACGCACCGGGACGCACTCGAGCACCCGGCCCCCGCTCATCGAAGCCGCCGCCATGGCCGCGAGCTCGAGAGTGGCCAGCGCGGCGGCCTCGTTCAGCGTGAAGCCATAGCCCTCCGCGAGCACGCCGATCGTGAGCGCGACGTAGCTGAGCGCGCCCCAGGCGACGCCCGCGCCGGCGAGCACCGCGATCAGAGATCCCGCAGGGGTCGGCGCAGCGGCGGCGGCCGCACCCTCGAGGCCCTCGAGCGGCGAGGCGTGCACTTGATGCTAGCCGCGCAGCTCGAGCCGCTCGATCAGCGGCACCAGACCGGGGGGCCCGACGATCCGTCCGGCCTCGAGCACCGGCTCGCCGTCGAGCCACAGGGACTGATCGAACACGATGCCGTCCGGGTGATTCTCGCCGCCGCCCTGCTCCCACCACGGCAATCCCATTCCGATCGCATTGGTGCCGAGCGAGCGGATGTCCTCGATGAAATGCCGGCCGGTGTTGCGTGCGCCCGGGTGAAATGCGAGCGTGAAATGGATGAGCCGCACACCCTCGCCGCCGCCGGCGCGGCGCAGGGCGCGCTCGAGGCACGGTCGATCCTCGGCGGCCGCGCCCTCGAATCCCTCGAGTCGACCGTCGACCGCGAGCGTGATCGGCCGGCGCAACGGGCGATAGTGCTCATCGAACAGTGCGTGCAGCACGATGCGTCCCGTCACGGAGGAAAGCACCGGATACAGGCTCTGCGCTCCAGGAACCGTGTGCATGCCGGGCGAGCGCGCCACGCGCTCGCGCTTCAGCTTGATCTTGTCGAGCGTGAAGCGCACATCGCTCCCCGAGGGGCATGTGAAGCGAACGGTCGCACCGGCTCGCGCATCGAGGTAATCGACCCAGGCGCACTGACAATCCATCAGCGCCGCAAAGTCCACGCTCCCATAGAGACGGGCGAAGCTCGCAGCGCCCGCGCTCGCGAGCAACGCATAGCGGGTGCGGCCTGCCTGCATGGCGCGATCATGCAGGGTCGATCCGGCGAGGTAGGGGAAGCACAGATCGAGCCACACATCCGAGGCGGCCGCCGCGGCGCCGAGCGCAGCGGGCACGAACGGGTCGGCGAGCGTCCCTTGATAGGGCAACGCGGGGATGCTCATCACCATCGGCTGCGCACCCGCTGCGAGCACGGCGGCGACGAGCGCATCGATGAGCGCGCTCTCGGTGCGGCCATCGGCACTGATCAGCACCTCCTCATCGGGCTGCACGTCGAAGTGCTCATGCACCAGCGCGCGCGCGGCACGCGAAAGGCCCCGGTCGAGCTGGGTGAAGGCCATCACGAGCCTCCGGGGCGCGTCATCTTGAAGGTCGACTCGATGACCGCGTACTCGCGATAACCGAGCCGCGCAATCGGGCGCAGGCGCGCGCTCGCCACGCGCCCATCGACGATCGCACTCTCATCGATATGGATGCCGAGCACGCGGCCCATCACCATCCGGCCGATCTCGCCGCCGGCCTCGCCCGGAAGCTCGAGTATCCCGGTTACACGGCATTCCAGGCTCACGGGTGAGCGCGCCACGCGCGGCGCACTCACCAGGATGGAGGGCGCGGTCGCGAGATCCGCAAGCTCGAACTCATTGACCCCGTGCGCCACCTCCGCCGAGGAGGCGTTGACCGCTTCGCGCAGCTCGAAGGTCGCGAGATTCACGACGAACTCGCCGGTCGAGCGCGCATTGCGAACCGAGTCCTTCTCGCCTCCCTCGATGTGCTCGCCGTTGGCGCAGAACATTACCATCGGCGGCGATTCGCTGATGGCGTTGAAGAAGCTGAAGGGGGCCAGGTTCGGCCGCCCGTGCGCATCCACCGTCGAGATCCAGCCGATCGGACGCGGCACGACGCACGCCTTGAAGGGGCTGAGTACGGCCGCCTTCTGCGATTCAGCCGCGGCGTCGAATCGAATGAACATGCGGCAACTCCTTCACGATCGGCCTTCGATCAGCGCTGCGAGCGCGGTAACGACCTGACCCGGACACTCCAGATGGGGTATGTGGCCCGCGCCCTCGAGCAGCCGCAGCGTGCTGCCCGGGATGCGTGCCGCGGCATTGCGGGCGGCGTCGGCGGGCACGATCGAATCCGCGGCGCCCCACAGCAGCAGCAGCGGCCAGGGCGCGGCGCGCGCCGCGAGCCGCTCGAGCTGCACGTCCTCGTTGATACGCCCGAGATAGTAGCGGCCGAGCGCAGCGAACGCATCCGCCGCACCCGGGGAATTGTTCATGCGGAAGCCCTCCTCGATCAGCGCCTCCTCGATGATCCTCGGGTCGAGCACGGCATTGCGCAGGCGGCTCGCAACGGAGGAGCGGTCCATGCGCTCGAGATAGCTCGCGGTCCAGCGGCGCCGCTCGAGCTCGAGCGGCGCCAGGCCGAGTGCGCCGATGAGCGTGAGGGTGCGGATGCGCCGCGGGCGCTGCGTGGCAAACCCCGCCGCCCACAACCCACCGAGCGAGGAGCCGACCAGATGCACGGCGCCCTCGCCTCCCGGCTCGAGCAGCGCATCGAGGAGCGCATCGAGCCAGTGCACGTGGCCATCGAGGCCATAGTCGAACGCGGATCCCTTGGTCGTGAGGCCGTGGCCCGGCAGGTCGACCGCGACGACCCGCCGGTCGTGCTGCGCGAGCCGCGCGGCAACGGCGCGCCAGACGCCGGCGTGGGAGCCGAGACCATGCAGCAGCAGCACGAGCGGACCTTCCATTCCCCATTGCATCACGCGCGTCACGGTGCCCACGGCCCGCACGGGATACTCGAGCAACGGTGCGCTCATGACGCGGTCGGCGGGCCGCTGCTGGGACCGGTCGTGCGCGCTCCCAGGCGCTCGAGGTTGTGCTGGATGAAGTGCTGCACGCCGCGCTCCAGGCGCGACATGCGACCCGGAACGTGGCGACGCGCGCTCAAGGCATTTTGCAGCGACTCGACCATCGAAAAATCCTCGGCGAGCACCTTGTCGAGCATCCCCTTGAACTCTGCGACGATGGCCGCGCAGCTCGGCGAAGCAACCGTCTCGGCCGTCCACAGCACCCGGCCGCTCATGCGCATGGTGTCGACGCTGAGCGGCCAGCTCGTATAAAGCGAGACATAATCGGGACGCACGAAGAAGTTGAGGTTCGGCGGCAGAAGCGCGGTCTGGGAGAAGCGCGCCGGCCGGCCCTCGAGGGCCGCAATGCGCCGCGCGGTCTGCTCACCGCTTTGCGACAGGGTGCCGGTGTCGTACTCATTGATGAAAACCTGACCATTGCGGCGCAGCTCGTAGGGCAGATCGACCGTCTTCATGAAACGCGCCACCGTATCGCGATGCAGGACGTTGATGTGGTAGAAATCGATGAAGTTCTCCACCATCAGCTTCCAGTTGCACTTCAGGTCGCTGTCGACCCTGAGTCCGAGGCGCAGTGTCTCCATGCGCAGATAGCCGAACTTGTCATCGAAATCCGCGATGTAGCGCTCGAAGGGCTCGGGCTCGGGATTGAGGGTGACGAAGATCCAGCCGCCCCAGAGCCCGACCGCGAGCGGCGGCAGCCTGCACTCCTGGCGCTCGAAGCCGACCGCGTCCTGCATGAAGCCTGCGCCCTTCAGCCGGCCGTCCAGGCCATACGTCCAGCCGTGGTAAGGACAGACGAACTGGCGCGCCGAGCCGCGCCCCGCGGCGACCTCCACGCCGCGGTGCCGGCACATGTTGAGGAAAGCGCGGATCTCGCCGGCCGCATCCCGGCACAGCAGCACCGGCTCGCGCACGATGCGCGTGGTCAGATAGTCGCCCGGGGCGCTGATCTCCTCGGCGCGCGCGAGACAGAACCAGTCGCGCAGGAAGATGCGCTCGATCTCCATCTCGAGCACTCGCGGGTCGCTGTAAAGCGCGCCGGGCGCGTGCTGTGCCCGGGTCACCTCTTCAAACACCGCATCGGCTCCCGGCAGCAACGGATGGCGATTCATGCGGCGGCTCCGCGCGCCCCGTCGAGCCCTGCAAGAAAACCGTGGAGAAATGCCGCGAGATTGCGCCCGAGGTCCGCGCAGAAATATCCGCCTTCCTGCACCAGCACGCTCGGCAACTTGAGCCCGGCGATCGCCGCGGCGATGCGCCCAAAGCCCTCCGTCGAGAGCTTCAGGGAGCTCAAAGGATCGCGCTCGTAGCCGTCGAACCCCACCGACACGACGAGTGCCTCGGCGCCGAAGGCGCGGATGCGCTCGAGCGCGATGAGCAGCGCAGCGAGGTACTCGTCATCTCGCAGCTCGCGCGCGAGCGGAACGTTCAGCGTCGCCCCGAATCCAGCGCCCGATCCCTGCTCCGCGGCATATCCCCAATAGAAAGGGTAGAAACTGGCGGGGTCGCCATGCAGTGAGGCAAACAGCACGTCGGCCCGATCGTAGAAAATATCCTGTGTTCCGTTGCCGTGATGCACATCGACATCGAGAATCGCCACCCGCGCGAAGCGCTCGCGCAGCACCGTGGCGGCGACCGCCGCGTTGTTGAGGTAGCAAAAGCCGCCCGCCTGGTCGGCGCCGGCGTGATGCCCGGGTGGACGGCAAAGCGCGTAGGCGCACCGCGCGGCGCCGTCCCGCACGCGCAGCGCGGCCTCGGTCGCAACATGCGCATTCCACACGACGGCCCGCCAGGTCGGCGCTGCGATCGGGCACGACAGATCGTACAGATGCCAGCCGGCGCGCCCGATGATCGAGCGAGGGTACTCGCCGGGCACGCCGCGCGGATGCACGTTGGGGAGCACCTCGGGCGAGGCGGCGGGCAATTGCAGCCACGCCTCGTGCGCGTGCTCGAGAAAATCGAGGTAGCGGTCGCTGTGGATGCGTCTCAGGTACTGGAGGCCGTGATCGGCCGGCTCGATGCGCTCGAAGCCGGGCGAAGCGATGCCGCTCAACAGGCTGTCGATGCGTTCCGGAACGTCCGGGTGCGGACGCTGGGTACCCGCCACCACGAAGCGGGCCGGGACGTGCTCGCGCACCCTTGTTGAATGGACGATCAGCATGCGCGCGAGTGTAGCGCGCCGCGCGCGCTATTGGGTGTTGAGCAGCACCGTGGTATCGAAGCTCTCGAAGCCCTGCACCACCCGCCGGTAGGCGTTGCGCATGATGCGTTCGGCGCTCTTGTCGGCGCGCGCCCCCAGCAGCATGCGGATCACCACGTCGTCGGCCGGGCGGCCGGTATCCTCGCTCAGGATCTGGTACGCGAAGCGCGAGATTCGCTGGATGATCTCCTGCGCGAACTTCAAACGGCTCAGATCGTGGCCGTCGCCGCTGCCGACCTTCGCCTCCTCGACCACCTCACCGATGAGTCGATTCATGAATCGCGCCTTGTCGACGAGGGCCAGATCGGAGAAGAATTCGATTTCGGACTGAATGTTCACTGATCACCCGGCCGGGAAGAAGTCGATGGGCTTGGTCGCGGTGAGCGTCGCGACATCCTTGGCCTCGAAGCGGAACAGCATGACGCGGGCGCGCAGCTTTTCCTCGAATTCCTTGTCGCCGAGCTCGCTCGACAGAATGTGGACCGAGGTCACCTCGCCCGAGGGGGCGATGGTCAGCTCGATCACCACCTTGCCCTGCAAAGCGGGGTTCTCCCGCAGGGCGCGCGCGTAGAGCGCATCGATTGCCCCTTTGTTCTTGGTGAAGACCAGCGCGATCTCATCGGCGCTGCGTGAGGCCTTGCCGCTGCCCCCGCCGCGGGTCGAGCCGTTGCCGGCGCCGCTGGCGAGCGTCGGGTCCTTCACCTGGGTGGTGCGGATACCGTTGAGCGATCCGGAGCCCGAGGCGAGGCCGCTGCTGGTCGGCGCACTGATGCCGCCGCTCGTGCCGCCCGCCTTCGAGGTGATCAGCGCCCGGGTGACCATGCTCACATCGCCCGGGTCCTTGGTCTTGGTCTGATCCTTGGTGAACTTGTTGAGATCGACCTGATCGCGCAGCGCCGCCAGGTCGTCCATGCTCGCGAGCAAGCCGCTCTTCGCCGCCTTCTCGCGCGGATTGACCGGTTGCGGCTTCGGCACCGGCGCCTTCTCGACGGGCTTCTCGATCGGCTTGGGCGGCGGAGGTGGCGGTGGCGGAGGCGGTGGCTCCATCACGAGCTTCACCACGCGCTCGGGAAGCGAGTCGGTGTTGATCACACGCTGCTGGTGCGGCAGAAACCAGAGCACCACCGCAATGATCGCAAAGAGAATCGTGGTGTTGCGGAGGATCTTGCGGAAGCGCCGCTCCATCTCCTCCGACGGCGACCACGGCAGCTCATAGCGCCGGAAGAACGGCGCAAGGCCTGCGGGCCGCTCAACTGAAGTCGCGGCGGCCATGTCAGCTCGCCGCCCGCTCGCGCTCGACCACGGCGAAGGACACCTTGCCGTACTCGGCGTCGCTGCAGGTCAACATGATTCTCTTGAGGAGACTGTACGGGATGCTCTTGTCGCCCATGATCGTGACTTCGCGCTTTGCGATGTCGACTTGCCGTCCCCCCAGCATGCGCTGGTTCTGCTCGAGGAGCGCCGTCTTCAGCGGCTGGAATATCGGGCTGGCGCCGCGCGTCACGTCGGCGACCGAGCCGACGGGCTGCCCATCGACGTACACCGTATCCTTGGTGACCATGACGACGACCGCCGCGTTCGGTTTGTGCTCGGAGATCGACTGCGGAATCGAGATGTTCTTGGTGTTCGGCAATATGTCCACATCGGCCGTGTGTGCAAGCAGGAAGACGACCAGGATCGTCATCATGTCGATGAAGGGGACGAGCGCATAGTGGCTGCCACCGTGGCGCCGCTCGCGATGTCGCTTGATGCGGGTCGGTGTCACGTCGGTGCATCCGCGAGCGAGACATCCGGGAACAGCTCTCCCTTGGCGAACGGGGCCACGGGCTGCTGATAGATGCGCACGGTGTCCATCACCTGCACGAGGTTGTCATAGGAGACGTCCGGGCTCGGCAGAATCGTTGCATCGGTCATCTCCGGAAACTGCGCCTTGACGCGCTGCATGTAAGCCGAGAGGCCGTCGAGATCGTACCCCTGCGCCGTGTTCGGCAGCACCTTGAGGGGGCCCGAGTTACGATCGTTCACCACCAGATCGTCCGGCCGGATGATCACCTCGAGCTTAAGTCCCTTCGGCAGATCGAGCGGAGCGGCATTGTTGTTCGCCGGGAGATTGAGCTGCAGGATGTTGGTCTTCGAGAACACCGCGGTGAAGATCAAAAAGAACACGAGAATCACCATCATGTCGATCATCGGCACGATGTTGAGATCGTCGCGTCCGCGGTGGTAGCGGGCGTGATTGCGACGGACGAGCGAGAGCGATTTCGACTTCATGGCGGTCGGCCCCCGCGCTCCTAGATCGTGCCGCGGGCAGCGGCGGGGGCACGCGGCGAGGCGGCCGGCGGGCTCGCCGTGGCCGGCTCGTGCTGGCGCTCGGTGATCGAGTTCAGGAACTTGACCGAGGCGATCTCGAGACTGTCGATCAGCGAGGTGCTCTTCGATTCCAGAAACATGTGCGAGAGCAGCAGCGTGATGGCGACGGCGAGGCCGGAGGCGGTGTTGTTCATCGCGACCGAGATGGCCGAGGCGAGCAGGCTCGCCTTCTCGGCTGGATTCGCCGTGGCCACGGCACTGAACGCGCCGATCAGGCCGGTGATCGTGCCGAGTAGACCGATGAGCAGTCCGACGTTCGCGAGCGAGGACAGGTAGTGCGTGCGCTTCTCGATGCGGGGAATGACCTCGAGCAGGCTCTCATCCATGGCCTTCTCGATGTCATCGCGCCGGCGCGCGCTCGCGACCCGGGCCACTCCGTAATTGAGGATGGTGGCAATGGATGCCTTCGAGTTCTGCGTGAGCCCCACCACCTGCTTGAAGTTGCCCGCGCTCAGGGCCGGCACGAGCCGGTCCCAGAGCTCGCGATTGCGGATGGTCTCCCGCGTGAGGAAGACGTATCGCTCGATGGCGATCGACACGCCCACGACGAGAATCAAGGCGAGCGGGTAGAGAAAGAAACCGCCATCCTTGAAGAAGTTGATCAATGTGGTGAAATGCATCTGCGCGCTCCTAGAGAATTCGACTCCCGCTCCCGACAATTCCAACAGATTTCGTAAAATCGGCTATGACTTACTTCTCACCCTGGCCCGGCGGCTTCTGCGCACCGTTCTGGGACGCGTCGGCCTTCACGACGTTGTAATAAAGCACCTCGCGCTTGAACACGTCCCGGTCGACCGGGGCGAGCGCCTCATCCAGGAGGCTGTTCATGGGCTTGCCCGAAAGATCGCCGATGTCGGACTTCTTCCAGGGAACGATATACATGACCTTGGGTTGCTCCCGGTCGCCGGTGACCGTCGCGGTGCCGAGCTCCAGGCGGTCGGTGGCCCCTGCCTTGGCGCCCTTGACCTCGTGCACCGGAGTTTTCCCCTCCGGGCCGCCACTTGGGGCCTGCGAGCCGGCGCGCCCCTTGCGCGGCGCCGGCGCATCGGTCGGCGGCGGCGGGGCGGATGTCCCTGCGCCCTCCTTGCCCTCCCCCCCTCCCGAGGTATGGGCTCGCGGCTCACCGGCTTCCTCCTGGGCCGAGGTATTGGCCCGCGGCTCGCCGGCCTCGGCCTGAGCGGAGGAAGGACCCGCGGGAGACGCGGCGGGCGTGACCGGGGCCTGGGCGCTCGCCGGTGCAGCGGCAACGATCCAGGCCGTTCCGAGCACGAGCGCGGACAGGGCGTGAAAGGCTCTCATGCAGGCTCCTTCTTCGGCGCCGGTGCGGACGCCCCGACGCGCTTGCGCAGCTCGATGACCCAGCCCGCGACCTGCTTGTTCTCGCCGGCGAGCTCGAGATAGTGCTCGAAGCTCTCGAGCGCCTTTTGCGGCTGCGCGAGATACAGGTCATACAGCACGCCGAGATTCAGGTACGCGGGGGCGTATTTGGGCTCGATGGCAATCGTACGCTGGTACGCCGCTTCTGCCTCGTTGAACTTGCCCAGCTTGCGCAGCGCGATGCCGAGCTCGTTGCTCGCCACCGCGCTTTGGGGATTGCGCTCCAGGGCGGTTTTGAAGGCATCGGCTGCATCGGCATCGCGACTCTGCCGCAGGAACAACAGCCCGAGATTGACCTCCGGCCCCGCGAACTGCGGATAGGAGATGGCCAGCTGCTTGAGCTCGAGCTCCGCATCGCCGTCCCGGTGCGATCTCATGAGGTTGAGCGCCGCCCTGTACTGCTCCGCCGCACGCGGCGGGACCGGCAGGTCGGGCGCCTGGGGCGAAACGGCGCCCGCGGACGCCCCGGTCGCGGCACCCGGGGGCGTGCTCGCAGCGGACGGCGTGCCGCCCGGCGGCGCGTGCGATGAGGTCGTGCTCTCGGCCTTCGGCACTGCCGCAGGCTTCGGCGCCGCCGCAGGCTTCGGCGGCGCGCTGTGGCAGGCCGCGAGGAGCGCGAGCGCCCCCGCGCCGATGAGCCTAACGAATGGATTCGACCAGCTGTTCACCTTGCTCCACCTTGCCATAGCGACCGGGATTGAGCTGCGCGAGCGCTGCGAAGCTCTTTTGCACCCACTCATCGTAATCCCCGTCCTTGGCACGCGCTGCATTCACCTCGTGCAGCTTGATCGCCTTCTCCTCGAATGGAAACGCCTGCTCTTCGAGCAGCACGTTGTACTGCTCGAGCTCGTCCTTGGAGAGATTCTTCGGCCGCTCGGAGCTCATGACATCCTTGCCGAGCTGCCGATAGAGCTCGGCGCTCTCGAACGTCGCCGCCGTCGTCACCTCGGCCACCTGATAGTCCGCCGCCTGCTCATAAGCCTTGAGGGCCGACTCCATCGCCTTGCGCTTCTCCGCGAGCGACTTCTTGAGGGGCGCCACCAGCTTGATGCGCATGAACGCCTCCCGCGCGGGGGCCGCGAGCGCCAGCGTCGCACGCGCTGCGAGCGCCTTGCTGCGGTCGGTGCGTGCGGCACCCGCGGCACGGTCGGTGGCGATGATCTCGCGCAACCAGCGATCGCGCGCTGCGCTGTCCCCGGACTTCTCGGCGAGCTCCGCGAGCTTGTGGCGGGCCTCCATGGCCGGATCCAGCGGCTGCGGGAAGCGCTTCACGAATGCCTCGAGCATGGTGCGCGCGCGCTCGGTCTGTCCTGCCTTGCCGTAGAGCGCCGCGGCCTGCACGGTCGCCTCGCGCTGAATCTCCAGACTCTCGCCCGGCGAGGCGGCGATGCGCTCGAACTCGGCCGCCGCCTGCGCGGGTCGATTCGACTCCGAGTAGGCGACCGCGAGCTTCTTGGTGACGTCGGCCTGCAGCGGACTCTGGGGAAAGTTGCGGCGGAAATCCTCGAGCACCGCGATGGCCTGATCCCACTTCTTCTGGGTGATGAGCAGCGCCCCCGCATCGAAGTCGGCGTTTGCCCGAACCTTGGAGGTTGGCGCCATCTTCGAGACGCGCAGGAAATCCTCCACCGCGCCCGTGCTGTCGCCCGACTGGCTCTTCTGCTCGCCCTGCTTGTAGATCGAGGCAGCGAGCCGCTCGACGATCGCGGGACGCTCCGGATCGCTGGCGCTCATCAGCGACTGGGCGTTGTTGTAGCCGATCTCCGCCTTCTGATAGTTGCCCTGCTCGAAATTCGAATTTGCAATCACGGTGTAGGCGATGCGCTGCTTTGGGGCGTCGACCGGCGGCGTGCGCGCGAGGAGCGTCTCCGCCGCCCGGGTCGCACGCGCATAGTCCTTGGCTGCGTAGAGCTCGGTCGCCGCCCGCGTGAGCACCTGCGCGCTCTCAGGATGCAGTGGGAAGGACTGCGCGAACTTGAGCGAGCTCTCGATGCCTGCTTTGTGCACCTTGAGCTTCGCATCTCCGCTGGCCGACTCCTCCTCCTTGCCGTAGGCGACGATCGCCGCGTAGCCCGCCGCGGCCGCCTTCTCTCCCCCGCCGTAGCTGTAAGCGGTGGTCTCGTATTCCTGCGCGGCCTGAAGGTACTGCTTGCTCTCGTAGAGCGTGTCGGCGAGCAGGTAATTGGTGGCTGCAGCATCGGGATCGTCGGGGAAGGACTTCAGGTAGCTGCGATACCACTTCGCGGCCTCCTCGTAATCGGCGACGTTCTTGGTCTTCTGCGCCTCGGCGTGATAGTACTGCGCCACGTCCTTCAGATTGATCTTGAGCACCGCCAGCACCTTCGGCTCTCCTTGCGGCGTGCGGCCCTGCCAGAACGCGGTTCCGTAGCTGTAGTTCTCGACGAACTCCTTCTTGCCCTGCAGAACGAGCTGCGGAAAGCCGCCCTTCGAGTAAGCCTCGATCGCCTGCATCTCGAGGAGCGGCGCATTCTCGTTGTTGCGGTCCTGCGAGACGAATGCCCGATAGGTATCGGCCGCATCCGTGTAGCGCTCCTTCTCCATGTACAGATCGCCGAGTCGCGCATAGAGGAGGTAGTAATACGGCTCCGGCTTGCGGTGCTTGAGGAACTCCTCGATCGTCTTCGGGCCCTCGAGGTAGGAGAAGGTGATCGACATCACCCGGAAGGTATCCTCGACGAGCTCGCGGTTCGGACGGCTCAGGGACTCGAGCGTGATCATCGCCTTGGGGTCGCTCTTAGAGACGAGCACCGAGTCGAGCACCCGGGCAAAAGAGCCGAGGCTCTTCTGATCGTCGCCCTGCTTGAAGAGCGACCAGCCGTGCTTGTAGAGACTCTGGTTGTAGAACTGCGAGGTCGGGCCGAACTTGATGACCGCCTCGTAAGCGGCCTGCGCCGCGGGGTAAGTCTTCATCGCGAAGAGCAGCTCGCCGCGCCGGAACTGCGCCTCGTCGATATAGCGGCTCTTCGGGTAGCTCGCAACCAGCCTGTCGAGAGCCGCGAGCGCCTTGTCGGTCTGGGCATTGAGCTCATAGGCGCGCGCCAGCTGATACAGCACCGAATCATTGCGCTCGTAGTTCGGATAGGTCTTGAGCAGGGCGGTATAAAGATGAATCGCCTCGGTCGCGCGCAATCCCTCGTTGGTCGCAAGCTCCCGCTCGATGCGCTCGGTCTCGGAGCTCTCGAGGTTGAGGTCGCCCAGGCGGCGCAGGGCCTCCTCGCGCAGCGCCGCATCGCCCGCGTTGAGGTCGAGGAAGCGCTTGTAGCTCTCCATCGTCTTGTTGGCATCGATCCCCTTGGGCGGATTCGGGTTGATGTCCACCTGGCTGTTCTCGAGGTCGCGGATCGTCTGGGGCTCCTTCGAGGCCGCGAGCGAGCAGCCCGGCCAGGCGAGCGGCACGCAGGCGAGCCACGCGAGCAGACCGGTGCGGTTCATGGCGGCGACTTCGGCGCCGGCGGCGCGTTGGGAGGGGGTTGGGCCGGTTTTCCGTTCGCCGCCTTGTCGTAGATCGCCGCGAGCTCGAAGCGGGCCTGCACCTCGTAGGTCTCGATCCGTTGTTTCTGGCGACCGAGCTCGTCGATGGCGAGCGCCTGCAGGTAGCGATTCTGCTTGTCGCTGAGCGCATCGAGCCTCTGCTGCAGCTGATCCATGCGCGCGCGCATCGCTTGCACACGCCCGGCGAATTCGCCGTTGTTCGCCGGCATGCCCGCACGGGCCTGGCGCACCGCGAGGGCGCCTTTCTGCGTCTCGATGAGCGAGGCCTCGAGCTCCTTCACCGAGCGGCGCTCGTTCCAGAGGCGCGCCCGGAAGCTTTCCGACATCCGCCAGTACATCACGCCTTTCATCAATCGCAGCTTCTCGCGCATCTCACCGAGGTCCGCATCGTCCGGGTGGGCGGCGAGAAACTCCTCGATGCGCTTCAGGCGCCGCCACGTCTTCTGCTCCTCCGGCGTGCCGAGCGCCGCGACGTCGTTCGAATGCTCGATCTCGTTCAAGCGCGATTCGAACTCCACGCGCTGGCGCGTGAGCGCATCGAGGTCGGTGGCCGCGATCACCGCATCGGCCTTGGGCACCCGCTCGTTATAGGCCTCCTGGCGCGTCTCGAGCATGTTGTCGAACGCATTCAGGTCCTCGCCCCAATCATCGAGATTGCGGCTCATGAAGTTGAGCTCGCGATAGTTCTTCAGTCCTTCCTGAAACTCGTTACTCGCGAGCAGCGAGTAGAGGTAGCGCGACTCCGGGGCATCGGGCAGCGTCTTGAGCTGCCAGTACCAGGTGAGTGTGTCCTTCTTGTCGTCGTTCAGCAGCCGATCGAGGAGGTTGCCGCTGCGGATTTCCTCGATCGAGCCGTCGATGCTCTTGAGCTCGGCATCGTAGGACTCGATCGCGGAGCTGTAGAACTCCGCCGCCTGGCCGCTCGCACCCAGCTGGTTGTACGCATACGGCACGGTGAGGAAGGATTCCTGCACGGCCGAATCGAGCAGATTCTGCTTGCGCAGCGCCAACCACGGAACCAGCGCACGCTTGAAATCGCCGAGCGAGGAGTCCGCCCAGCCGACTCCGAGGAGCGCCTTGCTCGAGAACGGACCCTGCAGACGAATGCGCTCGAGGACGGGGCGGGCCTCGGCGGGACGCTTCGCTTGCAGCAGAGCGAAGCCGAGCGCGAGATTCGCCTTGTCCTTGAGCGCAAGCAGCTCCTCGCTGCGCGTTTCGATGCGACCCACGCGATCGAGATAGCCGATCGCTTCGGGCAGGCGCCCCAGCCGTACGAGCGCGACGCCCACGTTGAACTGCGCATAGGCGGTCCAATCCCGGGCTCCGTGCCAGCTCGACAACGCCGCGATGGCATCGTCATAACGGCCCTGCCGCAGCATGAGCTGCGCGAGCAGCATGTAGCGCTCGGCGCTGATGCGCTGATCGATGTGATCGGACACCTGGCGCAGCGCCCGCTCGGACTCCTCGAGGTAGCCGCGCTGATACCAGACCTTGCCGAGATAGAACCAGGCCTTGTTGCGCACCGCCTCGGAGATCTTGCTGCCCGCGAGCAGCGCCTGAAAGATGTTGCCGGCTTCCACGTGCTCGCCGAGCGACAGATACAGGCCGCCCAGGAGCAGCTCCGCTTCGCCCTCGCTGTGCGGCATGCGCCCGAGCTCGCGCGCCGCCAGCAGGCGGGTGATCGAGTCGAAATAGTCGTCCTGGAAGAAGTAGAAAAGCACGTCGCCGTAGTGCAGGTCCTGCACCGGGTGCGGTGGCAGCCCGTTTGGATCCGGCTTGACGTTGCGTGCCGCCGCCATCCCGCACGGCAGCGCAAGCAACAACGCGCACAGCACGATCGGCCGCAGCTGTGTTCTCACGCCCCGCACGTCATTCCCAGTCTTTGATGGTGAATTCGGGCTGGTGCTTCGGAACCTTGTCGGTGATCTTGAGCTCGAGATACTTCGCGCCCACTCCCTTCTCGAATTTGATGGTCGCACCGCGCCGATAGTTGCGCTCGACCGGGCCTTTGCCCGTGAAGAACGCGACCAGCTCGTGCTTGCCCACCTTGAGATTTCCGAGATAGATCTGCTGCACCCCGCCCTTCAGAAGCGCGTCGGCCTCGCGCGCGGTATACAGATAATTCTTCACTTCCCGGTTGTCGATCTTCACGGTCACCGAATCGAGCGCGAAGAACGCGCCGACATCCATCGACACGTACACCGCGACCTGGGTGTTGGCCGGAAACAGCAGCTCCTCTTCGAGAACGAACAGGTCCTTGTTGAGGTCGATGACGTCCTTCTTCAGGCCCTGCACTTCCTGGTCGAGCGTCTTGAATTCCGCAGAGCTGCTTTCGGCAGCCGGCGCCGGGGCCGCATCCGCCGAGGATGCCGCGGACGCAGCGGGCGCCGTGGCCCCCGCAGCCGCCGCGCCGGCCGGCGCCGGGCTCGCATCAGCGGGCGCAGCGGCTCCCGCAGGCGATGCCGCCTGCCCGGCGAGCGCGGTCCCCGCAAGGAGAATGCTGGCCAACGCCCATGATCCGACGCACGACATACGACTCATGACTGATCCACCGCCTACTCGCGCAACAGTTCTCGAATGTGGTCGAGAAAAACGCGATCATCGCCGCGCCGGTATCCAACGTGCGCGTAGCGAATCACGCCCGAGCGATCCACCAAGATCGTCATCGGCATCTTCCCGAGCTGATAATCCCGCCCGATCTGCGGGCCCGCATCCAGCATGACAGGGTACGAAAGCTTCATCGCATCCGCGAATGCGCGGGCACGCACCAGATCGTCATCGATCGAGATGCCGATCACCTTGAGCCCCGCTCGCTCGTAGGTCTGGTTGATCCTGCTGAGCGCGGGCATCTCCTGGCGCGAGTCGCTCGCCCAGCGTGCCCAGAAGTTCACCAGCACCACCTGGCCGCGAAACTCGGACAAGCGCAGATTGCTGCCGTCGATCGTCTTCGCCACGAAATCGGGAGCGTCCTTGCCGACGATCGGCGGAGGAGCCACGGCGAGCGCGGCGTGCATCTGCACGACGCAGCCCAGCAGACCCACGGCGAGCGTGAGCCTACGCGCGCAGCGCCCGGGCCGGGCCGACCTCACTGCATCGATCCTGCGACGCTTGCATCCGAGCAGCGCCTCGAGCGCAGCAACACGTCCATCAACACTGGTAACCCCGCTGTCGTAGGCCGAGTTCGCCCTGATCAGACCTTATGCAAAATCGCACAAGGAATGCTGCAGTGTCAACGCGATGAACCGGTGCTTTCACAGATTTCTTCATGACTTGGCGCACATTCACGTCATTTGGCGATCGCGCGATGCAGTCGCAGTCCACCCCGTTGCGCTCGCTTCGGTGAGTCCTGCAGAAATGCGCAAGGCCGAAGCGAGCCGCCTCGGCCATGCGTTGCGACACTCTCCTATGCGCTCGCGAGAGCCCGGCCCTGCGGCCGGGACTTCGATGCGATTCTCAGCCGACCACGCGTCCGTTCGTCAGCCCGAGCAGCGGCTGCCAGGCCACCAGCGGGTCCAACGAGGATCCGGAGCCCAGGGTGTTCACGACGTTCGGGCCCCCGCCGCCGACGGGCCACAAGTTGGGCCAGCGCGCGAGGTCATTCGCGCTGTGCAGAGCGAGGTAATTGAGCACCACCATCTGCACGAGGTTCGGCACGTTGTTGCCCGCGGGCGTCGCCGTGGTGTTCTGCGAGCCGTCGGAGTTGAAATAGCCGAGCTGCAGGCTCGCCTCGACGCTGCTCTGTGCCGGGGTCGCCTTGCCGCCCGGGTTGTACACCAGGAAGTACGTCGCCGCGACGTTCTGATTGTCGGCCGTCCAGACGCCCTTGCCGCGACCGCCGACGGAGCTGTCGATCATGCCGTTGCTCGCGAGCGAGCCGTCGCTGAACACGTAGATCATCACGGGCTTTTTCTGCTGGGCGGCGTATTGCAGGACGGCGCCGATGCACTGACCGGCCTCGAAGTCGCGGCCCTCACCCGTGGAGCGGTCTCCCGTGTGGTAATCGAAGCCGCCGAGCTCGACCGTGCCGGCCGCGGCATCGCCGTCGATCACGAGCTTCATGACGGCGGCGGTCTTCTGGAAGTTACCGTTCGACTGATACTCGGCGGTCGTGAAGATGCCGCCGTTGATGGTCGGATCGCTGTCCGGGTCAACCGCGGCCGCGCTCGGGTAGCGATTGAGCGTGTAGGCCGCCTTGGTGTAGGCGCACTGCTGAATGGTCATCGCCGCCTGCTGCGCGGCCGGGGTCGAATAGGCCGTCACGGCGTTGTACTTGGCGTCGCTGATGCGTTTCATCGACTCGAGCACGTTGGTCACATCGCTCGAGCTGGGCAGGAGCGTGCTGAGCTGCCCCGTGCTCACGAGGCCCGCGGTGTCCCGGCCGCTCTGGATTGTCGAGGGCTGGGCCGACACCACGACCATGTTGGGGGGCGCCATCGAGTTGCCGCCGGACTGCGAGCTGTCGGTGCCGATCAAGTCGAGGAGCGCGCCGCGCGCACCTGCCGCCCAGATGCCGTACATCGGATTGTGCGGATTGGTGTTGGTGTCGTTCTGCGAAAGCGCAGGAATGATCGTCCCGGTGACGTTGGCCATCGCCGCGGTGTTGGTGAACTTCGTCTTGATGCCGCGCATCTGCGCGCTGTCCGAGTGATAGCGCAGGCCCAGACTCGCATCGATGAAATTTCCGGTGGCGCTCGCGTTCGGCACCATCGACCCCGGCAGGCCGAGCTTGCTGTATCCGGCAACGCTCAGGAAATCGAGCTGGCCCTTGGGACCGCCCACCAGGACGTTGGAGCCGGCGATGTTGGCGCCGCCCGACAGATCGAAGCAGATGAAGGGAATCATGCCCGCGCCTGCGGTGATGCCGCAGGCCTGCACCGCCGCCTCGATATCGCAGGCGAGCTGGTTCGAGCCGCCGCAGCTCTGAGCCTGGGCGACCTTCGGGTTCGCGAGCAAGCTGTAGATCGAGGGCAGGATCACCGAGGCGCCGCCCGCGATGAAACCCTGAGAGAGAAACTGCCGCCGCGTGCTCGGACGCGGATGATCCGGATGCTTGAGCGGCTCTCGCAGGCCCAGGCCTTTCGGTACCTTTCGCAGGATGCGCATATGAAGTCCTCTGATCCTTAGCTGGTTAATCGATCATCACGTCGGCGTTGCCAAGGGCGGCCGCGCACGCTGCGACGGAGACGGCCTGCACGCGTGATGCGTTGTTGGCGCACGGGCTCGATCCTGTGCACAAGGTGCCGATCAGGCTGTTGAGCTCGGTCGATACCGTGCTGGCCGCGGGCTGATGCGCCAGCGATCCGCCCCCGACCGCGAGATTCGCGAGCGGGTTGGAGACGGTCGAGTAGCCGGGCACGGTGTTGAACGTCGAGCCGCTCAACGTGATGCCCAGCACCTGCTGGGTGAGCTGCGGGCTCGCCAGCAGCTGCGCGCAGTACTGCACTGCGAGCTGTGCCACGCCCACCTGATTCGATGAGGAGTAGCTCTCGAGCACGTTGCCCGGGGGGAGCTGCTGCTGCACGCTCTGGTAGGTCGAGACCACCGCGGCCGTGGTGCTCGGCACCCCGGTGAGCTGCGCGAGGGTGGAGTTCACCTGCGCAAAGCTGCGCACGCCCACGTCCGCCGCCGGAGGCTGCAGGACGAAGGGGTTCGGGCAGGCCCCCGTGCAGGGCGATTGCTCGACGATGACGTTGGTCGCGGAGCCGAGCTGGTCGAACTGCAGGAAGAACTGGTCCGCGAGCGGACCGTTCTCGAGACCGATGACGGTGCCGATGTTCGACAGCACCTCGCCGGTCGCGGTGTAGCCGGCCGCGGTGATCGTGGTATTGAGCGGGATGTACGCCTGCCCGACGAGCGGGATCGTCCCGTTGATACCGATCCGCAGGCCCTTGGCAACGATGCTGCCCGGCTTCACGGTGGGATCGAGCGAGATGAAGGTCGGCTGGTAGAACAGGTACGCGTAGCTGTCGTACTGGCTCACCGTGAACATGATGTAAGCCTGGTTCAGGTTGACCACGTTCGAGACGTTGAACAGCAGGTAGTAGCGCTCACCCACCCCGGCGTTGTAGTTCTGCATCACCTGGGCCGCCGTGAGGGCGCGGCTGTGGATGGCGACGAACTTGATGAGGCCCTGCCAGGAGCGATCGCCGGACACCTCGTTACCGAGCACGAGCGCAAAGGTGCTGTCCCAGTTCGAGATCGAGCCGCCCTTCTGCGGATCCGGCACGTTCTGATTCACGCCGTTCACGTAGATCTGGCGACCGTTCACCGGATCGTAGGTGAGGACGACGTGCTGGAGCGAGGCCTGCAGTGCCATGGCCGATGCCAGGGTCTGCAGCTGCGGCATGCCGTTCAGCGGCATCGCGGTCATGTTGCCGGAGCTCGTCGTGCCGGAGCTCAGGCTGCGCAGCATGAAGTCATACTGCTGGTTCGTCTGGCCGAGGGTGAAGTTACGCAGCGTGTCACCGCCCGAGTAGCTCACCATGTAGGACTTGTCGGCCGCCACCAGCGCGGGAGCCACCCAGGCCTCGATCGAGAACTCCCCGGTGGCCTGGATCAAGGTGTAGAGCTTCGAGCTCGACTCGACGGTCGCCTGCAGCTTGCCACCGGCGCCCACCAGCACGCCCCAGCCGCCGGCGAAAGTGACGTTGCCGGTGATCGTGAGATCCGCTGAAGGATCGATGCCGCTGGTGTCGTAGGCCGTGTAGCCGCTGCCCTCGGCGAACAAGTACTTGGCAATCGTGTCCGCATCGAAGCGACCGCCGCCGCTCGCGATGGTGCCATCGCCCAGGGCGAGTGCTTTGCTCACCACCAGGTTCGGATCGATGCTGCTCGGCGTGAGCATCATCGCGAAGGCCTGGATCTGCGCGAGCATCAAGCCCGCATCCGTCGCGCAGTCGCTCCAGCAATTATGCTTGTCCGTGAGCAGCCGCTGGTAGAAGCGCGAGTTGGTGCCGCAGGTCTGCGCGAAGGTGGGCGAGTTCTGCGGTACGCAGCCCGTGAAATCGATCTTCGGAATCGCCGCCTGATAGGCGGTTGCGATGTTGCCATCCGCAAAGTAGGGACTCTGCGAGACCGCCGGATCGGCGGTCGAGGAGTGGCACTTCGAGCAATACTGGCCCGTGAGCGTGTAGATCGTTTGGCTGTAGTCCTGCTGCCCGGTCGTGCCGGAGGGCAGATTGAGGCTCTGGCCGACGGACCTCACCGGCGGGGCCACGAGCTGAACCTGCGTCGCCGAGGAGGCTCCGGTCGCATTCGCCCAGTTGCTGATCCAGGTGGTGAGAATCTGGCCGCAGGCGCTCGCATCGGCGAGCCAGCAGTTGTGGCCGCCGCTCACCTTGACGACCATGATCGAGGTCGAGGGCGTCTGCAGGTTGACGACCGTGTTGGCCTGCGCGTAGGCGAGGTTCACGTTGTCGCTGCGCGCGAAGTTCGGCATCTGCGCCGGCGTCGTCGCGTTGTGACACTGGCCGCAGCGATTCTGGCCGCGGATGTTGTTCCACAGGTTCACCTCGAAGGCCTGCACGTCCGCAGTCGCGGGCGCCGGGCCCGTGTAGGCGTCGACGTTCGAGGTCGGTGCCACGGTCGGCAGGGCCGAGTTGCCCGAGCCACCGCCGCCGCACGCGACGAGCGCCAGGGAGGCGGCCAGGGTCAGGAGGGCGATGATGCGTGTCGCTTTCATGATCAGGTCCCTTTGCAATACGCGGCGGCTTCGGCGAATACCTGCCGCAGCGAATAGTTGTGCGTCTGGAATGAGGCGACCATCGAGTTGATCTGCGCCGCATCACCGCTTGCGCTCTGCACGCTCGAGCTCGCCGGCGCGCGGTAGCAAACCATCTTGAAGACGCGTGTTACCTGACAGGTCGCGAAGGCCGAGCTGCTCTCGAGCTCGACACCGAGGGACTTGGCTCCCTGGCCACTGCCCGTCAACGTGGAGCTCCAGCCGAGCGTCTGGTTCGGGCCGGTACGCCAGCGGTTATCCCAGCTGTCGTCGGGCGTGTTGAAGCCCTGCGGGAAGTTGGTGTTGTTGATGTGGTACTTCGCCTGCGTCACGCCCGGGGTGTAGACGATCTGTCCGATCGGCCAGGCGGTGGCCCCCACCTCGCTCGCGGGGTAGGAGAAGTTGTAGTAGGCGAAGGCCTGCGCCATCGGATCCATGCCGCTGTGACAGCCGATGCAGTTGGTGAGGAACAGCGTGCTCACGCCGCCCGGGCTGCGCGTCACGTCCTGCCGGATGCGATCGGGCGGCCGGGTCGTGTCCATCACCGTCGGCAGATCGTTGCAGAGGTGATTGATCATCGTGAAGCGAAACATCGCGCGATTGGTGCCGTTGACGAAGAAGGCGCTGGCGGCGCCGCGTGTCGTGATGATGCCGGCCGTTGCAGCGCTCGGGATTCCCGTCACCGAGGACTGCGGCACCTGCTTGAGGTGCTTGCTCAGGTCGACGTTGTTGGCGTCGAGCGTCAGATACATGTTGTTGTCGTTCGGCGAGTAGGCGCCCTCACCCGAGGTGCCGTCACCGACGTAGAGGATGTCCGCGCTCAGCACCGTGTTGAAGGGGATATCGTCCCTCACCATTCCGATCACGGTCGCGGTGTAGTCGTTGAGCGGCACGAACACCGACTGCGCCCTGTTGGTCCAGGGCGCCGCCATGTTGCGAATCGTGTCGTTGTAGAACTTCGCATCGTTGGTCGCGATCAATGCCGCGGTCACCGCGTCGGGTGCCGCAAGCATGGCCGAGAGCTCCTGAGCGTTCGGCGGTATGCCCGCGATGCGGTTGTACATGCGCGTCGCCTGGTCGGCATTGACTGCCTGCGCGTTCGCCTGGGCGCCGAGGAGCGCGAGCGATCCTGCGCAGACTGCGGCGCGCACCGCGAGTGTGACGAGACGCGGCATTGCCGCGCGGCCAACCTTCTGGCTCATAGTTTGATCCGTCCCGTACTTCATGTTCACATCCACTCACGCGAGTTGTGGTTTCGACGTGTGGCGAATATATCCCGCGAAACATGCGGTAAATAATGTCTCAGCCACACGACGTCGGCGTTTCGCGACAGTACCGAGCGCCGACTGCGTACCTATATTCTGAGCTCCAATTTGCGAGACTCCGATCCGCAACTGGCAGAGAAACGGATGTTGTGAAGTTCTTCTGTGAGTGCGTTAACAGATTGAGCGTGCGAGCCAGCCGAAGATGGCGCCATGGAACGAATAAGTTCAATGAAGGGCGCGCACCTCACGGATGAGATCTGCGGATCTCCTGAGAAGGTGACGAACATGACGATCGAATGCATTCGTGAGCGCGGTCACGGTTTCCTGCGAATGGCCGCGATTGCGCTCCCCATGCTGTTGCTGCTCGGCTGCGAGAGCGCACCGACCGGCACCGCACCGGGCCTCGCCGGCGGACAGTCGCTGACGCCGGGAATCACGAACTACCCCATCGCGTACGTCAAGCAACCCGTGCTCATGCAGAGCACCAGCAAAACCAACAAGGCCGCAACCCCCGCCGACATCGACCTGCGTGATCTCATCACGTCGATCACGGGCAGTGATCTCTACGTGCGCGACACCGCCTCGGCTGCGAGCGTCGAGACCAACGTCACAGCCTCGATCACGATGGGTCAGGGCGCCGTGCGCGACCTCGATGTCTCACCGGACGGCAGCAAGGTCGTGTTCTCGCTGCGCCTGCCGTTGAATACGCAATTGAAGAACGACGATCCGAAGCAGCCGAACTGGAAGATCTACGAGTACGACGCGGTCGCGAAGAAAGTGACGCAGCTGACGACCGACGACATCACGGCGGGCCACGACGTGGGCGCGCACTACCTGCCCGACGGGCGCATCGTCTTCGCCTCGACACGCCAGCTCGCAACGCAGGCCATCCTTCTTGACGAGGGACGTCCGCAATATCAGGCCGTGACCGACAACCGCCAGCAGTCGATTTTCGTGCTGCACGTCATGAACGCTGACGGCACCAACATGCATCAGATCAGCTTCAACACCAACCATGACTTCGCGCCTTCGGTGCTCGCCAACGGACAGATCGTCTTCTCGCGCTGGGAGGTCGCGGGCGGGACCGACCAGATGAGCCTCTACCACTCGAACCCCGACGGCACGGGACTCGAGCTCTTCTATGGAGCGAACAGCCACGCAAGCGGCGCGAACATCGCCGGCACCGACAACAACGTGATCCAGTTCGTGAATGTCCGGCAGCGCGCGGACGGCAAGTTGCTCGCGCTCGCGCGCCCGTTCCTCGGCACGCAGCAGGGCGGGGACATCCTGGCGATCGATGCCAACAACTTCGTCGAGATCAACCAGCCGGCGGCACCCGCGAGCAAGCTCAAACCTCCGGCCCAGATATCCGCCACCTCGCTCGGCGTGACGACGGATGCGAACATGCCCTCGGCCGGCGGCCGCTTCCACTCTTTTTATCCTCTCTACGACGGCACCAACCGGATGCTGGTGAGCTGGTCACCCTGTCTCGTCGAGAGCACGACCGGCGTCGTCGAGGTGTGTACCTCGACCAACACGACGGGACCGAACTTCAAGCTGGCGCCGCCCCAGTACACGCTCTGGATCTATGACTTCGATGCCGGGACGCTGAGCCCGCTCATTGCGGCCGACGTCGGTACCGAGATCGTCGAGCCCGTGATCCTGCAAGCGCGCAAGCCCGTGCCCGTCTACATCCCGGATGCGACGCCCCAGAACCCCACCCAGCAGACCCTCGTGAACGACCACGTCGGGGTGCTCAACATCTCGAGCGTGTACGATTTCGATGGTGTGGACACCGCCAAGCCGAGCATCGCGGGACAGGCGGACCCGAGTCAGGCGAGCTTCTACACCCGTCCGGCTCGCTTCGTGCGCATCCAGAAGGCGGTGGAGATTCCGCCCAAGACCGTACGCAAGATCAACAACTCGGCGTTCGGTCCTGCCGGCATGGGCATGCGAGAGATCCTGGGCTACGCGCCCGTGCAGCCTGACGGCTCCGTGCAGATTCAGGTGCCTGCGAACGTTCCCTTCACCATCGACGTGCTCGACGTCAATGGCCGGCGCATCACCGCGCGACACGAGAGCTGGCTGCAGGTGATGCCCGGAGAGACCAAATCCTGCAACGGCTGCCACACGCAGGGCAACGTGCAGACCCCGTCCCACGGCCGCAGCGGTGTTACGCTGCCCGTGAATCCGGGCGCACCGACGACCGGCTCGCCGTTCCCGAACACGAACCCCGCGCTCTTCGCCAACGCCGGCGAAACGATGGCGCAGACGCTCGTGCGCATCAGTTGCGAGAAGGGCAGTGCGCTTCCGACCCAGGTTTACCCCTACACCCAGCCCTGCGCGCAGGTCATGACCACCGATGTGCTCTATGCACCGATCTGGACCGATACGGTCGTGACACCGCAGGCCGACGCGTTCATCGATTACCCCTACAGCACCACGACGTTCGGCACGGCGCCCAACACCGTGACGTATGCCGGCATCGCGGGCTCACCGCCGACCAACGCGAGCTGCCTGAGTCCGGGCTGGACCGCGCAATGCCGCATCACCATTCACTATGCGAATCCGAACACGGCGCAGCCGCTCTTTCTGCAGAGTTTGTGGGATGCGCCGCGCACCGCCACCGTCGGCGGCGTCGCCAACACCTCCGTGACCTGCACCAATTGCCACAACACGCTCAGCCTGCAGAACAAGATCCAGGTGCCCGCCGGACAGCTCGATCTCACCGGCGCCGCCTCGTCGGTCGACGTCACGGTCGTCACGTCTTATGAGAACGTCCTGTTCCAACATCCGGAGCAGACGCTTAATATGGGCGTGTTGCAGGATCTGATGGTGCCGAACCCAGCTCCGCCGCCCGCCACGGTGCCGGTGATGCTGGCGGCGCCGATGGCGGCAGGCAGCGCGGCGACTTCGACTGCGTTCCTGCGGATGTTCGATGGGAGCTATCATGATCCCGTGCTCGACCACACGGGATACATGACCGCGGGGGAATTGCGATTGATATCGGAATGGCTGGACATTGGTGGCCAGTACTACAACGATCCGTTCGTCGCTCCCGCCGCCGCGAACTGACGCGCCGTAGCGATATGAACTGATGAGACGTCTGCTCGCGCTCATACTGCTGCTGCAGGCGTTCCATCTCGGTGTCGCGGAAGCAAAGAAGAAGCCACTGCTGCAACTGGTGGTGACTGCGCCCTACGTGGAGATGCACTCCGGTCCGGGGCGCGGTTTTCCGGTGATCTACGTCATCGGCCGGGACGAGACGCTCGTCGTCCTGTTCAGCCGTACGGACTGGTACAAGGTACGCTCCGCCCACGGAGATACGGGCTGGGTGCGCCGCGACGATCTCACCCTGCACACCGAGCTGCCGACCGGTGAGCCGGCGCCCATCCCGCCCTACCCGGAATTCGCCACCCACCACTGGGAGATCGGTGCGGGCTACGGCGTCTACAATCGCCAGAACCTGGTGACCGCATACGCGGATTATTCCCTCACCGAAAGTCTGGACGTCGAGGCCGTCGTGCAGCAGGCGCTCGGCACGCTCGATAACCGCATCGTCAGCACGATAGGCATGCGCCACACTTTCATTCCGGAGTGGAAGTGGTTCTCGCCGACCGCTGGTATCGGCGGCGGCTATCAGCACATCGTCGACAAGGTCCCCCCCGCCCCGCTCGAGAGCAACAACGAGCTGGCCTATGCATCGCTCGGCGCACGCGGCTTCATCACGCGCCGCTTCATGTGGCGCGCCGACTGGCGCTACTACGTCGTCTTCAACCACCTCAACGTCTACGAGGATCTGGAAGAATGGAAAGTCAGCTTTGCCGTGTTCTTCTAGCGGCAGCACTGGTGCTGCTGTCCGGCTGCAGCTGGTTCCATCGCGGGGACCGCAAGCCGGCACCCGTGACGGTCGAGGAGCCGCAGCCCGAGCCCACGATCGTCGAGCCGCAGGTCACGCGCCGCCAGGTGAAGACGCCGAAGGTGAAGGCCCGCGATTTCGAGATTGGCGCCTATTTCGGCGCGCTCAGCATCCAGGACTTCGGCACCAACCCGCTCTACGGCGTGCGTGCCGCCTATCACGTCACCGAGGACTTCTTTCTCGAAGGGTTCCTCGCCCGCTCGAAGGCAGGTCAGAGCAGCCTGGAGACCGTGTTTCCCGATATCACCGTGCTCAGCAACTCTGGGAGACAGTTCACGTATTACGACCTCGACGTGGGCTACAACTTCCTGCCCGGCGAGGTCTTCCTCGGGCGCGGGCGGGCGTTCAACACGGCCCTGTATGTGGTGGCCGGGATGGGCGATGTGAAATTCGCCGATCAGGACCAGTTCGCGATCAACTTCGGCGTCGGCACGCGGATCCTGATCACCGACTGGCTGGCGATGCATCTGGATGTGCGGGACCACGTGTTCGAGTCGAGCCTGTTCGGCGTCGACAAGAACGTCCACAACATCGAAGGGACGTTGAGCCTGACGACCTGGTTCTAGCTTTTATTTGAGATTCATGAGGAGAGAGTCATGAAAAGCACTGCAAGACTGTTCACGCGTGGCCTGCTCGCCGCGCTCGTCATCGCTTCCGCCGCGGTCGCCTCCGATTCGGGCGGCGCGGCGCCCGCCTTCACACTCACGGCGCTGTCCGGGGGACCCTCCGGCCTCAGCCAGTACCAAGGTCAGGTGGTGATGGTGAATTTCTGGGCCACGTGGTGCGGACCCTGTCAGCAGGAGATGCCTCTGCTCGATGCGATGTACAAAAAGTACAAGCCTGCGGGCTTCACGCTGATCGGCATCAACGTCGACAAGGAGGCTCCACCGGTGAAGGAGCTGCTCGCACGCCGACCGGTGAGCTTCCCGGTGCTGCTCGATCCGGCCAATCAGGTGAGCAAGGCCTATCACGTCGATGAGATGCCGAGCTCGGTGATCATCGATCGCAAAGGCCAGATCCGTTACGTCCACCGCGGCTACAAGCCGGGCGACGAGAACGAGTATCAAGACCGGATTCGTCAGCTCATCCGGGAGTAGGCCATGCGCGTCCTGTGCTTCACGCTTCTCATCGCCTCGGTGCTGCTCTCGAGCGCGTGCAGCGGAATCCAGCCGTGGGTCAGGCCGTACGAGCGTGATCGGCTGGCCGATCCCATCATGGCGTGGGACCGGGACGCCATTTCCTCCGCCTACCTGGATCACATCCGCGAGTCGCGGGAAGGATCCCGCGGGGCGACCGGCAGCGCCGGTGGCGGCTGCGGCTGCAACTGATGATGCAGGGCATGGGGCATGTGCGGCGCGGGCTCGGGCGGTTGGGGCTCGTGGTGGCGATCATCCTGATGCGCACGCCCTCGGCGGACGTCCTTCCCGACAGCCGTGCCGACCTGTTCTGGTCCAAGTACAGCGGCGGCGGCATGAACATCACCGGCTATTCGGCCTCCGCGCGCGCCAAGGTCACGGAAGATCTCGCTCTCGAGTACAACGAGTTCATCGATAAGGTGAGCGGCGCCTCGATCGACGTGCTGAGCCAGGCGAGCCAGATCAAGGACACGCGCAAGCAGAAGACCGGCACCATCGAGTTCGTGCATGACAAGACCACCTACACCCTTTCGTACATCAACAGCGTGGAGCGCGACTACCGCTCGAACACCACCAGCTTCTCACTCAAGCAGGACATGTTCGGCGATCTGACGACCGTGTCGCTCGGCTATGCCAATACGACCGACGCGGTGGGCGAGAACAACGGCACCGCGTTCGTCCCGATCATCGATTGGCTCGGGCATGCAAGCACCAAGAGCTACGACATCGACCTTTCGCAGATTCTCACCAAGAATCTGATCGGCGGGGTGAACCTCAACGTGGTGACGGATCAGGGATATCTGGCGAATCCCTATCGATCGGTGCGCTACAAGGATCCAAGCAATGCGAAAGGCTACTCTCTCGGCAGCCAGGTCTATCCGGACACGCGCACCAGCACCGCGGTGCAGTTCGAGGCCAAGTACTATCTCCCCTATCGGGCGGCGGTCACCGGCTCGTACCGCTATTTTCGCGATACGTGGTCGATCGTAGGCCACACCTACGAGCTCGACTACACGCATCCCATTTCGAACATCCTGATCCTCGAGGGACGATTTCGCTACTACAAGCAGAATCACGCCGATTTCTACAATGATCTGTTCGACTACGCGGCCGAGTACCGCTTCGAGGGACGCGATCAGAATCTGGCCGCACAGGACAACACCACGCTTGGACTGAAGGTGACGTACGCCTGGCTGCCGAACGGCTGGCGCTTCTTCAAGCGCTCGACCGTGACCTTCGATGCGAGCCGCATCCAGTTCAAATACCTGGATTTCCGCAACATCAAGTACTACGGGCTGCCGCAATATCAACCGGGCACGGAGCCGCTCTACAGCTTCGATGCCAACGTCTATCAGGTATTTTTGTCGGTGTTCTTCTAGCGCCCGCCCGCGCGCCGTCGCCACCCAACGAGCAGCATCGGCGCGAGCGCCGCGGCGATGGCGAACGTATCGGCGACCCAGTCCCAAAAATCGCGGTCACGATGCACGATCGGCAGGCCCTGGACGACCTCGATCAACGCCCCGAAGAGCGAAAGCAGGGCCGCGAGCAGCAGGGGATGCCGCCGCGGGAACGCCGCGACCGCCAGAACCGCGAGCACATAGAAAGCGATGAAGTGCTCGGCCTTGTCCCAGGGCACCAGCCGCAGGGCCTTATCGGGCGGAATCACCGCACTGTAGAAGGTGAAGATCAGTGCCGCAAAAAAGGCGATCTGCGCCAGGCGCAGGAGCGGCGAGACTTTGAGCACGGAATGACCTTCCATTTGAAAGGGCACGAAGGATACCAAATCGTCCGCCGGGCGCGCCCGTAGGCCACCTGCCGCGGCCGCTGATGACGGGCGGCGCGAAATTGCGCATAGTGGAGCCATGTGCCCCGCCCATCTGTCACGTCGCGCGGTCGTTGCTGCACTCGCACTCGGCAGCCTCGGGGCGCTCGACCCGGGAGCGCCTGCGCCACGCGCCGCTGCACCCGTACGGGTCGATCCGAATGATCCGGCCGCGCGTGCCCTCGGATATGTCGAGAACGCGCAGCAAGTCGATGCGCGAAAGTACCCCGGCTTCATCCCGGGCTCGAATTGCGACAACTGTCTGCAGCTCGAAGGCAAGCCCGGGAATGAATACCGGCCCTGCAAGACATTTCAAGGAAAGCTCGTCGCCGTCGGCGGCTGGTGCTCGGCCTGGACAGCCGAGATCTGAGCCGTCAGGAGATTCGGCGCATCCACGCCTCGCGGACCTCCACGCCGATGGCGGGGAAGTCGGTGAAGTATCCATCGATGCCCCGCTCGAGATAGCGCAGGATCTCCCCGGCCAGGTCGCCGTGAGCCTCGGGCTCGGTGCCACGCCGCAGCTCCATGGGCAGGAACTCGTTCTCCGCACGAAAGGTCCAGACATGCACGGCGAGGCCGCGCGCATGCGCCGCCGCTATCGTCTCGGCGGTCGCCAGGGATTTGGCAATTCCGATCGCATCCGCATACTCCGCAACCCGATCGAGGTCGATCAGCCGGTGCTCGAGCAGCTGCACGAGCGGCAGGGGCGTCATGGAGCGCAGCTCGCGCAAGTTCGACGGATCGAAGGACTGTAGATAGACCGGCGAGCCCGCCCCGGCATAGCCGAAGCGAGAAAGCACGTCGAGCAAGCGCTGCTCCTCGGGAAGCCCGAGAGCCGCGAAATGCTCCGGATGTTTGGTTTCCGGGTACACGCCGATCCGAAGCGCCGGGTCGCGACGGCGGTTCACCTCCGTGGCGAGCCGCATGATCTCCTCGAAAGTCGGTACCTCGAAGCGCCCATCGTAGGCGCGATTCGCGGGCCGCAGTCCCGGCAGGCGCTCGACCGCCCGCAGGGTCTTGAGCTCCTCCAGAGTGAAGTCCTCGGTGAACCAACCGGTGACCGTGACGCCGTCAATGAGCTGCGTGCGTCGACGCGTCTCGAAGGCGGGACGGCTGGCAACGTCGGTGGTCTCGCTGATCTCATTCTCGTGGCGAGCAACGAGTACGCCGTCGCGAGTGACCACGAGGTCGGGCTCGATGTAATCGGCTCCCTGATCGATTGCCCGCTGGTAGCTCGCGAGCGTGTGCTCGGGGCGCTCGCCGCTCGACCCCCGGTGCGCAATCACGATGGGCGCACGGCGCACACCGGCAGTCACGAGCATGCGCACCTGTTCATGCGCAGGAGTGTAGCGCACGCGCTCGAGCGAGGCTCCCATGTAGGGAGCCTCGCTCGAGCGACTTTTGGTTGCTGTTTTTCTCCTAGAGCGGCGGCGCAAAAGCCTCGCGACTCGACTCGTAGGCCGCCGCGACACCATTGGTGCCGGGCGTCCAGAGCAATCGAGCTCGAGTCTGATCAACGCCCCGATCGGGGCGCTCGGGGGTGGTCTGCGCAGCGAAGGCCACCCCGATGGCAAACACCGCTGCCGCCGCGATCGTCACTTTTCCGCGGTTCATGGTCGTTATCCGCGACGCGGCGGGGCGACACCCGGATCGTCCATCACGCGCGGCGGGGCGACACCCGGATCATCCATCACGCGCGGCGGGGCAACACCCGGATCATCCATCACGCGCGGCGGGGCGACACCCGGGTCGTCCATCACGCGCGGTGGGGCGACACCCGGATCATCCATCACGCGCGGCGGGGC
>DATGIA010000022.1:0-8897 GCA_035307465.1 Steroidobacteraceae bacterium
CGAGGCGCATGAAGTTCTCGGCGCGTGCGGCATCGGGCGGACTCGAGAGCAGCTCGACGTACTTCTGCTGCGTCAAGCGGAAAGGCATCAACGACAAGAACAGCTGATTCAGCGACTCGCCCGATACGTTGCCGCCCCCGGCCCAGGCCGCGACGTCGATGTGACGCACCCACTTCGAGAGCAGATCGCGCGGCGTATGGAAGTCGACCGGCGTCACCATGGTGATGAGATTGCGCACGCGCTCGGGGTGGAGCGCCGCATAGGACAAGGCCAGCACGCCTCCCTGGCACACGCCGAGCAGGCTCAACGCCTCGAGCCGATGCGCCTCGAGCACGTGCCCGACGCAGCGATCGAGCCGATCCTCGATGTAATCCTCCAGCCCCAGGTAACGATCGGCTCCATCGGGATATCCCCAGTCCACGAGATACACATCGAGACCCGCGCTGAGCAGCCCGCGAATGAGCGAGCGGTCCGGCTGTAGATCCATCATCGTCGGGCGGTTCACCAGCGCATAGACGATGAGAAGCGGCGGCACCGGAGCCGCCGCGGCCAGCGGCCGATAGCGATACAGGGTCAGCTTCCCAACGTGCAGCACCGCATCACGCGCCGAGCAGCCGGGCGCAGCGCCGCGTGCTGCGCTCAAGGCGTCGTACCAGTTCGAGCTCATCGAGATCTCTCGGAGTGCTGCTTGGAGCTCTTCGGCTTGCGGGCCGGCTTCGTCGGGGCGGGCTTCGTCGCCGGCCGCGGCGCGGGCCGTGAGGTCGTCCGCAACGTCGACTCGAGCGTCGTGAGACGCGCATTCAATGAGTTGATCTCACTGCGCGTCGGCAGGTCGAGCGTCTTGGCCCAGAGCTCGAAGCTCGCCTGCATCTCCTCCCGCCAGGCACTGGCGGAGTTGACGAGATCACCGATCGCCTGGCCGAACTCGGGCCCATGGGCAATGCGCGCGTAGGCCTGCTCGGCACACTCGATCCAGGCATCGTAGAGCGCACGCAGCGACTCGGCCGTCGCGCTCGGTCGGCTCTCGGCAGTGGCGAGCTTCGAGCTAAACGCGGTGGCGGCCTCGCGCAGCGCATCGGACCAGAGCCGTTGCAGCCGTTGTTGTGCCTCCTGCGTGCGAGACCAGGCCTGCAGGAGTCGCGCGGCACGCTCCTGGTGCTCGCGCGTCGCCCCGAGCGCCGGTGCCGGTGGCCCGCCGGTCTGCGCCGCCCCGAGGCCGGGCGCACCGAACGCGCTCCACAGCGGCGCCGCGCGCTCGAACTGCTCGCGCAGCTGATCACCGAAGCGCCGCGCCGCCTCCGCCGCGGCGCTCGAGGAGACCTGGCCCGCCTGGCCGATCTGATCGAGGTAGCTGCGCGCCTCGCTCGCGAATCGCTCGAACGATGCCGCCCAGGGACCGAAGGGCGCTGCGCCGGGAGCGCTCGCGATTCCAGGCCACGCACCCGCGGCCTGCGTGTTGAAGCTTGCAGCAGCCCGCTGCGCCCATTCACGCCACGTAGCCCAAGGATCCGATGCCATCACGCCCTCCTCGTATGCAATGCATTGTTGTGAGCTTCGTCTGATAGCGAAATTGGATTCTGAGACTTAAACCACGGTGCATCATGTACTTATGACCAAGACTTGCCTCTCGAGCCGCGCCTGCCTCCGTGCTTGATTTGTGCATTGCCAAAGCTCGGCGTAGGATGCTCTTGGGGGAGTTGGATAGCACGATGCAGAAAGAGCGCGTCATACGCAAATATGCGAATCGCCGCCTCTATGACACAGGCAGCAGCCGCCATGTCACCTTGGAGGATCTGCGCCGTCTGATCGTCGAGGGCGAGCAGATCAAGGTGGTCGACGACAAATCCGGCGAGGATCTGACCCGCGCGGTGCTGTTGCAGATCATTGCCGAGCAGGAGCACTACGGCTCGCCCGTACTGAGCGCACAGCTCCTCGAGATGATCATCCGCTTCTATGGTCGCCCGATGCAGGCGATGTTGAGCGGCTATCTCGAGCAAGCTTTCACCGCCATGCTCAAGCAGCAGGAAACCATCCAGTCCGAGATGGCGAAAGCCATGCAGGCGCCCTTCGCCCCGTTCGCCGATCTCGCCCGCAAGAACATGGAGCTCTGGGAGCAAATGCAGACGGCGGCGCGCGAAGCCTTTGCCGGCAGCGCTGCCCCACCCAAGACGCCCCCTCCACAGGAAGCCCCGCCGACCGGCGGCAGCAAGCGCAAGTAAAGAGAGTTGATATGGACTTACACAACAAGACAGTGGTCGTGACCGGCGGCGGACGCGGCATCGGACGCGCGGTCGCCATCGATCTCGCCGAGCACGGGGCCGATCTCGCCCTGTTCGACCTCAACGCGGAGGATCTCGATGAGTCCTGCCGGCTGTGCGAGGCGCATTCGGTGCGGGCTCACGGTTATCGGGTGAACGTCGCGGACGAGGAGCAGGTGATCGCCGCCATGAAGGAGGTGCGCCACGATTTCGGCCGCCTCGACGGACTCGTCAACAACGCCGGCATCGTGCGTGATGCGCTGCTCGTGAAGGTGAAGGATGGAGCGGTCGTCGGACGCATGAGCCTCGATCAATGGAACGCCGTCATCGGCGTGAATCTGTCGGGGGTGTTCCTCTGCGGACGCGAGGCTGCGACGCACATGATCGAGCTCGGCAACGGCGGGGTGATCGTCAACATCTCGAGCATCTCGCGCGCCGGCAATGCGGGGCAAACCAATTACAGCGCCACCAAGGCCGGCGTCGAGTCGATGGGGGTCGTATGGGCGAAGGAGCTCGCGCGTTACGGCATCCGCGTGGGCTCGATCGCTCCAGGCTTCACGCACACCGACATTCTCGCGGCGATGCGCCCGGAGGTGCTCGACAAGCTGACGGCCCCCGTGCCGCTAAAGCGGCTGGGCAAGCCCGAGGAGATTGCTCAGGCGGTACGCTTCATTTTCGAGAACGACTTCTTTACCGGCCGCTGCCTCGAGATCGACGGCGGACTGCGACTCTAGGATCGCCTCGGCTCCCTGCGCGTCGAGCACCTCCCCCTGCGCGTCGAGTGCCTCGAAGATGCGATCGCTGGCGACGCGCACGCGCCGCACCGAGACGGCAAGCAAACCGTCGGTCGGCGTCTCGAGCGGCCCGTACAGCGCATCGCGAGCGCCGTGATGCTCGAGCGTCCCGATGCGCGCCATCACCACCGCCTCGACCGCCTCGGCCTCGTATTCGTAGAGCGTGCAGTCGGTCGCCGAGGCGCCCGGGCGATGAACGATCGAGTGGGCCAGCTCGTGGATCAGCGTCGGCAGCTCCTGCTCCGGAGCGAGGTCGTCGCGCAACGTGATGCGGTTGTGGCAGGTTCGACCGAGCACGCAGGTCGGGAGCGGCGCCCGCGTGATCTCGATGCCGCACGCCTCGGCATAGCGCTGCAACGCTCGGATGTGACGCACGAATACGGTCACTTGAGAGAACCCCGAGGAGCGGACTGCGTTCCGGTGATCATGCCCACCGCCCGCGCCCGGTGTCCACGGAAAAGTGAGCGAAGCGCCCCCAACCCCCGCGTGGGGCAGTCTCTGCGGCGCGCCCGCCGGGCACTCCCGGAGTCGCGGGCCCGTCCCGCTGCGATGCGTTACAACTGCGTGACATTCGTTCTAGGTGACTGCAATAAACTTTGATAAATACAGATATTTACATTGATACTAGAATGCCATGGCCGGACCGACAGAATCTTCTTGCAATGCATACAAATCGGCGTATCATGAGCCTCGAAGTACAGGTCCCCCGCAGTTTTTCGAGGAGAGAGCCATGAGCGATTTTGATCCCAAGAGCATTTTCGAGTCCTATCGCAACGCGTTCGCGCCGCTGCTGAAGGTCCAGAAAGAGGGTGTGAGCGCCCTCGACCGCATGGGCCGCTACCAGTACGCCGTTGCCGGCGACTACCTGGAGTGGAGCCTCGCGCAAGCGAAGGCAGCCACCGAGGCACAGAGCCCCACCGAGTTCATGACCAAGCAGGTCGAGCTCACCACGGCGCTGAGCGACAAGCTCAAGGGCCGCGTGCAGGAGTTCGTGACCCTGGCGACCGACACGCAAACGCGCGCGCAGTCGACGTTCACCGATGCCGTCAACGAGGCGACGGTGAAGCTCGGCGAGGCGAGCAAGCGCAAGGTCGGCTGAGCCGATCGCGATGGTCGACCGGTGCGACGCCGGTCGGCGATGAAACGAAGGGGAGCGCTTCACAACGCTCCCCTTTTCTTTTGAGTAATATCATGATCCTGACAACTGATAAGAAAGTAGGATCTCAATTGAACGACGACCCTCTCGGCCGCTCGACCCCGGGTGCGCCCCGGCCGGCGCCCGCGGCCAACGATTCCGAGCTCGGCGAGCGGGCGACGCGGACCCCGACCGCGGCCTCCTCCCCGAGCGCGGCCTCCTCCCCGCCCCCGCCCAGCGATGAGCTCGATAAAGTGCTGCGCTCGCAGCTTGCAACCGTGACCGGGGGTCTCGCCCCGGAGCCGTATGTCAACGCCTGGTGGGATTGGTACCTGAATCTCGCCGCCGAGCCGGGCAAGCAGGCCGAGATCGTGCAGGATGCACTCGCCAAGGGGCTCGACAGCCTGAGCTTCGCGCTGCGCGCAAGCACGGGCCAGCCGCTCTCGCCGGCTCCCGAAGATGCGCGCTATCGTGCGGCAGGCTGGCAGCAGTTCCCCTTCAACGTCTACGCCCACGCCTATGAGAACCTGTCCGACTGGTGGCGCACCGCGTGGAGCCGCGTGCCGGGCGTTGCGCCGAAGAATGAGCAAATGCTCGAGTTCCTGGCGCGCAATGCGCTCGAGACGGTCTCCCCCTCGAATTATCTTGCGACCAATCCCGAGCTCCTCGAGACGACGCGCGCCGAGGGCGGCGCCAATCTCGTGCGCGGCTTCCAGAACTGGCTCGAGGATGTGCAGCATACGATCGAGGGCCCAGGCCAGGATGCGCCCACCGCGACGGCCTCCTTCCTCGTCGGTCGCGACGTGGCGGTCACGCCCGGCCAGGTCATCCTGCGCAACGAGCTCTGCGAGCTGATCCAGTATTCGCCCGCGACCGAGACCGTGTACGCCGAGCCGGTGCTGATCGTCCCCGCCTGGATCATGAAGTACTACATCCTCGATCTGTCGCCGGCGAACTCGATGGTGCGCTACCTGGTCTCGCAGGGACACACCGTGTTCGTGGTCTCATGGAAGAATCCGGGCGCGAGCGAGAGCCACCTCGGCATGGACGACTACCTCAAGCTCGGCATCCGCGACACGCTCGATGCGGTCAGCCGCGTCGTGCCGGGCCGGGCCGTGCACGCGGTCGGCTACTGCATCGGCGGCACGCTGCTGTCGATCGCTGCGGCAGCACTCGCCGCCGAGGGCGATACCCGGCTCGCGAGCGTGACGTTGCTCGCCGCACAGCAGGATTTCTCGGAGCCCGGCGAGCTCTCGGTGTTCATCAGCCCGAGCCAGCTCGACATGCTCGAGACCGTGATGCAGCGAGCGGGCGTGCTCAAGGCGGAGCAGATGGGCGGCGCATTCGCCCTGCTGCGCTCGCGGGACCTGCTGTGGACTCCGGCGATCAACAATTACGTGCGCGGCCGGCGCGACTCGCAGAACGATCTCATGGCCTGGAATGCCGATGGCACCCGCATGCCCTATCGCATGCATGCTGAGTATCTGCGCAAGCTCTATCTCAACAACGAGCTCGCGCGCGGCGAGTTCGAAGCCGAGGGGCGGCGCGTCGATCTGTCGGCCATCCGCATACCGATGTTCGTCGTCGGCACCGAGACCGATCACGTTGCGCCGTGGCGCTCGGTCTACAAGGCGCGCGGCCTCACGCGCTCGAGCGATTACACCTTCCTGCTCACCTCCGGCGGCCACAATGCCGGCATCGTGAGCGGCCCGCAGCACCCGCGCAGGCGCCATCGCATGCACACCTGGCTCAATTCCAGCGATGCGCCGGGTCCCGATGCCTGGCTCGAGAGCACGCCGCCCGAGCCGGGCTCGTGGTGGCCGCTCTGGGAGCGCTGGCTCGCGCAGCACTCCTCCCCCGAGCGCGTGCCGCCGCCGCCCATGGGCTCATCGACCGATCGACCGCTCGCTGCCGCGCCCGGGGAGTACGTGCTGAAGCGCTAGGGAGAGCGCCGGCGACAGCGCGCTCGCGCGCCTGCTCAGAGGACGCTCGCTCAGAGCGGCAGAACGTACACGTTGCGGGCGTTCGCGAGTGCTCGAGCATGCTCGGCGAGCGCGGCGGCGGCGGCATCGAGGACGTCGCTCGCAGCACCCATCCCCTCGATGATGAAGTAGGCGTTGCGGCTCGCCTCGGTGAGCCGGGTCCGTCGCCCCTGTCTCCAGTTCCAGCGCCGGCAGGTCACCCCCGCATCGTCGGCCCAGACCACTTCACCCGGAATCACCGCGGCACCGCTCTCGGCCGCGCCCGCCTCCGTGCCATCGAAGGACTCGTCGCCCGTCGCGAAGCGCAGCACGAGATCGCCCACGAGACGATCCAAATCTTCGCCTCCGACCGGCAAAAGATGCTGCAAGCTCACCGCGTTGTAGGCATCGACCAGCCGGTTGATCGCGGGCAGCGCCGCGGCTCCGCCCTTGCGCGCACGCTGCAGCAGCGCCTCGACCGAGCATGGGTAGGCACTCGCCTTCGCGCCGAACGCCCGATAGGCATCGCGCCAGGCGGCGATGCGCGGATGGGCGGCCGGAGCGCCGCCTGCGCTTGCGAGCGCGTGCTCGGCCGCCGCGCTGAGCAGCGCGCGCGTGTGCGCATCGCTCGGTCCATTCTCGATATCGAGTGCGTAGACGAGGCGGCCTTCAAAGGCGGGAAAGCGAGTCCGCACGGCCGCATCGACGCGGATGCGAGTGCTCAGGGACTTGGGGACAGGTGCCACTTGATGGGGATCAGCGTCGTGCTCTCGATCGGCACACCCTCATCGGTGGCCGGTCGCATACGCCGACCTTTTACCGCATCGAGGCACGCCGCGTCGAGCCGGGCAAAGCCCGAGCTCTGGACGATGACCGCGGAATCGACCCGCCCGCTGGCCGCAACCGATACCCGCACGAGGCAACGCCCCTCCTCGCCCGCGCGCCTCGAGGCGTCGGGGTAATACTCTTCGCCAATGCGCAGCGGATATCGCGGATCGATGCTCGCCGGCTGCACCCGATGCTGCGAGGGCGGCGCGGGCGGTATGACCCCCGCGATGTCCGGTGGTCCTCGATCGAGAGGCGGATCCGCCGGAACGCGCACCTCGGGAGGAGTCTGCAGCACGATGACCGGTGGCCTGGACGGTATCGGACCTGGATCGTGCACGGGGGACGGAGCCACCGGGCGGGGCACGACGATGTGATCCACGATCAGACGCGGCGGCAACGCCGGCTTGCTCACCTGTGTGATGTATCGGGAGGTGAGCGCGCCGAGGATCACGAGTGCGTGCAAAGCGAGCGCCAGCATGAGCGCAGGCGCGCGCCGCAGCCCGGGAAAATGCGAGTCGTAGGTCGTCATGGATGCAGCCTCCTCTCACAACCACTCCCCGTATGAACGTGTACGCCGCGCGCGCAGGGTTACGCAATACAGTCGAGCGCGAATTTGCGCGCACCGACCGCAAAATCATGAAATGCGTGAGCGGCGCGGGAAGGAGGGGCGATGAGACCGGGAAGCGCGCCCATCGGCTCGGGAAAACTTCCGATCACATCAGTGAGCGTCAGCTCCCGCTCTCATATTTGAACGAGACGCTGAGGCGCGCTCGATAGGCCTCGATCTTGCCATTCTTGATCTGTACATCGAGCTTGACGACCTCGGCCACTCTGAGATCTCTCAAAGTTTTGCCCGCGCGATTGATCGCCGCCGCGGTCGCCTTCTCCCAGGAGTCCGTGCTCGTTCCGACCAGCTCGATCACTTTGTAGACGTTCTCCGCCATGATCCTCACTCCTCGTGTTGGGTGACGTCGGTCAGGATAATCCAAATCAGCGGCCTGCAGAGCGCCAATCGTTGGCGTGCTGACCGAGGAATTCCGGGATTTGCGCCGACTCCTCGTGTCTCGCCGGCTCGCCATATAACTCTCGCTCCAGCTGTCGCACGCGCCCTCGCGCCTGGCGAAGGGCCGCGAGCTTGCCCAACTTATCGAGAATTTTTTGAAACTCACGATCACTCACAGGGAGACCTCCTTTCTGCTGTTCAAGTCCTTTGACTCGGGGGCTTCAACGATGAAAAAGCGCAGGGCCCGCTCAGCGTAGGGGCCGCTCGCGCAGTGGATCAATTCGCGGGCAACGCATGGTCGTTTCTCACGGGGAAACCTCGGTGCGACGGCCTCACGGCCGCGCCGGGACGCGAGAATGACGGCACGCGAGCGGCTTCCTGCGGCTCGCAGCCGCGCGGCGGTTTACTGCGGTGAATTGCGTGTGAACGGCACGTGCATTGTTGCGCGAACGGTCACGTCGAAAGATGGCGGCCATGCGATTGCCGGTTCTCATCAGCACCATGACCTGCCTCATCTGCAGCGTTGCGACGAGCGCCGATGCGCTTGCCGCTTCCGCGGCAGATGCCGAAAGCATTACGCCCTGTCGGCGCGTGACGACGGATCAGGGGGATTCCTCCGAGCCGACCGGTGTGGGCGCTGGGGTTGTATTCGATGAGCATCTCTTGACCGACGGCTCGAGAGACCGCGACTACAACGGCGGCGGCGAGGTGGCCTTTTCGGGCGAGCGCGGCGGACCCATCGGGCGCGTGCTCGACCGGGCGCTCGGCCTGGTGGATAACGCCCTGTGTCCGACCGATCGCTTCGCCGCACCGGGATGGCGGACCGAACACGCCGTTGCGGTGGGGCTCCTGATCTTTACTCCGGCGGATCTCGCTGCGAGCGAGGTGATGTATGGAGACCGTCCCTACGCGAGCCTG
>DATGIA010000023.1:0-12705 GCA_035307465.1 Steroidobacteraceae bacterium
GGGCGATCCGACCTCGCTCCTCATGACCGAGTCGGTCCGCGAGACCTATCCGGGCGACAAGCTCTTCCCCGGCGGAGTCGACGTGCCGCTCGATTTCATCCCGAGCTCACCGCGCACCAAGGTGCAAGGCCGCATCATCGCCGTGCAGGACGGCACCGTCGTCATCGGCCAGTACGAGGTCGTCGCGATCAATCGCGGCGCACGCGATGGTCTCGCGCCCGGCAACGTGCTCGCCGTGCTGTCTCGCCCCGACAAGGTGATCGACAATGCGAAGGGCGGATTCGTCTCGAGTCATGCGGTCTCGAACCTGTTCGCGCAGCGCGTGCGCCCGCCGAGCGAGCGCACCGGCACTTTCATGGTGTTCAAGACCTACGAGCGCATGAGCTTCGGGCTCATCATGGAAGCGAACGACATCATCCATGTCGCGGACTACGTCGCGAATCCCTAGCGCGCGAATCTGCACGTAAGCGCCGCCTCGAGGACTCACGGGGCGTGCGCGCCGCCCCCCACAATGCGCGCCATGTCATCCGCGCACGATGCGCAGCGGCGCTGGCTCGAGCATCCCGGGCATCACCTTTTGCCGTGCACCGACGTGCGCTATCCGCCGCTGCTCGCCTCGGTGTCCGGCCGTCCGCGCATGCTCTACGTCGGCGGCTCGCTGGCGGCGCTCGGCAAGCCACAGCTCGCAATCGTCGGCAGCCGCAATCCAACGCCGCAGGGACGGGAGATCGCCCGGGAGTTCGCCGCGAGCCTCGCTCTCAGGGGCATGGCGGTGGCGAGCGGGCTCGCCGAGGGCATCGACGCGGCGGCGCACCGCGGCGCACTCGACGCGCAGGGCACCACGCTCGCAGTGCTCGCCAGCGGGCTCGACGTGCTCTATCCGCCGGGAAACGCGCAGCTCGCAGCCGCGATCGAGCGCGGTGGCGCGCTCGTGAGCGAATTTCCCCCCGGCACGCCGCCACGACGAGCGCACTTTGCGCGGCGGAACCGTCTGCTGGCGGCCCTCGCTTGCGGGACGCTGGTGGTCGAGGCCGCAAGCCGCTCCGGCTCGCTCATCACGGCGCGCGCCGCGCGCACGCTCGGACGCAGAGTATTTGCGATCCCCGGGTCGATTCGCAGCCCCTTGAGCCGTGGCTGTCACGAGCTCATCCGGCAGGGCGCCGGGCTCGTCGAAGAGGTCGATGACATATTGAGCGCGCTCGGCTTTTCACCTCTGTTCGGCGCGTGCGGCGAGCCCGGGGCGCGCAGCGCAGCGCCCGCGCTCTGCGGCACGGGCATGGACAAGGGCCACAAAATCTTGTTAGATGCCGTCGGCTTTGAGGCCGTGGACATCGATACGCTCGTCGTGCGCACTGGCTTCAAGGCCGAAGCCGTGTCCTCGATGATGCTGATTCTCGAGCTCGAAGGCCACGTTCAGGCCGCCCCTGGGGGCCGCTACTCCCGCGCCAACAGGAGAGCCGGAGGTGAAAGAGAACGTTCTCGATCTGCTCATCTATCTGTTCGAGAATTACATGAGCGCCGATGACGAGCCGCGCCCCGACCGGACCATTCTCAAGGTCGAGCTGGAGCGCGCCGGGTTCGCCGAGCCCGACATCGATCGATCGCTCGAGTGGCTCGATGGCCTCTCGGCGGAGCCGCTCGGCCAGGTTGCGCAGGCGACTGCCCGCGCCGTGCGCATCTTCAGCGGGCAGGAGCTGCTGCGACTCGACACCGACGTGCGCGGCTATCTTCTGTATCTGGAGAACATCCGTATTCTCTCCGGCGCGCAACGCGAGCTCGTGATCGACCGGCTGCTCGCGCTCGAGGCCGAGGAGATCGACATCGAGCAGGTCAAATGGGTGGTGCTGATGGTGCTGTTCAGCCAGCCCGGCCAGCAATCGGCCTATGCGCAGATGGAAGACCTCGTGTTCGAGGAGCGTTCTGAGGCGCTGCATTGAGCGGCCTTCGGCCGCTCCCGCACCGACAGCCGATCCCCAGACTTTGAGCGCCAATCTCGTCATCGTCGAGTCGCCTGCCAAGGCGAAGACCCTCAAGAAGTATCTCGGCAAGGAGTATGAGGTTCTCGCCTCCTACGGCCACGTACGCGATCTCGTGCCGAAGGAAGGCGCGGTCGACCCCAAGCACCACTTCGCCATGAAGTATCAGGTGGTCGAGCGCAACAAGAAGCATCTCGATGCCATATCGCGCGCGCTGAAGAAGGCCTCGGCGCTGTATCTCGCGACCGATCCGGATCGCGAGGGTGAGGCGATCTCCTGGCACCTGTATGAGCTGTTGAAAGCCGAGGGGGCGCTCAAGGGCAAGCAGGTCCAGCGCGTCGTTTTCTACGAGATCACTCGCAATGCCGTGCGGGCGGCCATGGGAGAGCCGCGCGATCTGTCCATTGACCTCGTGAACGCGCAGCAGGCGCGCCGCGCGCTCGACTTCCTGGTGGGCTTCAACCTCTCGCCGCTCCTGTGGAAGAAGGTGCGCCCCGGTCTCTCCGCAGGCCGGGTGCAGAGCCCGGCGCTGCGCTTGATCGTCGAGCGCGAGGAGGAGATTGCCGCCTTCGTTGCTCAGGAGTACTGGACGGTCGATGCGGAGCTCGAGCACTCCGAGCAAAGGTTCCCCGGCAAGCTCATCGAATATCGCGGCAACAAGGTCGAGCAGTTCAGCTTCACCTCCGCCGCGCAGGCGGGCGAGGCCGAGCAGGAGATTCGCCGTGCGGCGCAGGGCCGCCTCACCGTCCTCACGGTCGAGCGTAAGCAGCGGCGGCGCAATCCCGCTCCGCCCTTCACCACCTCGACCTTGCAGCAAGAGGCGGCGCGCAAGCTCGGCTTCAGCGCGCAGAAGACGATGCGCGTCGCGCAGCAGCTCTACGAGGGCGTCGATATCGGCGAGGGAGCCGTCGGACTCATCACCTACATGCGCACCGACTCGCTCAACCTCGCGCAGGAGGCCGTGGCGCAGATCCGCGAGGTGATCGTCAAGCTCTACGGCGAGGCCGGTCTCGCCGAGGAGCCGCGCGTCTATCGTACGAAATCGAAGAACGCGCAGGAGGCACACGAGGCGATCCGGCCGACCTCGGCGGCGATCCTTCCCGGGGACATCGAGAGCAAGCTCGATGCCGACCAGATGCGCCTGTATTCGCTCATCTGGAAGCGCACGGTCGCCTGCCAGATGGCGCCGGCGGTTTTCGACACCGTCGCGGTCGATCTGCTCGCCGGCGAGCCCGGCCGGGTCGAGGAGGCGCGGCGCACCGTGCTGCGCGCGAACGGCTCGACGCTGGTCAAGCCCGGCTACATCTCGGTGTATCAGGAAGGCCAGGACGATGCCGTCCAGGACGACTCGGACCACATCCTGCCGCCGATGCAGGAGGGCGACCCGGTGACCCTGGTCGCAGTCACGCCCTCGCAGCACTTCACCGAGCCGCCGCCGCGCTTCACCGAGGCCTCGCTCGTCAAGGCGCTCGAGGAGTACGGGATCGGACGTCCCTCGACCTATGCCTCGATCATCTCCACGCTGCGCGACCGCCAGTACGTCGACATCGAGAGCCGGCGCTTCACCGCCACCGACATCGGCAAGATCGTCAGCCGCTTCCTCACGCAGTATTTCACGACCTACGTCGACTACGACTTCACGGCCAAGATGGAGGATTCGCTCGATGCGGTCTCCAATGGCGAGGAGCAGTGGGTGCCGCTGCTCGAGCGCTTCTGGAAGCCCTTCATCCATCTCGTGAAGCACACCGAGAAGACCGTGAGTCGCGAGGAGGTGGCCCAGGCGCGCGAGCTCGGCGTCGACCCGGTGAGCGGCAAGCCGATGACGGTGCGCATGGGGCGCTTCGGCCCGTTCGTGCAGATCGGCACCAAGGACGATGCCGACAAGCCGCGCTTTGCGGGATTGCGCCCCGGGCAAAAAATGGACGCGATCACGCACGCCGAGGCGCTCGAGCTGTTCAAGCTGCCGCGCAAGCTGGGGGCGACGGCGGCCGGCGAGGAGATCACGGCGAACGTCGGGCGCTTCGGTCCGTACGTGCGCTTCGGCTCGAAGTACGTCTCGCTCAAGGCTCCGGACGATCCGTACACCGTGACGCTCGAGCGCGCCCTCGAGGTGATTCGCGAGAAGGAGATCGCCGATGCCCAGCGCTTGATTCGCGATTTCCCCGACGCCGGCATCCAGGTGCTGAACGGTCGCTATGGACCGTACATCACCGACAAGGCGCGCAACGCCAAGATCCCGAAGGACCGCGACCCGAAGAGTCTCACTCTCGAGGAATGCCAGGCGCTGCTCGCCGCCGCACCGGTGCGCAAGTGGGGCCGCAAGAGCGGCGCCAAGACCCCGAGAGCCGGCAGCGCACCGACCGCGGGCGCGGGGATCGAGCGCGTCGGCAAGGCGGCGCCCATCGGCAAGGCCGCGCCCACCGGCAACGCCGCGCCCACCGGCAACGCCGCGCCCATCGGCAAGGCCGCGCCGACACGAGGCGCCCCGGGCGCACACCGGCCCGCGCACGCCCCCCCCGTGCCACCCCGCGGCACCACGCGGCTGGCTGCGAAGGGGCTGAAGGCGAGCGCCCGGAAGCGCGCGCCCGAGCAGATCGAGCCCAAGCCGGGCGCACAGGTTAAAAAAGCGCCGGCCAGGAAAAAGAGCGCCCGCCCGAGGACCTCGCGCTCCAAAAACTGAGGTCAACCTGAGATCATGGACCGATGAGCGGACACGCTGATACCGCGAATCCTGCCGCCGTCGAGCGATATCTGCGTGATCTACACGATCGCATCACCACGGCTCTCGAGAGTATCGACCGCGGGCGCTTCCGCCGCGATGCCTGGCAGCGGCCCGAGGGCGGTGGCGGCGAGAGCCGTGTGCTCACCGAAGGGAGCGTCTTCGAGCGGGCGGGCGTCTCCTTCTCGCACGTGCTGGGGGCGCAGCTGCCGCCGTCGGCCTCGAATCAGCGCCCCGAGATCGCGGGAGCACCCTTCCAGGCCATGGGCTTGTCGCTCGTGTTCCACCCCCGCAACCCCTACACACCGACCACCCATTGCAATGTGCGCTTCTTCGTCGCGACGCCGGCGGGTGCACCGGCCGTCTGGTGGTTCGGCGGAGGTTTCGACCTCACCCCCTGCTACCCCTTCGATGAGGATGTGCTGCATTGGCACCGTACCGCACGCGCGGCGTGCGAGCCATTCGGTGCGACTGTCTACCTGACTTACAAGCAATGGTGCGATCGGTATTTCTACTTGCCGCACCGGCGGGAGACCCGCGGCGTGGGCGGTCTTTTCTTCGACGATCTCAGCGAGGGAGGCTTCGAGCACTGCTTCGCTTTGCTGAGAAGCGTGGGCGATCACTTCCTGCCCGCCTACCTGCCCATCGTCGAGCGCCGCCACGAGCAGGCGTTCGGCGAGCGCGAGCGGCACTTCCAGCTCTACCGGCGCGGTCGCTACGTCGAGTTCAACCTGCTGTACGACCGCGGCACGCTCTTCGGACTGCAGTCGGGTGGACGCACCGAATCCATCCTCATGTCGCTGCCACCCCTCGTGCGCTTCGAGTACGACTGGCATCCGGCGGCCGGCACCCCCGAGGCGCGGCTTTACGAGTATTTGAAACCACGCGATTACATCGGCGAGCTCGATGGGCGTTGAGCCGCAGGGTGAGTCGAAGATCCATCGCGTCCTCGTTGCCGGGGGCGGCGCCGGTGGGCTCGAGCTCGCGACCAAGCTCGGCGACACGCTCGGCCGGCGCGGGCTTGCCCGCATCACGCTTGCGGAGCGTGCGCGCACCCATCTGTGGAAGCCGCTGCTGCACGAGGTGGCCGCCGGAAGCCTGCGCCGCTCGCAGCACGAGCTCAACTATCTGGCGCAGGCGCACTGGCACCATTTCAATTACCGCTACGGCGAGGTGATCGGCGTCGAGCGCGAGCAGCGACAGCTCGTGCTCGCGGCGATGTGCGATGAGGAGGGGCGCGAGATCACCCCCCTCACCCGCCTGCCCTACGACACGCTGGTGATGGCGGTGGGAAGCATCACCAACGACTTCGGCACTCCGGGCGCGGCGCGCTACGCCGTACCGCTCGACACGCCGGAGCAGGCGACCCGCTTCAACCGCCGGCTGGTCAATGCGTTCCTGCGCGCCAACGCACAGCCCGAGCCGGTGCGCCCCGGGCAGCTGCACGTGGCCATCATCGGGGCCGGTGCCACCGGCACAGAGCTCGCCGCGGAGCTGCACCGCACGGTGCGCGACGTGCTCGCCTATGGATTCGATCGGATCGATCCCGAGCACAACGTGCACATCGTGCTCATCGAGGCCGCCGATCGGATTTTGCCGGCGCTGCCCGAGCGCATTTCACAGGCCTCCGCCCGGCTCCTCGAGAAGCTCGGGGTCGAGATTCGGGCACGCTCGAAGGTGGCCGAGGTGCGTGCGCAGGGGGTCGTCCTCGAGAACGGTGACTTTCTACCCGCCGAGCTGGTGGTGTGGGCGGCGGGCGTGAAGGCACCGGCTTTTCTGCGCGATTTCGGCGGCCTCGAGGTGAACCGTATCAACCAGCTGATGGTGACGGAGACGTTGCAGACGACGCTTGATCCGAACATCTTCGCGATCGGCGATTGCGCCTGTTGCCTGCGCCCGGACGGCTCCGCCATCCCGCCCCGCGCCCAGGCGGCGCATCAGATGGCCTCGCACATGGTGGCTCAGGTGCGCGCGCGGCTCGAGCACCGCCCATTGCGCCCTTTTCGCTACCGCGACTTCGGCTCGCTGGTCTCGCTCGGAAAGTACAGCACCGTCGGCAACCTGATGGGCGCGCTGTTCGGACGCAACATGATGATCGAGGGGTTGTTCGCGCGCTTGATGTATCGCTCGCTCTACAAGATGCATCAGGCGGCCCTGCACGGCGGCGGCGCCGTGCTGTGGCGCTCGCTCGGTGGTTTCCTCGAGTCGCGTCCGACGCCGACCGTGAAACTGCACTAGCTTGCGCGCAGATCCTCGGTGATGCGCCCCACGGCGGCAATCTCGAGCTCGTGCGGCGGGTCGCGGAAGCGCTCCGCAAGCGCACTCGCGTACCAGTCGCGCATCGCTCCGAGCGCGAGCAGCCTCTGGACGTAGGCGCCCGCCGTGCTGTCGAGCTCGAGAGCGTAGCTTTGCACGCGGAAGGCCACCGGTGCGAAGAAGGCGTCGACCGCCGTGAAGGCGCTGCCGGCGAGATGAGGACCCCCGAAGCGGCGCAGGCCCTCGCTCCAGAGTGCGCTCAGCCGCTCTAGGTCGCTGCGAAGAGCAGCCGGATGCTCGTACAACCGGACCCTGACCCCACAGCTCATCGAGCAGCGGTTGCGCAATTCACCAAAGCCCGAGTGCATCTCGGCGGCCGCACTGCGCGCCCAGGCACGCGCGGGTGACTCCCTCGGCCAGACGCCCGCATGGCGCTCGGCGAGGTACTCGACGATCGCGAGCGAATCCCACACCAGCGTCTCGCCATCGAGAAGACAGGGAACCTTACCGGCGGGCGCGCGCGCTCGAAAGGGGCGCCACAGCGCCTCGTCTCCGAAGGGCAGGAGGTGCTCCTCGAACGGAATGGCCAGCTCGCGCATCAGCAGCCAGGGGCGCAACGACCAGGAGGAGTAGTTCTTGTTCGCGATGTAGAGCTCGAGCATGACTCACCTCGCCGCTCGCGAGCCGGACGATACCGCGCGCCGACGATACCACCGGCAGCGCGCATTGTCCGCCCGAGCGCAAGGTCGCCGCGGCGCGCTTCGCGTCCGCGGCAGGGCCCGATTCTTTCGAAAATCGGACGAAGTGCGTCCACCCGTTTAACATCATGACGCGTACCCGCTCGATTCACCGGCGAACGGGCGACAATCGATCTCGCAAGCGATCAATTGCAGTAGACTTCACGGAACGCTCACCACGGACCCGGTGCCGACACGATGCTCTCCTTGCAAGGCGCAGCCCGGCGGGGCGTCTATCTCCTCATCGCCCTGGGCACGCTGCCCGTACTGCTGCTCGGAGTCGCGGCCGTCATTGCATTGTTCGCCTATGCCGTGCTCGAGGAGCTCGCCGATTCGACCACCGGCTCCGCGCCCATGGACGAGTCGCAGGCGCGCGAGGTGGCGCGGCGCCTCGCGATGGGGCATGAGATCTCGTAGACGGTCCGGGCCGACCGGGCTTTCCCGCACGGAACGGCTCCAGCCGCCCCAGCTCGGTTGCGTAGCCGAGGAATTTGCGGCCCAGGATTTTCTCTATTCCGCACCGCGCAGGTCGATCACGGACGGCAGAAAGCCGCGGCGATCCAAGGGGCATAATGCTCGCGCGATGAATTACAAGCACCTCTATCATGCCGGAAACTTTGCGGACGTCGCAAAGCACGTGGCGCTCATCGGATGCCTCGAGGCGCTCAGGCGCAAGCCAGGCGCCTTCTTCGTGCTCGATACGCATGCGGGACGCGGTGAGTACGACCTGCGCTCGAGTGAGGCGCTGCGCTCGGGTGAGGCCGAGCGCGGCGTGCAGCGCCTGATCGATCGTGCCGACAGCCGGCCTGCGCACGCGGCGATTCTCGCCCCGTACTTCGGCGCGCTGCGGGTCACGGCCGGTGAGCGGCTGCAGCTCTATGCGGGCTCACCGCTCCTGATCGCCCGCGGCCTGCGCGCGCAGGACCGGGCCGTCCTGGTCGAGCTCGACCCGGCCGAGGCTCGCGCCGCCGCGCGCCGGCTGGAGTCACTGGGTCGGGTACGAGTCGAGACGGGCGACGGCTATGCGGCGCTGCGCGCCCAGCTGCCGCCGCGGGAGCGGCGCGGCCTGGTGCTCATCGATCCGCCGTACGAGCGCATCGACGAGATCGAGGTGCTGGTGAATGCGCTCGCACAGGCGTGGCGCCGCTGGCCGACGGGCATCTTTCTCGTCTGGTATCCGATTCGCGACGCCACGCAGCGGCGCGAGGTGCACGCGCGATTTCGCGCCCTCGGCATCCCAAAGATGCTGAGCGCCGATCTCGCGATCCATCCCGATGATGCCGCCCTTGGCCTTGCGGGCAGCGGCCTGCTCCTCATCAACGCGCCGTACGGGCTCGAGGAGCACTTGCGCAGCGCCTATGGCGCCCTTCACGATGTGCTTGCCTCACCTGGGGCGGGCTATGTCGCGATCGAGCCGTTGACGCCCGAACGCGGCCGGCCGATGCACGACACGAGGACTCATCATGGACCCTGAGCTGCTGCGCGATCACCTGAACCGCCTGCACGAGGAGCTGCGCCAGGTCCGCGAGGTCGATCCGCGCTCGAGCGAGCTGCTGAGCGAGGTGCTCCAGGACATCCAGCGACTGCTCGCACGGCCGAGCGCTGCGGGCGGCGCACAGCGCGCGGGTGGCGCGCCCGATACCCGCGTCGCACACCCGGGCGAGGGGAGAGCACCGGGCATGCCCGGCCGTCTCGAGCGCCTCGCGGTGCAGTTCGAGGCGGATCATCCGACGCTGGCCGAGAGCACCCGTCGCCTCATCGACCTGCTCGGCAAGGCCGGGCTCTAGCCCAGCGCCTCCTCACGGGGCCGGGCGATCAGCCCTGCCAGACGAGCGCGTTGCGCACGCGCACAGCCGTGGCGCGCACCGCGTCGAGATCTGCATCGCGGTCCCGCGCCAGCACGGCGAGGCTTCCGTGCGCATCGTCCGGCAGGAGCACGCCGCGATAGCCCCCCTCATCGAAGCGCACGGGCTGCTTCACCGATTCGTGCACCAGCACCATCACGGTCACCGGGCCGTGCTCGGTCTGGACCACCAGATGCGGCACCTGATGACCGCGAAACCAGCAGCTTTGCGCATAGCTCACCATCGGAGCACCCGGGGCGATCGAGACGCGAGCCTCGCGCAGCACCCGATCGAGCTGTCCGGCTGGCACGGGCGTCCCGGTTCGCGTCCAGGCCTGAGGCTCGCCGGCCATGTGTGCAACGACGTCGGCCGCGAGGCTCGCGTGCGGCACGGCGAGCCACAGGCTCGTCATCATGGCAAGGACGATCAGCACGCTCGCCGCCGCCGCGAGCCAGCCGCCGCGCACCCGCAAAGCGCGGCGGCGGCGCAGAGGGAGCGTCCGGGATGCCTCGTGAGCACCGGCTGGGCCGCCCGCGCGCGCGCCCGCAGCACGCGCAGCAACCGCAGTGCCCGCGGTGCCCGCAACACCCGCAGCACCCGCGCCCGTCGTCGCCCGGTCGCGCCCGCCTTCATGCATATCGCCGCTGGCCGGCTGGCGGGCGGGCGGTGTCACGCGCAGGGCGCGTTCCAGCCGCTCCTCGAAGAGCAGTACCCGCTGCGCATATCCCGCACATTCGGCACAGCTTGCCCGATGCTCGGCAAGCTCCGGGCGCGGATCGTGGGGATCGGCCAGGAGGGCGCGGCGAAAAGCGCTGCAGTCGATCATGCGTCGGGGTCCAGAGTCGTGTCCTCGCCGCACAGCGCCCGCAGTTGCTTGCGGGCGCGGAACAAGCGCGTCAAGACGGCCGCGGTTGTCAGCTCGAGCTCGGCGGCGATCTCGGCAGTGGAGTAGCCCATCAGCACCTGCAGCACCAGCGGCTCGCGATAATCGTCCGGAAGCTTGAAGATCGCGGCGCGCAGCTCCTCGAGCTCGGATTCGCCCGCCGTACCGAGGGCGGGCTCCTCATGCGCGACCATCTCGTCGAGGTCGACCGTCGGCAGGCGCTTGCGCTCGAAGGTGCGCGCGAACTCGCGCCGCACGATGGTGAGGAACCAGGGTTTCGCCGCGGCCTCGTCTTGCAGGGAGTCATGCGCCTTCCACGCGCGCAGCATGCTCTCCTGGACGACATCCTCGGCGATGGCCGGGTCGCGGCACAGCCAGAATGCGAATCGCAGGAGGTCGGGACGCAGCGTTTGACACAACGTCTGAAAGCGCTCGCGCTTCACATCTTTGCCCACTGGCGTCTTTGTGTATGCCTCGCCGGCCGGCGTAGGATAGCGTTTTCGCGCCGCGCGCGCCCTCCCTGCGGTATGAGCCGCAGGCCACCAGTCGAACGTGTGCGCAATTGCAGGAGTCACTTGCAGATGACCGGAAATTTCAATCCTTCATTTCCGAGCACCCGCCTGAGGCGCATGCGCCGCGATGAGTTCTCGCGCCGCCTGATGCGCGAGACGCAACTCACGGTGGACGCGCTCATTTATCCGGTGTTCGTGGTCGAGGGCAAGCGCCAGCGCCAGCCGATCGGCTCGATGCCGGGCATCGAGCGCATCTCGGTGGATGAGCTGCTGCGCGAGTGCGAGCTGCTCAGCAAGCTCAAGGTGCCCGCCATCGCCCTCTTTCCGGTGGTGCCAAGCGGGAAGAAATCGCTCGACGCCCGCGAATCTTGGAATCCCGAGGGCATCGCCCAGCAAGCGGTGCGCGCCGTGAAACGCGGGTTCCCGCATCTGGGGGTGATCACGGACGTCGCTCTCGATCCCTTCACCACCCACGGTCAGGACGGCCTGCTCGATGAGTCGGGCTACGTGCAGAATGATCTGACCGTCGAGACCCTCGTGCGGCAGGCGCGCTCGCACGCCGACGCGGGCGCCGACCTGGTCGCGCCCTCCGACATGATGGACGGGCGCATTGCGGCAATTCGGGCCGCCTTCGAGAGCGCCGGCCTCGTGCACACCCGGATCCTCGCCTACGCGGCGAAGTACGCCTCGAGCTTCTACGGCCCCTTCCGCGAGGCCGTGGGCTCGGCGGCATCGCTCGGCGGGGGCGGCAAGCACACCTACCAGATGGATCCGGCAAACTCCGATGAGGCGCTGCGCGAGGTGGAGCTCGACATCGCCGAGGGCGCGGACCTCGTGATGATCAAGCCGGGATTGCCCTATCTGGACATCGTGCGGCGGGTCAAGGAGCGCTTCGGCATGCCCACCCTGGTGTATCAGGTGAGCGGTGAGTACTCGATGATCATGGCCGCCGCCTCGAACGGCTGGCTCGATGAGCGCGCCGTGGCGCTCGAGGCGCTGCTCTCGATCAAGCGCGCCGGCGCCGATGCCATTCTCACCTACTTCGCCAAACGCGCCGCGGAGTGGCTGGAGGGATGAGCCTCGAGGAGCCCGTCGGGTGGGCCGGATAGGCGGATGCGGGGCTCCCGGGTGAGCGAGCCGGATCAGTACGGCGTCGTCGGCCATCCGGTCGCTCACAGCTGGTCGCCGTTCATCCACGGCATGTTCGCGAAAGCGAGCGCGCAGAACATCGTCTACCGCCTGTTCGATGTGAGCCCCGAGGAGTTCCGGCGGGAGACGCTGCGTCTGCTCACCTCGGGCGTGCGCGGCCTGAACGTGACGCTGCCGCACAAGCAGGCCGCGGCCGAGCTGGTCAACGAGCTCACCCCGCGGGCGGCGCGTGCGCAGGCGGTCAACACCATCGCCTTCTTCGAGGAGACGCTCGTCGGCGACAATACCGACGGCGTGGGACTGGTGTGCGACCTCGAGCGCAACCTCGAGCTCACCCTGGCGGGCATGCGCGTGCTGATCCTCGGCGCCGGAGGCGCGGCGCGCGGGGTGGTCGGCCCGCTCCTCGATCGCGATCTCGCCGCTCTCACCATCGCCAATCGCACGCCCTTCAAGTCCCGCAAGCTCGCCGAGGAGTTCGCCGACGCGGGCAGCGTCTGCGGGTGCACCTTCGCCGAGCTCGTCGGGCCGCCCTTCGACCTCATCATCAATGCGACCTCGGCGAGCCTTTCGGGGGAGATGCCGGAGCTGCCGCCGGGGCTCGTGGACGAGCACACGTTCTGCTACGACAT
>DATGIA010000024.1:0-16224 GCA_035307465.1 Steroidobacteraceae bacterium
GCCCTATTACCGCGCGGGATTTGCCGCCTGGCGCGAGGGCCTCGCGACTCCGTTCCTGCCGGGCGCGCTCGAGCACACGCTCGTGCTCGAGCCCTGATGCGGGCGCCCCTCGAGCCCCCGCAAATTCGCGCTGCGCAGCCGCCCTACTCGTTGGATGATGGATCGGTCGGCGGGACGGCGCCCGCGCCCGCAACGGGCGCGGGTGCGCCGGCGGGCGCCTGCGCGGACTTCGGCGCAAAGACTTCCGCACCCACGCAGCCACGGCCTTCCGTGCAGATCTGATTGACGGGACACGCGACGGGCTTGCCCCGCACGCAGCCGCGCTCATCGGCGCCCGGCGCGCGCGGCGCGCACCGCTCGCGTCCGTTGCAGGCGCGCCCGTCGTCGCAATCCGCATCGGTCGAGCAACTCATCGTGCTTGCATCGCGCGCCTCGCTCGCGAGCTCGCCCTGGCGATGCAGCTGTCCGGACAGGGTGGTTGCCAGCAGAAGGTGCGCGGGCGCATGCCCGGCCGCAAGATCGACATCGGCGGCAGCCACCTGCCAGGGCGGCGCGGCCGGGCTCACCGCACGATAATAGAGGCTGAAGCGCTCGACGCGGCGCGGATCGAGGGGCTCGTTGAGCGTGATCGGGAGGGTGCGCGTGGTCTCGCGCGGCCAGCCCTCGCCGTGCGTCAGGGGGAGCTTGCGCAGTCCGCCGCCGATCTCATAGATCCGCAGCTCCACGTAGCTGCCGGCGAGGAGGTCGGTGGTGCCGTTGACGATACGCACTTGCAGCTGCGAGACCGGCTCGCCGGCGCTCGCGGCCACCGCCAGCAGCGCGCCGAGAAGCGCGCCCAGGGAAAGCCACGACCGATGAATGAGGAACGGCTGTCGAGTCATGGCGCTCTCCCGCGGATGTTGATCCCGCCCGATTACCGCGCGCGATCATAGCCCATTCGCCCGAGGCGCCCGCAAGCAACCGGCGCACACCCCGCGCAGCGTCTCTCGTGCCGCTCGAAGTTAACTTATTTCAGGCCGCGATACTTCATCATGGCCTCGATGCTCGGGGCGCGGCCGCGCCAGGCGACGTACATCGCATCGAGATCCTGGGTGTTGCCGCGCGACAGCACCCTCTGGCGGAAGCGATCGCCGTTTGCCCGCGTGAGACCTCCGTGCTCCTCGAACCATTCATACGCGTCGTCCGCCAGCATCTGCGTCCACAGATAGGCGTAGTAGCCCGCCGAATAGCCGCTACCCCAGATGTGCGCGAAGTAGCTCGAGCGATAGCGCGGCGGCACGGCCTCGAGATCGAGATGCAGCTTGGCGAGCGCCCTGCTCTCGAACGCATCCGGGTCCTCGAGCGGCGCGCTCGCAGGCAGGGTGTGCCACTGCATGTCGAGCTCGGCCGCCGCCAGGAGCTCGGTGAGGGCATAGCCCTCGTTGAAATTCCGTGCGCGCTTGATCTTCTCGACCAGCTCCGCGGGCATCGGCGCGCCCGTCGCGTGATGGCGCGCGTAGTGCTCGAAGACCTCCGGGTAGAGCGCCCAGTGCTCGTTGAACTGCGAGGGAAACTCGACGAAATCGCGCGCCGTCGAGGTGCCGGCGAGTCGCGGGTAGTCGGCGTCCGAGAACATGCCGTGCAACGCATGACCGAATTCATGAAACATCGTGACGACGTCGTCGAAGCTGATCAGCGCAGGATCGCCTTCAGCGGGCTTTTGAAAATTGGCGACGTTGTAGATCACGGGGCGCGTACCGAGCAGATGCGACTGCTCGACGAGCTCGGCCATCCAGGCGCCCCCGTTCTTGTTGTCGCGCTTGAAGTAATCGACATAGAAGAGCGCCAACGGCTTGCCGTCGGAATCGGCGACGTCGAACACGCGCACGTCCGGCTGATAGACCGGTATGTCCTTGCGCTCCTTGAAGGAGATGCCATAGAGGAGGTGGGCGGCGTAGAACACGCCGCTCTCGAGCACGCGCTCGAGCTCGAAATAAGGCTTCACCTCCGCATCGGTCAGCTGGAAGCGGGCCTGGCGCACCCGCTCCTGATAGAGCTCCCAGTCGTAGGCCTCGAGCGTGAACCCGCCGTGCTCGGCATCGATGAGCGCCTGGATGTCCTGCGCCTCGCGCTGCGCCCGCGCGGTGGCGTACGGCTTGAGCGCCTCCATGAAATGCTGAGCGGTCTGCGGAGTCTTCGCCATCTGATCGGCGAGCTTCCAGGCGGCATGGTTCGGATAGCCGAGAAGCGCCGCCCGCCGTGCGCGCAGCTGCGCGAGGCGCGCGATGATCGATCGCGTATCGTTGCCATCGCCGAGCTCGGCGCGATTCCAGGAGCGCTCGTAGAGGGCGCGGCGCGTGTCGCGCACGGTGAGCGAGGCGAGGAGCGGCTGCTGCGTCGTGTTTTGCAGGGGAATGAGGTAGCCCGTCTGATGGCGCCCCCGGGCGGCGCTGCGCGCCGCCGCGAGCTGCTCGCTCGAAAGACCCGCCAGCGCCGCTTCGCTCGCCGTGAAGTACGCCCCCTCCTTGTTCGCCGCCAGGAGCCGCGTGGTGAAGGCATCCGAGAGCGTCGAGGCCTCGGTGTTGAAGGCGGTCAGGCGTTGACGGTCGGCGCTCGAGAGCTGCGCCCCCGCGTGCACGAAATCATCGTGGGTCACCTCGACGAGCCTCAGCGCCTCGGGCGTGAGATTGAGCTCGTGACGCCTCTCGTAGACGCGCTGCACCCGTTCGAACAGCTTCGGATCGAGATAGATGGCATCGCGGTGCGCGGCAAGCTTCGGGGCGAGCGCAGTCTTGGCCCGTTGCAGCTCCGGATCGATGTTCGCGCCGGTGACGGCATTGAACGCGCGCTGGGCGCGATCGAGCAACACTCCGCTGCGCTCGAGCGGCACCAAGGTGTTGTCGAAGGTCGGAGGGCGCGGGTCGTGGACGATGGCCTGCACCTCGGCGAGCTGCTGGGCCATGCCGGCCTCGATCGCGGGCTGGTAGTCGGAGTCCCGGATGCGATCGAACGGCGGGGCGCCGAAGGGCAGCGTGCTCGGCGCATGGAAAGGGTTCTGGCTATCGAAGGGCGGCGCCGCGTGATTCGCCGCCTCGCTCTGCGGCGCAAGTGCGCCCGCTCCGACCGCGCTCATGAGGAGCGCCCCACCGAGCGCCCGGCACAAACCTCCTCGCATGGCCAGCCTCCCCTGTTGCAGCTCACCCGTCCTCTCATGGCTCGTACTTGTAAACGGTGCCTTCCTTCATCACGAACGCGACGTGCTCGAGCACCCGGATGTCGGCCAGGGGATCGCCCTTGACCGCGATGAGATCGGCGGACTTGCCAGTCGAGATCGAGCCGAAGAGCTCCGGATGACCAATGAGATCGGCGGCGTTCACCGTGGCCGCCTGAATTGCCTGCAGCGGCGTCATGCCATATTTCACCATGAAGGCGAACTGACGTGCATTGACCCCGTGCGGGCAAACGCCCGCGTCCGTGCCGAACGTCATCTTGACGCCGGCCTTGACGGCCTTCCTGAAGTTGCGCCGCTGCAGCTCGCCCAGGTCCGCATCGTGGCGCAGAAAGTCCTTCGGCGTGTTCGGGTCGGACTGGATGCATTCCTCATCGTAGATGTCCATGTCGAGATAGGTGCCGTGCTGCTTCGCGAGCGCGATGCCCTCATCGTCGATCAGCGTCGCATGCTCGACCGAGGCGACCCCGGCGCGAATCGCATTCTTGATGCCCTCGGCCGCATGCGCGTGGGCCGCGACCTTCAGCCCGAAGGCGTTCGCCTCCTCGACCGCCGCCTTGAGCTCCTCCGGCGTGAACTCGATCGACTTCGGATTGCTGCCGTGCGTGAGCACGGCCCCCGTCGAGAGCACTTTGATGTGATCGGCGCCCCGATGCGCGAGCTCGCGGATCTTCTGGCGCACCTCCCAGGGGCTGTTCGCGATGCCGTACTGCAAGTCCCAGGGGAGCGTGATGTCGGGCGCAAGACCGGTCATCGCCCCGGCTCCCTCGCTGATGGTGATGTAGGCGCCTGCGACGTACATGCGCGGGCCGATGATGATGCCGCGCGCGATGGCATCGCGCATGGCGACGTCGGCGAAGGCGCGGTACACGCCGACGTCACGCACGGTGGTGAAGCCGGCGAGCAACGTCACGCGGGCGTTCGGGATCGCGGAGTAGGCGAATTCCTCCGCGGTCTTCTTGAGAACGTCGAGCGGCTCACCGGTCGGCACATCCGCCAGGTGGGTGTGGCAGTCGATGAGCCCGGGCAGCACGGTCATCGCCGTCAGGTCGAGCACCTGCGCCTCCGGTGGCACCGCAACCTGCGCGCCCACCGCCTCGATGCGTCCCTCGCGCACCAGCACCATTGGGTGCTCGAGCATCTGGCCCGTGAGCACATCGAGCAGGCGGCCCGCCCGAATCACGAGCGGCCGGGTGCCGTGCGGCGGTGGCGCGGAGGGATCCGCGACCGCGAGGTCCGCGGCCGTCGCCGCGGCGGGCGAGACGGCGATCAGCATCGCGAGGCAGGAGAAAACCAGAGCAGGTCGCATGCAGTTTCAGCCTTTATGAGCGGTTCAGTTTTTGGCCGTCCGCGATCATACCCTGGGAAGGCGAACCTCAACTGCCGCATCCTGCCCGGCGTGCACCGGACGAGCGCTCGCAGGCGCCGGGTCACGGCCCGGCGAGCAGCCGCCTCAAAACCCGCTCGGCCGCGCCCGCCATGGCCTGGTATCCCGCGTCGCTCAGATGCAGATGATCCCCGCAGTCGAACTGCGGTCGGAGTCGACGGGGATCATCGGCATCCCTGACCGCGCGATCGAAATCGATCGTCGCGTCGAACTCGTGGCCCGCTCGCACCCATGCATTGAATTCCTGACGCACGCGCTCGCCGCTGCTCCCACCGCAATCCATGCACCCGAGCGTCGGAGTAATCGTTGCGCCAACGATGATCAGGCCGCGCTCATGAGTCTCGTGGATGAGCGATCGAAAGCCGGCGATGAGCTGGGAGGCCGTGATGCCGGCCCGGGTCATGTCGCCCTCGCCGGCAATGTCATTCACGCCCTCGAGAACGACCAGCACGCGAGCGCCCGGAATCTGAAACAGGTCCCGCGCACTGCGCTCGAGTCCACTGGGTCCCGTGGAGGGCTTGAGCAGCCGATTGCCCCCGATGGCCATGTTGACCACTGCGTAGCGGCCCGGATGATCGCGGGCCAGCCGCCGCGCGAGCTCATCGGGCCACTTCCGGTCAGCGCCCGGGGTGGCGCCCGTGCCATCGCTAATCGAATCGCCCAATGCAACGATCGCCGACGACGCGCACGGGGCCAGTACGTCGAGCGCTGCAAGATAGAAGTCGTTGTGCAACGGGGCGGCGATGGGCAGATCGGGGCGCCCGGTGAAGTCTCCCGGCGGTGACACGTATCCGGTTCGCCAGGCCTCCTCGTGCACACTGCTGGTGCTGCCGAGCGTCGAGTCGGGGAGGTAAATACTCACCGCAACATCGAGCGCGTCCGCTACCGCCAGGATCGCGGGGTCACTGACCAGACGGCTGCCCGCCGGAATGCTCGCAGATCGCTGGCCTTCAAAGAGCAACTCGACGTCGGTGGCGGGATCTATGCGCGCGCCCCCGAGCTGTGATGCGATGTGCGCGTGCCCGATCCTGAGGGGCATCCGGCCGTATTCGTTCGAGAACGTGACCCGGACGGTCCGCCCCGGGAGCGTCCGCAACATGTTCTGTCTCAGCGTGACGCCCGAGAAGATGCGATCGAGCCCCGGGTAGTATTCGAATTCCTCCGGCGCCATCATCGCTGCGCCCCAGGCACGCACCCAATGCGTGCCCGGACAATCGACCGGCGTGGCGCCTTTGATCGACGGCGCGAACGCAAGCGAGAAGGTCAGTGCGGCCGCGGTCCTGCGTGGAGCTCGACGCGATCCATCCGCCGCCCAAGCGCGGCTCGCCAGAAAGCTGCTGCAGATCCGATTCATGCCGACTTGGCGACGTTAGCATAGGGGTACTTCGGTTGTGAGGCGCGCCGGTGGCTAACAGCTGCGAGTTGGCCGTCCGAAAGCGGCGAGCACTCGGGCGCAAGAACTCCCACCCTACCGTCTCATGAGCACGGCCAGCCTGTTGCGGCTCCTGGCGCTTTCGGCGATCTGGGGCTCATCGTTCCTCTTCATGCGCATCGGCGCACCGCTCCTGGGCCCGGTCGTGCTCATCGCCCTGCGGGTCGCGCTGGCCGCACTGTTCCTCGCTCTGGTGCACCTGATGCGACGCCAGCCGCTCGGGCTGCGCGGGCATGCACGGCACTTTCTCGTCCTCGGGCTGATCAATTCGGCGCTGCCGTTTCTTTTATTCGCAACGGCCGCGCGCACGCTGTCGGCCTCGCTGATGGCGATTCTGAACGCCACGGCACCGATCTGGGGGGCGATCGTGGCCTCGCTCTGGTCACGCACGCTGCCGCGGCCTGCAGCGCTGCTGGGCCTTGCGCTGGGAATCTTCGGCGTGACCATCCTCGTGCGCTTCGACCCCTCCTCGCTGCGCGAGGGGGCTCCCCGGGCGATCCTGCTCGGGCTGGCGGCGTCCCTCTGCTACGGCGTATCGACCACGTATGCGCGCTCCGCACCGCGCATCGATGCATTTGCGAATGCGCACGGCAGCATGTGGGCCGCAACGCTGTGGATTGCGCCCGCGGTGCCGTTCTTCGTGCATCCGGCCCCGCTCTCGGCGACGCTGCTGATTGCGGTGCTCGCGCTGGGGATCCTCTGCAGCGGGGTGGCGTATCTGCTGTATTTTCGCTTGATCGCCGACCTCGGCCCGACCTCGGCCCTCACCGTCACCTTCCTGGTGCCGGTGTTCGGCATTCTCTGGGGCCACATATTTCTCGCCGAGCCTGTCGGCTGGGACACGCTGGCGGGCGCGCTCATCGTGATTGCCGGAACCGCCCTGGTCACCGGCTTCTCATGGACGGCCCTGCGACGAGCCGCCGCACCGCTGCGCGATCGAGCCTGAGCAGGCGGGCCGCGAGAACCGCGGCCTCACTCAGGTGGTGACGGGCTGCTTGTTCGACTTCTCGATCACCTCATCGGCAATCTGCCGCGGCACGGGCTCGTAGTGGGAGAACTCCATGGTGTAGGAGGCGCGCCCGCTCGTCATGCTGCGCAGGTGACCGATATAGCCGAACATCTCCGAGAGCGGCACGGTGGCGACCACCGCGATGTTGGTGCCGCGCTCGAGCTGGTCCTGGATCGATCCGCGCCGGCGATTCAGATCGCCGATCACATCGCCCAGATAATCGTTCGGTGTCACGGTCTCGACCTTCATCACGGGCTCGAGGAGGATCGGCCCCGCCTTGCGAATGCCCTCGCGAAACGCCGCCTTCGCCGCGATCTCGAACGTGAGCGCATTCGAGTCGACGTCGTGGTAGCTGCCGTCGGTGAGGGTCGCCTTGAAATCGACGGTGGGATAGCCGGCGAGCACGCCGTCCAGCATCTGCACGCGCAGGCCCTTCTCGACCGAGGGCACATACTCCTTCGGCACCGAGCCGCCGACCGTCGCGTCCTCGAACTCGAAACCGGCGCTGCGCGCGAGCGGCTCGAAGTCGATCCACACTTCGGCGAACTGACCCGCACCCCCAGTCTGCTTCTTGTGCACGTACTGCTCGTGCACCTTGCGCGTGATGGTCTCCCGGTAGGCGACCTGCGGCTCGCCCATCGTGCCCTCGACCCCGAACTCGGTGCGCATGCGATCGAGCGTGACGTCGAGGTGCAGCTCGCCCATGCCGCGCAGGATGGTCTGACCGGTGTCGCGATCGGTCTCCAGATGCAGCGAGGGATCGGCGCGCACCATCTTGCCGAGCGCGTTGATGAACTTCTCCTGCTCCTGCTTGTTCTTTGCCTTCACCGAGACGCTGATGACGGGGTCCGGGAAGCGCATGCGCTCGAGCACCACGGGATTGGCGCTGTCGCACAGCGTGTCGCCGGTCTCCGTATCGGAGAGTGAGACGAGCGCAATGATGTCGCCCGCGCGGGCCTCCTCGATGGGATTGGCCTCCTTGGCGAACATCTCGACCATGCGGCCGATTTTCTCGCGCTTGCCGCGGGTCGAGTTCATCACGGAGGCGCCCTTGGTGAGCACCCCCGAGTACACCCGCACGAAGGTGAGCGCGCCGTAAGCGTCGTTGATCACCTTGAAGGCGAGCGCGGCAAAGGGCTCATCGTCCGAGCACCTGCGCTCGCCGATCGGATGGCCATCGGCATCGACCGTCTTGATCGCGGCCACGTCCGTCGGGGCGGGCAGATAGTCGACCACCGCATCGAGCACCTGCTGCACGCCCTTGTTCTTGTACGAGGAGCCGCACAGCACCGGGGTGAAGGCCGAGGTGATCGTGCCCTTGCGCAACGCTTTGCGCAGCACATCGGCCGAGGGCGTGATGCCGTCGGTCAGATAAGCCTCCATCGCGGCATCGTCCTGCTCGAGGCAGGTGTCGATGAGCTCGGTGCGGAATTTCTCGACATCGGCGAGCAGCTTGCGGTCCGTCGGCACGGTGATGTTCAGCTTGTCGGCCAGGTCGGGAGTCACCTCGAGCACGTGCCACTCGGCGTCCTTGTCGTCGGAATCCCACACCAGCGCCTTCATCTCGACCAGATCGATCATGCCCTGGAAGCGATCCTCGGAGCCGAGCGGGATCTGCACCGGCAACGGCCGCGCGCCGAGACGCTTCTTGATCATGTCCACGCAGCGCAGGAAGTTCGCGCCGCTGCGGTCCATCTTGTTCACGTAGCACATGCGCGGCACGCCGTAATTGTCGGCGAGCCGCCAGTTGGTCTCCGATTGCGGCTCGACGCCCGCGACACCGTCGAACACCACGACCGCCCCGTCGAGCACGCGCAAGCTGCGGTTCACCTCGATGGTGAAGTCCACGTGCCCCGGGGTGTCGATCAGGTTGATCTTCTTGTCGCGCCAGAAGGCCGAGACCGCGGCGCTCTGAATCGTGATGCCGCGCTTTTGCTCCTGCTCGAGATAGTCGGTCGTCGTCGAGGTCTTCAGGTCCTTGGTGTCATGGATGTCGACGATCGTGTGCTTGCGCCCGGTGTAATACAGGATGCGCTCGGTGGTCGTCGTCTTGCCGGCGTCGACGTGCGCGATGATGCCGATGTTGCGGATGTCGGCCAGGGATATGGTGCGAGGCATAGCAATTCCATCCAAGTTCGAAGGGACCGCCGGAGAGGCACAAAAAGCCCATAAGGCCCCGTCCCTGCGAGGGCTCGAGGTCACGGGCGGCCGACCGGTATTGACGGGCGCAGAGTTTGACACGGCAGGCCGCGTGTGTCGAAAAAACTTTGCGCAATCGCGGGTCGCGCCCGGTGATTTCTGTCACAGTCTTAATGGCGATCTGCTCGATGCAGACTCCCCGGGGTGCAAGCGCCGCGGGACATGTGTTGGGTCAACGGCTACCGCACAGCACCGTTGAACAGCCGAAGGGTGAGAGAAGCCCGGAGGACAGACGCGTGGCCCATTGCACGGGGCGAACACCGAATCGAGCGCAGTCCGCGCCCGGCGCTGCGCCCTGTGCCGCGGCCAGTAACACGCCCTGCGCGCCGCTCGCGCTGCTGTTGCTGCCGGCGCTGCTCGGGGCCTGCGCCGGCTCGAGCCCGCGCGCGCCGAGCAGCCATACGCCTGACACCGGCTCGCACACCGAGCTTGCGCCCTTGCGCCGGCAGGACGCTCTCTGGCTCGAGCGCGTGACCTTCGGTTTGGACGAAACGCTGGTGCGCGATTACCAGCGCCTGGGTCGCGAGCGCTTCCTCGCGAGCCAGCTCGAGCCGCAGGATCGCGCGCTTCCCGCCCCGATCGCCGCGCGCATCGCGCGCCTCGAGGCGGCGCGCCCCGATCCCGGACAGGCGATCGCTGAGGTGCGCGCCGAGCGCAAAACCTTCCGGGAGCTCACCGATGATGCAACGCGGGAAGAGGCGCGCAAGAAGCTCAACGAGCACGGCAACCAGCTCGCCTATGACGCCGTTCGTCTCGAGCTGCTGCGTGCGGTCTACTCCCCCGCGCAGCTCGAGGAGCAGATGGTGTGGTTCTGGCTGAACCACTTCAGCGTGCATCAGAACAAGGCGGAGGTGCGCTGGCTGCTCGCCGACTACGAGGAGCGCGCCATCCGGCCGCATGCGCTCGGCCATTTTCGCGACCTGGTGCTCGCGACCCTCGAGCACCCAGCGATGCTCGAGTATCTCGACAATGCGCAAAACGCGGCCGGTCATGTGAACGAGAACTACGCGCGCGAGCTCATGGAGCTGCATACGCTCGGCGTCCATGCCGGCTACACGCAGCAGGACGTGCAAGCGCTCGCCCGGGTGCTCACCGGAGTCGGCATCGCCGGACCCAACCCGCCGCGACTGCGCCCGGAGCTCCAGGCGCTTTACCGTCGCGAGGGTGCATTCGAGTTCAATCCCGCGCGACACGACGCGGGCCCGAAGATCCTGCTCGGCCACCCGATCCGGGGGCGGGGCTTCGCCGAAGTCGAGGACGCCGTCGATCTCATCGTGCATCAAAGCGCCTGCGCTCGGTTCATCTCGACCGAGCTGGCCACCTACTTCGTGGCCGACGAACCGCCACCGGCGCTCGTCGAGCACATGGCCCAGACCTTTCAGCGCACCGACGGGGACCTGCGCGCCGTGCTGCGCACGATGTTCCTCGCGCCCGAGCTCGACGGCTTGCTCGGTGGCAAGTTCAAGGATCCCATGCGTTTCGTCGTCTCCGCGGTCCGCCTCGCCTACGACGGACGCCCGATCAGCAACGCGCGTCCGCTCCTGCAGTGGCTGAATGGCCTCGGCGAGGCACCCTTCGGACGCGCAACGCCCGACGGCTATTCACTCGTCGAGTCGGCCTGGTCAAGCTCGGGACAGATGAGCCGGCGCTTCGAGATCGCACGGCTGATCGGCTCGGGCAGCGCAGGACTCTTCAACTCGGAGGACGGAGAGCGCGCGACCGCGGCAATCGGCTTTCCGCAGCTCTCGAACCGATTGTATTTCGCCGCCGTCGAGCCCTTCCTCGCGCGCTCGACGCGCTCAACGCTCGATGCGGCCACCTCGCCGCAGGAGTGGAACACCTTTCTGCTCGCTTCACCGGAGTTCAACTATGAGTGAGCACACACCTCGCCGTCGCCCGTCGATGCTCGAGCGCCGCGAGCTCTTGAGGCTCCTGGGCGGCGCGGCGCTGACCGCTCCGCTGCTGCCCGTCGGCCGTCTGTACGCGGCCCCGCTCACCGGGCCGCGCTTTTTGCTGGTCTTCCTGCGCGGCGGCTACGATGCAGCCAACTTCCTCATCCCTTATGCGAGCGACTTCTACTACGAATCGCGCCCGCGCATCGCGATCGCACGACCCGACCCTGCCGCCGGCGCGGGGGCGCTCGCGCTCGATGCCAGCTGGGCGCTCGCCCCGGCGGTGCGCGACACGATCGGCACGCTGTACCAGCAGCGTCAGGCGCTCTTCATCCCGTTCGCCGGCACCGACGACCTCTCGCGCAGCCACTTCGAGACTCAGGACAGCATCGAGCTCGGCCAGCCGTCTCAGGGCCGGCGCAATTATTCCTCGGGGTTTCTCGGCCGGCTGTCGCAGGCGCTCACGGGCACCGGGGCAGCCGCGCCGATCGCGTTCACCGATGCGCTGCCGCTCGTTTTTCAGGGCGGCCCCGCGATTCCCAACCTCTCCTTGAGGAACGTCGGCAAGGCCGCCTTCGATGAGCGCCAGTCGCAGCTCCTCGATCGGATGTACGCCGGACATCGGCTCGAGCCGGCGGTGCGTGACGGGCTCGAGCTGCGCCAGGAGGTCGCGCAGGAGATGGCGCAGGAGATGCAGGCCGCCAATCGCAACGCCATCAACGCCAAGGGCTTCGAGCTCGAGGCCGAGCGCATGGGCCGGTTGATGCGCGAGCGCTTCAGACTCGGCTTCATCGACGTCGGCGGGTGGGACACGCACGTCAATGAGGGCGCCACGCAGGGCGCTCTGGCCGGGAATCTGAGCAATCTGGGGCGGGGCCTCGCCACCTTCGCCGAGACGCTCGGCACCGAATGGCGCAATACGGTCGTGGTGGTCGTGTCCGAGTTCGGGCGCACGTTCCGCGAGAACGGCAACCGCGGCACCGACCATGGCCACGGCTCGGTGTACTGGGTGCTGGGCGGCGCCGTGGCGGGGGGACGCATCGCGGGCGAGCAGCAGCGCATCGCCCGCGACACGCTCTTTCAGGATCGGGATTATCCGGTGCTCAACGACTATCGCGCGATTCTGGCCGGCTTGTTTCGCACGCTGTGGGGCTTGTCCGCGGCGCAGTGCGCCGGCGTCTTTCCCTCGACCACCCCGCTCGAGCTCGGACTCGTGTGAAGGCATGCGCCCGCGGCCCCGCCCCGTGTCAGAAAATTCCCACGTGTGAAGAGGCACAAATGGCGTCGCGGTCGCACCCCAGGCAGGCGCGTGCAAACGCGCTTGCGGTAGCATCGCCTTGGCCGTCGCCTCGGCGCTTCTCGATCCGAGTCGCGTCGCGGACGTCCACCAGAGGAGGCTCGAATTGCGCTACCGCCAGGCCGTCGTGCAGCAGCGGAATATTCTCTGTGTCTTTCCGCGCTATGCACCCTCGTTCGGCACCTTCGCCCACGCCTATGACCTCATGGCCGGGGTGCGTGCCTTCATGCCACCGCAAGGCTTGCTCGTGATCGCCGCCTACCTGCCCGAGCGCTGGGCGGTGCGGTTCATCGATGAGAACATCGCACCCGCGCAGAGTGCAGATTTTGCCTGGGCGGATGCGGTATTCGTGAGCGGCATGCACATCCAGGGGCCGCAGATTCATGCGATCCAGGCGCGCGCGCGCGCCGCCGGCAAGGTGACCGTGCTCGGTGGCTCCTCCGTGTCGAGTGCACCGGAGCGATATCCGGACTTCGATTACCTGCATGTCGGAGAGATCGGTGACGGCACCGATGAGCTCATCCGGCGGCTCGATGCAGACATCGGGCGCCCGCCGCAGCAGATTCGCTTCGAGACGGTCGAGCGGCTGCCGCTTGCGGACTTCCCGCTGCCCGCGTACGAGGCCGTGCCGCTGCGACGCTACCTGCTCGGCTCGATGCAGTTCTCGAGCGGCTGCCCCTATCGCTGCGAGTTCTGCGACATCCCGGCCCTCTACGGCCGCCAGCCGCGCCTCAAGACCTCTGCGCAGGTGCTCGCGGAGCTCGATCGCTTCATCGCGCAGCGCGCTCACCCGGCGATGATCTACTTCGTCGACGACAATTTCATCGGCAACCGCAAGGCGACGCGCGAGATGCTGCCCGCCTTGGTGGACTGGCAACGTCGGCACGGCTATCCGCTCGTGTTCGCATGCGAGGCGACGCTCAACCTCGCCAAGCAGACGGATCTGCTCGAGCTCATGCGCGAGGCCGCGTTTCATACGGTATTCGTCGGCATCGAGACTCCGGAGCTCGAGGCCCTCAAATCGATGGACAAGGCGCACAACGCCAAGCTGCCGATACTCGATGCGATCCGCACCCTCAACCGCTACGGGCTCGAGGTCACCTCTGGGATCATCATGGGACTCGATACCGACACGAGCGACTCGCCGGGCCGGCTCATCGAGTTCATCGACCGCTCACACGTGCCGGTGCTCACCATCAACCTGCTCCAGGCACTGCCGCGCACGCCCCTGTGGGAGCGCCTCGCGCGTGAAGGACGCATCGTCGATGATCCTGCGCTCGAGTCGAACGTGCGCTTCCTGCGTCCGCACGATGAGGTGGTGTCCAGCTGGAGGCAGGTCATCGCGCACGCCTATCGCCCCGAGCGCCTGTTCGAGCGGTTCGAGCATCAGGTCGATCAGACCTATTGCCACCGTCGGCCACTGCCGGCGAAGTCACGTCTCACGGCCGCGAACCTGCGACGCGCACTGGTGCTTGCGTGCAATATCGCCTGGCGCATCGGGCTGTGCGCCGACTATCGGGCGCCTTTCTGGCGCGCCGCGCGGCGTGCCTTGCGTCGAGGTCAAATCGAGTCGGTGTTCGGCATGGGCTTCGTCGCCTATCACCTGATCCGCTTCACCCGCGAGGCGCTGCGCGGCGAGCAGAATGCCTCGTTCTATGCGCCGCGCGCACGGGCGCGCATGCCCTCCCGGCTGCAGCACACGCTCGAGCCCAGGAAAGCACCATGAACAGGCTGAAATGGTTGACGATGGCCGCCCTGCCCTTGCTGGCGCTCGCCTACACGGCGTTCGCTCAAGGCATCACGCTGCGGTTCTTCAACGATACGAGCCGTAACCTGCGCGTGACGGCCTATGACCTGAGCCTGCAGCCGCCGCAGCCGATCATCTCGGCCCAGACGATCAACGGCTTCTCCTCGATCACGCTCCCGGTTGCGGTCAACGAGTCCGGACACGCCCACATTCGCTGGACGGCGACCACGATGGATCAGGACACGCCGAGGTGCAGCCACCGCGAGAACGCCGACCTGAGCGACGGCGACACGATCCACGTGTTCGCGAACGAGGCGTGCGGCGCAGGCGGCAGCGCCGGTGCGGGCCCCTGAGCCCTGCTGCAGGACTGTGACAGCGGCGTTGCCGCTTCGGGTCGAATACGCCCGAGCTTCCAGCTCGCGTCTAGTGCGCGATGTCGAACTCCTCGCTGCGCACCGCGGGGAGCGGTGTCTCGAGGGGCGCGCCCTCGGCATGGCTCCTCGACAGCCGCTTCATGAGCGGCAGCATGCCGATCGCGATCAGCGTGCAGGCAATGCCGGCAAAACCCAGCTTGTTGAACAGGCTCGTGTAGATCGTCATCGATTCGACGGGATCCGTCAGGCCCTCGGGGATGTGCGCGAAATTCGAGACGACGCTCCCCATGTACATCGACAGACCGACCGCCACGTAGTACGCGCCCATCATGAAGCCACCCATGCGCGCGGGCACATAGCGCGCGATCATGGCAAGTCCTAGGCCGCTCACGAGGAGCTCGCCGAGCGAATACAGACCGTATCCCCACACCATGATCCAGGAGGACACCTGGCCGTTGACCGCCCAGCGTGCACCCACCCCGTAAATGAAGAAGCCGACGGCGACACAGGCGAAGCCCCAGGCGAACTTCACCGCGATCTGCGGGTCGCGGCCGCGCCGGCCAAGCGCGTTGTAGATGAACACCAGCACCGGGCTCAACACCACGATCCAGATCGAGTTGAGGTTCTGATACTGCTCGGGAATCCAGTTGAAGAGGTGCCAGCCGAAGAGGCGGAAATCGAGATCGACGTTACGCTGCGCGAACAGGTTGAGCGAGGTCGACATCTGCTGATAGAAGATGAAGAACAGGATGGTCTGCAGCACGAGCACCAGCGCCGCGATGAGTCCGGCGCGCTCCTTGCGCTCGCTGCTGCGGATCAGATGCACGAAGATGAGGAGAATGACCGCACCGGCGGCGTACACGCACACCCGCGCGACCGCGATGCTCTGCAAGATGAGCACGGTGAGCAGCACGATGAGAGCCGCACCGCCGACGACGACGCCGAGGCGCGCGAGGTTCAGCCGCTGACGGTCGGGCGGAGAGCCGATCGCCCGCAGTGCGCGGCTCATGAGCGCATAGTTCGCAAGGCCGATGAGCAGCCCGAGTGAACATACCCCGAAGGCGGTGTGCCAGCCGGCCGAGTCGCCGTAGCGCGCGCCCACCGCATCGCGGATCCAGGGTGTCAGCGTCATCGAGATCATCGAGCCGATGTTCACCGCCATGTAGTACATGGTGAAGGCACTGTCGATGCGCGTGTCGTCACCCTCGTAGATCTTGCGCACCAGATTGGCGGCATTCGGCTTGAACAGTCCGTTGCCGACGATGATGACGCCCAGACCGACGTACAGGTAGAACGGGTTGTCGGTGGGATACCAGAGGAGCGCGTAACCGCAGGCGAGCACGATCGCGCCGATGCGCATCGTGCGTCGCGTACCGAGAAATCGGTCGCCGATGGCCCCACCGAGCGCCGGGGTCGCATAGATGAGCGCCGCGGCCGCGCCCCAGACCAGATTCGCGCGGATATCGATGAAGCCGAGGCGCTTCATCATGTAGGTGACCATCAGCACCTGCATTCCGTAGAAGCCGAAGCGCTCCCACATCTCGATCAGGAACACCGTACTGAAGGCGCGGCTCTGGGAGATGCCCGAGGTCTGGTCCGTCACTGCTTGCATGGTCGCTCCGTCTGGATCCGCATTCGCGAGAAGGTCTCTCGTTCTAATAGGCGAGGCCGAGGCCGTC
>DATGIA010000025.1:0-10234 GCA_035307465.1 Steroidobacteraceae bacterium
GGTGGGCATCGGCGCTTCGAACGAGCTCGGCGAGTTCGAGTCCGGCGTCACCGCCGCGTGGCTCGGTCTCGTGCCCGCCATCGTGCTCGGCGGCGCGCTGACGCTGCTCGTCGCCGTCGTGTGGGCGCGGGGCTTTTTTCCCGGACTCTGGCGGTTGCAGGAATTCGAATCACTGAAGGATTCTCCGGCTTGATGGAACGCGACCATGACCTTGACCCCGATCGCGAGCACGATCACGCGCATGACGGGCACTCTCACGCGCCCGGCGGACATTCGCACGCGCAGGATGTGGGCGCCGAGGGCTCGACCGCGCGCGTAGGGATCGCGGTGTCGCTCAACTTGCTGTTCGTCGCGATCGAGAGTGTCTTCGGCTTCCTGTCGAACTCCGTGGCCCTGATCGCCGATGCGGGCCACAACCTGGGCGATGTGCTCGGCCTGATCTGTGCCTGGGCGGCGATGCATCTCTCGCGCCGCCCGCGCGACCGGCGCTTCACGTACGGCCTGGGACGCTCCTCGGTGCTGGCGGCGCTCACCAATGCGGTGTTGCTGCTTCTCGCCTGCGGTGCCATCGCCTGGGAGGCGCTCGGGCGCCTCGCCGCGCCGCCCAGCGTTTCGGGGTCCGTCGTCGCGGCCGTCGCCGCCGCCGGTATCGTCCTCAATGGATTGTCCGCCTGGCTCCTGCATCGGGGCAGCGAGCACGACCTCAACCGGCGCAGCGCCTTCATTCACATGCTGGGCGATGCGGCCGTCTCGGCCGGCGTGCTGGTGTCGGGGCTTCTGATCAGCTTCAGCGGCTGGAGCTGGCTCGATCCGGTGGTGAGCCTGCTCATCGTCCTCATCATTCTCGTGAGCACCTGGGGGCTGTTGCGCGATTCGGTGCACCTGTCGCTCGACGCGGTGCCGGCGAGCGTCGATTCATCGGCGGTCCTCGAATTCCTCACGCGACAGCGCGGCGTCGAGGACGTGCACGATCTGCACATCTGGGCGCTCAGCACCACGAGCGTCGCGCTCACCGCGCACCTCGTCGTGCCGGACATGACGGCCCGCGACGCCCTGCTCGCGCAGCTCGGCCTGAGTCTCAAACGGCACTTTCGCATCGATCACGCGACGCTGCAGATCGAGCGCGACCGCTGCGATCACGGCTGCGTCTGATCGCACTCCGCCCTGATGAGCGCGAACGGGTCACTGCGCATCATCCACTTCGTGAGCGGCGGGGGGAGCGGCGCCACGCGCGTCGCGCTGGATCTTGCGCTCCGCCAGGCTGCGCATCCCGAGGCGCAGCCGCATCTGGTCCTGCGAGAAAAGGGCCGCCCGCTGCCCGCGGACCTCCGACGAAGGATCCAGGATGCAGCGCTGCCGCTGCACTGGGTGCACAATCTGCATCCGCGCAGCCGCGTCGTGCGCCAGATCGAGAGTCTGTGCGAGCAAATCCGGCCGGTCGCCTTCTTCGCGCACGGCTACAGCGAGCACCTCTGGGGGCGGCGCGCCGCCTCCCGGGTGCCGCTGATCATTCACGTCGAGCACAACGTCGAGCGCTACGCTCCCTGGCGCGTGTGGGCCGCGCGCCGCCTGGTGGCAAGCACCTCCGCCACCGTTTGCGTATCCGAGGCGGTGGAGCGACACGTGCGCGAGTTGCGCATCGGCGCACGTCGGACCGTCACGCTGCACAACGGCATCGACACCGAACGCTTCCATTGCGAGATCCCCCTCGCCCTGCGCGCGGCCAACATACTCATGCCGGCGCGGTTCGCGCAAAGCAAGGATCAGCCCACCTTGATTCGCGCCGTCAGCCTGCTGCGCGAGCGTGGCTGGCGGGGCGAGCTGCTCCTGGCGGGGGGCGGAAAGCGGCTGCATCGGCGCAATTGCGAGCGCTGGGTTCGCGAGCTCGAGCTTGGGGATCAGGTGCGTTTTCTGGGTGCGGTCGAGGATCTGCCCGCGCGCTTCGCGGCGTGCCGTGTCGTCGCGCTGTCGAGCCGCCGCGAGGGCCTGCCCCTGGTCCTCGCCGAGGCCATGAGCGCCGGCTGCAGCGTGGTCGCCAGCGAGATTCCCGGCATCACCGAGATCGTGCGGGGAAGCGGTCCGAATGCCAACGGCTGGCTGTTTCGCGCCGGCGATCCCGCGGCGGCTGCGGAGGTCCTGTGGCGCGCCCTCAACGATACGCCGGAGGCGCAGCGGCGCGTCGCGGCGGGGCACCGCGACGTGGACGGACATTTCTCGCTGGACCAGATGGCGCAGCGTTACGAGCGCCTCATGAAGGAGCTGCTGAGCGATTGGCCGCGGGAGACGTTGCCCGATTTCGGGGCGCTCGACGTGCCCGCGCCGCACGGCTCCTAAGGTGTCCGCCGCGCGGCCGTGGGCGCCCGCCCGGGCGGGCGCTCGAAAAGATAGTGCGAGACCTGCCATTCGCGCCCGCCCCGATAGCCCCAGAGCTCGGCGCACGCCATGAAGAAGACCCGCCAGTAGACCCACCAGCGACGCACCTCGGCGGGGCCGTAGGTCGCGGCGAGCAGCGGCTCGATCTCCCGCCGGTTGCTGTCCATGTTGGCGAGCCAGTGCTCGGCGGTGCGCTGATAGTGGGTGCCATCGACGAGCCAGTGCTCCGCGAGAAGCAGGTCCTTCTGGAAGTGCAGCAGCAGATCGTCGCTCGGCATGATGCCGCCGGTGAAGAAATAGCGCGCCATCCAGTCGCTCGCATCGCGCACCTCGAAGGGGTACGTGAAGGTGCGATGCGTGAAGATGTGGACGAACAGGGTGCCCGAGGGCTCGAGCCAGCCGGCGATGCGCTCGAGCAGCCGCTCGTGATTGCGCAAGTGCTCGAACATCTCCACCGAGACCGCGCGGTCGAAGCGCCTGCCGGGCGGGAACGCGAGCTGATTCATGTCGCAGGTGACGACCTCGACGTTGCGCAGCCCCTGGGCCGCGGCGCGCTCCTCGATGAAGCGCTTCTGCGTGCGCGAGTTGGATACCGCGGTGATGCGCGCAGCCGGCAAGCGCTCCGCCATCCAGAGCGTGAGCGAGCCCCAGCCGCAGCCGAGCTCGAGAATACGCTCGCCGTCGGCGATGCGCGCACGCTCCACGGTGAGCGCGAGCATGTGCGCCTCGGCCTCGTCGAGCGAGTCCGTTGGCCGCGCGTAGTAGCCCGAGGAGTACTTGAGATGGCGTCCGAGCACGAGCTCGAAGAAGCGGCAGGGGAGCTCGTAGTGCTGCTCGTTGGCCTGCGCGGTGTTGATCGCGATCGGACCTTGCCGCAGGCGGGCGATGAGCCGCATCTTGTGCTGTTGCTCGGCCTCGGCCGAGCCGCGCTGCTCCTCGGCGAGTCGCGCTGCGAGCAGCCGGCGGATGCCGTGCCGGACCAGCACATCGGGCAGCAGGTTGCGCTCGAGAAGCGCGAGCGAGACGTCGAGCGTGCCGCGTGCGGCGGCGGCGTCCTGAGCCGGTGTCGTCGAGAAGCTCATCGAACCGCTTCCGGCACGGCGCGCACGAACAGGGGCGTGAGGAGGTGATAGAGCAGCGTGATCGCCAGGGGCGCGATCAGCGCGAAGGCGAAGGCGGCGTGCACGATGGCGTCCCAGAGCACGACCACCGCGCGGCCGGCGCCGGAGCCGATGACCGCGAGACCCGCCGGTATCGAGAGCGGCGCAGGCGGGGCGTTGAGCAGCCACTCGCCGAGTCGCACCTGTGGAATGATGAGCAGCAGCTGCGTGGGCGCCATGGCCGCCTGCGCCAGCTGCATCGCCGGCAGATTCAGGCGAAACGCCAGTGCGATCGCGGCGCACAGCACGGTCGAGGTGCCGAGAATCGGAATGTTGCCGACCACGATCCCGATGGCGACGCACAGCGCGAGTCGCCGCGGCGAGGTGCCCTGGCGCAGCAAAACGAGCAGCGGCTCGATGAAGCGCCGTCGCAGCCATCTCCTGAAGGCGCTCATGGGTTGCGTGCCACGAGCAGCGGGCTCCAGGGGTCCTCGGGCCGCACGCGCGCATAGCTCGTGCAGAGGAGCATCGTGACCCGGAGGGCGGTGAACAAGGCCTGCAATGCGGTTCGGGCGGTCATGGGGTTTCCAGCGAAGCTATTCGAGCGGCAGCGGCGATCGGATGCAAGTGCCGACGCAGGTCGGCCGATACGCTCATCCCGAGCCTCGTGGCCGCACGCGCCGTGTCGGCTCCGCCGTGTAGGGGTCCTCGGGCCAGTAGTGCTTTGGATAGCGGCCCTTGAGGTCACGCTTGACCTCATGATAGCCGCGGCTCCAGAAGCTCACGAGATCGCGCGTCACCTGCACGGGCCTGCCGGCCGGTGACAGGAGCTTCAACACCAGGGCGCAGCGACCCTGCGCCACGCTCGGAGTGGCCTGCAGGCCAAACACCTCCTGCAGGCGCACCGCGAGCGTGGGGGTCTCGCCGTCGAGGTAATCGATCGGGATGCGCGAGCCGCTCGGCACGACGAAATGCGTCGGTGCCTCGCGCTCGAGAATCGTACGCTGCGCGTGGCTGAGGCGCCCGTGCAGCGCGCCGGCGAGATCGAAATGGGCGAAGTGCGCGCGCCGGACCAGGCCGTGCATCCAGGGCGCCGCCCAGTCCTCGAGCGTCGCGAGCAGCGTCGCATCGCTCAAGTCCGGCCACGGTTGAGGCGCGTGCACCTCGAGCCGGCGCAGCAGCGCCACCCGGGCTCGCCATTGCTCGAGCTCGCGCGTCCAGGGCAGCGCCACGAGCCCGAGCCGCCGAAGGCCCGCGAGCGCCGCCTGCGCAAGCCGCGCCGGATCCGCATCTCGCAGCTCCTCGGAGTCGAGAACGAGCGCATCGAGGCGCTGCTCGCGGCGGGCGCGCACGGCCCCTTCGCGCTCGTCCCACTCGATGCTCGTCGTGACGCGGATGCGCGCCGCGAAGAGCGCTACGAGGTCCGAGCGCTGCACGGGCGCGGCGAGGAAGATGCGCGCGTCGCGCTCGGCGCTGTCGAGCTCGGCGGCGACCAGGTACTGCGCCTTGGCGAGCGCCTGCGGCTCGGCGAAGTGCGCGCCGCGGCCGTTGGCGAGCCGGTAGCGGCCGTCGTGACCGCGCGCCTGGCCAATGCGGTCCGGATAGGCGAGCGCAAGCAAGGGTCCGGTCTGCGAGTCCAGGTCGCAGCGCTCGTGCGGGGGTGCCCGCAGCGCGCGCTGCCAGCTCTGCGAGCTGCGCCGCACGGCGGCGCGCACGCCCTCGTCCACCGCGAGGCCGTTGAGCGGCGGAGCATCGCCCGCGAGCACGCTCAGGCGCAGCCGCAGGTCCGCATCGCGCGCGCCGGGCGTTGTGGGACGCAGCAGGTCGCGCTCGCTCAGACAGGCGGCGATGTCGCAGGCAAGACGGGTCGCGCCGAGCTCGTCGGCGCGCTTCAGCATGTGCGCGAGCCGCGGATGCGCGCCGAGCTCGGCCATCGAGCGGCCGAGCGGCGTGACCCGGCCGGCCGCATCGAGCGCCTCGAGCCGCCCGAGGAGCTCACGGGCCTGGGCAAGCGCGGCCGCGGGCGGTGGATCGAGCCAGCCGAGGCGCGTGGCATCGTGGGCGCCCCAGCAGGCGAGCTCGAGTGCGAGGCCTGCCAGGTCGGCATGCAGGATCTCGGGCGCCGTATGTGCCGGCAGCGTCGCCTGAACGCCCGCCGACCACAGGCGATAGCAGTGGCCCGCACTCACGCGTCCGGCGCGGCCGCGGCGCTGATCGGCCGCGGCCTGCGACACCCGGCCGGTGACGAGGCGGCTCATGCCCGTGGCCGGATCGAACTCGGCATAGCGCCTGAGCCCCGAGTCGACGACCACGCGCACCCCGGGAAGCGTGAGGCTCGTCTCCGCGATGCTGGTTGCAAGCACGATCTTGCGGCGGCCGGCGCCCGCAGGGGCCAGCGCTGCATCCTGCGCGGCCGCCGGGAGCTCGCCGTACAGGGGCCGCACCTCGAGGTGGCTTGGCGGCTCGAGCGATCGCTCGAGCTCGCGCTGCACCCGGCCGATCTCGGCCGCTCCGGGCAGGAAAACAAGAACATCTCCGGTGTGGTCGCGAAGGGCGGCGCGGATGAGCTGCGCCATCTGCTTCTCGAGTGCGAGCTCGGGGCGGCGAGCCACGTAATGCGTCTCGACCTCGAAGCTCGGCGCGGTCGCGCTGACCACCGGCGCATGCTCGAGCAGCCGCGCCAGCGGCTCGACATCGAGCGTCGCGGACATCACCAGCAGCTTCAGGTCCTCGCGCAGCGTCTGCTGACTCTCGAGGCTGAGCGCGAGCCCGAGATCGGCCTGCAGACTTCGCTCGTGGAACTCATCGAAAATCACGACACCGAACGGCTCGAGCGCGGCATCCGACTGCAGCAGGCGGGTGAGCACGCCCTCCGTCACCACCTCGATGCGGGTCGCGCCGCTCACGCGTGTGTCGAGCCGCGTGCGCAGGCCGATGCGCCGTCCGACGCTCTCGCCGAGCAGATGCGCCATTCGCTCGGCCACCGCACGCGCGGCGAGCCGGCGTGGCTCGAGCATGAGGATGCGCCGGCCTCGAAGCCAGGGCGCGTCGAGCAGGGCGAGCGGCACGTGCGTGCTCTTGCCGGCGCCGGGCGGCGCCTCGAGGAGCACGCGGCTCGACCGTGCGAGCGCCGCCTCGAGCGCGGCCAGCGCGACGTCGATCGGCAGCGGTTGCAGCGCGGACAAGGACACGGCGGCTACCTTACCTGAAGGCCCGCGGGCCGACGTGATAGGATGCCCGCGACGGGCCTGTAGCTCAGTTGGTTAGAGCAGGGGACTCATCGATCGAAGGTGCCTTCACATCGCAAGGTGTGAAGTGGACGGGATGAATTCAGGGAAACCTCACCGGTCTTTACCGATGGCAATCCTGAGCCAAGCCGGCGGTGCACCGCCGGAAGGTGCAGAGACTACCTGAGCGCTTTTTGAGTGCGCTTAATGACAGGCACGAGCGTCCCGCACCCCACCGGGGTGAAGAGATAGTCCACTCCCGCCGGAAACGGTGGGTCAAAGTGAATCCCTTGGTCCTCGGTTCGAGTCCGAGCGGGCCCACCATTCACGACGGGAGGACAACAGGCATGACATGCGGTGAGGCCGTGATGAAGCTGCTCTCGGCCTACGAGGTCGACACGGTGTTTGGCATGGCGGGGACCATGACGCTCGAGCTGTATCGCGGCATCGGCCGCGCCGGCATCCGGCACGTGCAGTGTCGCAACGAGCAAGGCGCAAGCCTCATGGCCGACGGCTATGCCCGCGCGACCGGCAAGCCCGGTGTGTGCACGATCATCGCGGGACCCGGCGTCACCAACGCGGCGACCGGCATCGCGCAGGCATACTGCGATTCGCAGCCCATGCTCGTGCTCTCCGGCGCGTGCGCCACGCGCACGCAGGGCAAGGGCTGGGGCGCGATTCACGAGCTCAACGATCAGGCGGCGGTGACCGCGGGGTTCACCGGCTTCAGTGCCCTGGTGCGATATCCCGAGGAGATACCGGAATTGCTTGCGCGAGCCTATGGGTTGTTTCGCAGCAGCCGGCCCCGCCCCGTACATCTGTCGCTTCCGCGGGACGTCCTGCCGGAGGCGGTGGAGGGGGACTGGAAGACGCGCCGCGCGCCGTCCTTGCCGATGCCCGATGCGGGGGCGGTCGAGGAGGCGGCGGATCATCTGGCGCGGGCCGAGCGCCCGCTGATCCTCGTGGGCGGCGGCGCGCTCGGCACGCGCAGTGCCTTGACTGAGATCGCGGAGCGGATCGGAGCGCCGGTTCTGGCGACGAGCGCGGGCAAGGGCATACTGCCGGAATCCCACCCCTTGTCCCTGGGCTGCTCGCTCCTGCAGAAGGCGAGTCAGCAGGCGCTCGGCGAATCGGACGTGGTGCTCCTGGTGGGCTCGCAGGTCGGCGCGGGTGATCACTTCCTGCCGAAGCTCGACATCGCGGGCGAGATCATCCGCATCGACATCGATCCGCGGGAGCTCACCGCGGTGTATGGTGCGGCGCTCGCGATCCAGGCCGATGCGCGCGGCGCTCTGCGCGCGCTGAGCGCCGCGCTTCGCAGCCGCACGCCGCGCTCGCAGCGCCCGGACGGCGAGCGGCGGGCGCGCGACGTCCTTGCGCGCAATGCCGCGAGCATGACCCCTCTGGAGCAGCTGCACGCCCGGGTCTGGAGGATCGTGCGCTCGGCCGTTCCTGCAAACACCCTCGTGATGGGCGATGCCTCGCAGATCGTGTACAGCGGCACCTTCGCGATGCCGATGGAGATGGAGCGCTGCTGGTGTTATTCGGGCACTTACTGCTCCCTGGGGGTCGCGTTGCCGATGGCCATCGGCGCCAAGATCGGCGCACCCGATCGGCCGATCCTCGCGGTCGCGGGCGATGGTGGGATCATGTTCACGATCAATGAGCTGGCGACGGCGGCGGAAGAGCGCCTCGCGCTGCCGGTCATCGTGTGGAACAACGAGGCGCTGAAGGAGATCGTCGACCGGATGGATCAGCAGCAGATTCCGCGCATCGGCGTCGAGCCGAAGAGCCCGGACTTCCTGGGCCTGGCGCAGAGCCTCGGTTGCCATGCGACGCGTGCCACGAGCGCCGAGCACCTGGCGCACTCCCTGCAGGAGGCGTTGCGTGCGGATCGTCCGACCGTGATCGAGGTGCGCCAGGACAGCCGGTGGTTGAGCCCCTGAGCGGCTGGAGAGCCTGCGCCGGCTCGAGCAGTGGGGGCGCCTGGTCTCAGCCTGGATGGAGCGCGCGGGGACGCCGCAGGGGATTCTGATCGTTGATCTCGTCCCGCGGCCGGTAGGGGGCCTCGAGGAAGCTGCGCTCGGCGGCGTCGAGCCGCAGCTCGAGCGCCTGGACGGCCACGTCGAGGTGGGCGCTGTTCGCCGCGCCCACGATCGGTATCGTGGAGTGGGGGCTGCCGGCCACCCAGGCGAGTGCCACGTGCGCCGCGCTCACGCCGCGCCGCACGGCGAGCTCGCGCACCCGGCGGGCGATCTCGCGATCGATGTCGTCGCCATAGAAATCCTGGAAGACATCGTGCGCCGTGCGCGCGGTCGAGGCGTCGCGGGCGAGGAAACCGCGCGCCAGAGGGCTGAAGCTCGTGACGGCAATGCCGCGGTCGCGGCAGTAGGGCAGCATCTCACGCTCTTCCTCGCGGTAGAGCACGTTGTACTGACACTGCATGTTGACGAAGGGCATCCAGCCGTTCATCGCGGCCACGTGGTTCATCTTCGCGAACTGCCAGGCATACATGGTGGAGGCGCCGAGGTAGCGCACCTTGCCTGAGCGCACCAGGTCGTTCAGGGCCTCCATCGTTTCCTCGACGGGCGTGTCCGCATCGAAGGCGTGGATCACGTAAAGATCGACATAGTCGCTGCCGATCCGCGCGAGCGAGCGATCGATCGAGGTTGCGATGTGCTTGCGCGACAGTCCCCGATCGTTCGGGTCATCGCTCATCGGGTAGTAGACCTTGGTCGCGAGCACCAGTCGCTCCCGCGCGCACATCTTGAGCAGATTGCGCCCGACGACTTCCTCGTTGCGCCCGGCGGAATACCAGTCCGCCATATCGAAGAAGGTGATGCCGAGATCGAGTGCATGCCGCAGGAGGGGGATCGAGGCCTCTTCGTCGAGGACCCAGCGTTTCCAGGCGGAGCTGCCCATCGACATCGTGCCGAGACAGAGCTGCGACACCTTGAGGCCGGTCTGCCCGAACCGTACGTACTGCATGCTGAGCCACTCCTCGCCGTGGCCTGATCCCGCCGATGTTTTGCATTCTGGCACATTTGCTGACATCGTCAGGCGCGACGTTCCTCCGCAGCAACTGACCTGTTCCTCCGCAACGACCCAGGGAGGTGCCCGTGGCCATGATCGAGGCAACTGCGCCGCTCGCAGAAGCTGAACACGGCGCGCAGCTGCGCAAAGCCGTGATCGCCTCAACGATCGGCACGACCATCGAGTGGTACGACTTTTTTCTCTATGGCACCGCGGCCGGGCTGGTCTTCGGCAAGCTCTTCTTCCCGAATCAGGATCCCCTCGCGGCCACGTTTCTCGCCTTCGGCACCTATTTCGTGGGCTTCCTCGCCCGGCCGATCGGTGCGGCGATCTTCGGCCATTTCGGCGATCGCATCGGCCGCAAGGCGACCCTCATCGCGACGCTGCTCTGCATGGGAATCGCCACGTTTCTCATTGCCTTCGTACCCGCTTACGAGAAGATCGGCATCTGGGGCGCGGTGGCGCTGACGCTGCTGCGCGCGCTGCAGGGCATTGGGGTCG